>DIFE01000033.1 GCA_002418985.1 Deltaproteobacteria bacterium UBA5756
TAATTATGAGACACTACACTAGATAAACGACCCTCGTCTTCCCGCATCCCTGCGCGAAAGCCCGTGGAGCCTCCCCCTCTCGCTCGCCGTGCGAGCTAGATAGTGTCCGCCCTAAAACAGGGGTTTCCGGACGGACACTAACTAAATTTGCGTCAAATTGGATTCCGCTTCTGACGGTTTCTTCAACAAGGCCAAGAGCGACTGTCAGTCCATTTTTTATAAGCCTTTCATTGCTGATCGCAATGTCAATCATTGTCTTGAATTGGGATAAATTGATTTCCGCCGTATCATCAAAACCTATGTTATATTTCCTTAAGAGGTCCCCAATCCGGTCTTGACCTTCCATCTCTTTCGTCACAGAGCAGAGCATTTCCAACCTGTCGACTCCCAAAAAACTGAAAGGCCAGCAATCAGGTCGGCTGGCAAGCAACATATATTTTTCGCGATTGCGCTTGGCGACGAAAGGTAAATTTTCCTCCGCCCATACTCCCCACGGTTTTTGAAAACCTCTGATCAATTTCTTGAGCCTGATGCATACCTTGCCGATCTCAATCGCTTTTTCTGCGAAACTCTTGTTTGCCCTATTTATCAACTGGTTGGCATCGGCAGATAGTCCCATTACAAGCGTAATACCTTCGGAGATAAAATCTTCTATGGGAACTTCATTGTTCTTGTCGGGATTCTCTATTTGCTGGAACCAGGTTTGAATGACCCTCTCATCCTCCTCATCGAAAACTGGTAGTAAGGAAAGTTCTGTAACGGAACTGCTGTCTTCCCCGGTATACTGCATATGTTCCATTGGGGGAATTACCGAGTTTTTGTAAGGTTCATTACCAGTATTTGGAATATTCATAATAAATCTCCTTTTTTTAAATAATGATGGCGTTACGTGAAATAAAAAGGCCAAACTCTCGCCTGAGAGCTGGCCTTACCCTTTTTCCGCGAACCTGTTGCTTCTCAACGTACAATCATAGGATCACCTCCGTCCGATAAAATTTAATTTGAAATTTTTGAAATTGTAATTGGTGGCTTTTGTGATGCTGGTCTAAAGGTTAAGCTTATCCATCAAGATGTTGAAACGCAAAATGCGCATAGAGACATGGGAAGTTCAGGGTGTTATCTTTTTTTAAAGGATAATATCATCGTCTCATTTTCCATAGATACGCCGGGACCATTTGGTCATCTTCAGAACTTGCGGGACGTTGAAGTCTTCTCGCATATTGAAAAAAACTTCCTCGTTTCCATCAGTGGTAATTTCGCCCTTGGATATCAGCATTTCCGCTATAGCCTTGAGCGCGTTCCATATAGCGGGGATTCTCAGCATTTCCAGGGTCCATTGTGCGGTCATGCCTAATATCCGGTCCTTCGAAAAATAGGGTCGTGACAGGATACTGGCTATCCGATCGGCCCGGCACAGGTCGGTGCCTTCCTCGTAATATTCTTCGTCTATCATTAATTCGTCATAAAAATAGTCCCAAAGTGTTTCATATTCTGGGCCTTCCATGATCATCAAGGAGCCGTAACCCGCAAGTAATTCTAGGAGCAAGCAATAACCCTGCGCTCTCTGTATTTGCCCCGGCATCTGTTCAAGAAGAAGTTCGGTATATGGCCGTTCGCATCTCATTCGCCCGTTGTATACTTTATCTGGTATAATTGACAGGAGTTGAACGTGGGAAAACTCAAGGTCTGTGAACATTCTCGCCACAAGATGGCCGGCTTCGTGGTATGCGGTCTCTTTCATTAGGTCGCGAAAAAACTTTAGATCTGCAAAGCTCGGTTCGGCGTAATTCACGTCATATTTTATTTCCGATTCACGATACCAATTTTCCATGACTCTGTGTTCAACGTCAGTCGATTCGGTGTTTAGCATTTCCTGTTTCCTCCTTTTGAATCTTCATGTACTGTAAAAGGGTGCATATAAAAGCGGGCTGGCGAAAACCCGGCCGTACTCATACCCATTTGAACCTCATTGGTGTTAAGGTCAATGTTCGACAAAACTGTTTTCTAAGATTTAGAAAATTAAATCGATATTTTGTTATTAGGCCTGTCCAGAAAGGACATAACCCCAAAACGGGGCAAGCACTTTAAGGTAAGATCGTTAAAGCGAATTATTGAGTGAGGGCGGAGCGGCTTTCATTGCGTGAACTATCATTATGATTTTGCCGAAGTGAACCACATATATCTTAATAGACAAGTCCTTGGATTCGACGAGCATATATTCTTGCCAAAAATTTGCCAAAATCTTCTAAAGCTATAAGTAAAAACGATCAATCAAGGTGAACCATCGGCAAAAGGTGTTTGGTGTAAATATTGAATATTTAAAGTACGTTATTTACTTACCGTTACCTGTGCATACTCGCTTTGCATTAGCAGCTCCCTACTCTGACTCCGTGAATCGAGGTTCAAATCCTCGTCTCCCAGCCAAATCAGTGAAGGGGTCGCACGATAGCGCGACCCCTTTTCCATTGCCTGAAATCCCCACTGCAAATATCAAGTAGAATACCGTTCAGGGTTTTATTTATGGCTTCAAGGGCTTTGACCTTGCGGGATGAAGCAGGGAGAGCATAATTCGGGAGCCTCTCGATGGACTGGAGCCTGACAGTCGGGAGCTAGTGGCGGGTGTTTTTGTCACGATAGGACGAAATATCAGGAATCCTCATCAATCACAGAAAGCCCATGACGGCTGATATTAGCCGGGTTATGGGTATATCAGGGATCGGCGAGAAAGCCTCGGTAGTTGAAGGTATGATATAATGAAGACTATGTACAATAGTATCTTCGATATTTTCCGTGTCTTAAGAGACAAAGTGTGTCCCTTGGGAAAGGAAACCGAATTAAGCGATCCTTTATTCCCCTGAAGTTAGTAAGCATCAAAGGGAGGGATTGTGATGAGACATTTATTATGGATAGTTGTATTAATACTCCTATTGGGCGGTTGATCCGCACTCTAAAGTCTGGGTTAAGCCGGGTGCTACCCAGCAAGACTATATCGGTACGCTCTTTGCGTAGTTCGAAGCTGACATGAAAAGCATGAGGGAAGGTCTGCTTTCGGCTGAGAAGCAAATCTGAAGTGGAGCGGCGAATTAAGGGGGAGCAGTGTGAATGATACCCCCCTCTTTGGGATTCTCCTTTGATTATCAGGTTATTCCGCACTATCGTGATAGGAGCGGATAGCCGCCTGGGATCAAGGTTCATGGAAGGCCTTTCGGCCCTCCGATAATATCTTCCGGCAAACGCAGCCGGTCGACCGTACCGTGGAGAACACGCGCCTATCGGCTGGCCGCAGTGCCGGGCCCCTTTTCTTCCCCATTGTTCGTCAGAGCGTACTTTCGTATTTTGTCGGATGCGGTCTTGGGAAGGGAATCCATGAATTCGATGTACCGGGGCATCTTGTATTTGGCCAGTTTATCTCTGAGAAAGTGGAGAACATCGTCGGCATCGACATTTTGGCCATCTTTGAGCACGATAAAAGCCTTGCCTACCTCGCCCCATTTTTCATCTGGCACACCGACCACGGCGGCGTCCGCCACATTCGGATGGGCGAGGAGCAGTTTCTCGATCTCGGCGGGATAGACGTTTTCACCCCCGCTTATGTACATATCCTTCTTCCTGTCCATAATGTATACGAACCCCTCCCCGTCCATGCGTGCAATGTCCCCCGTGTGCAGCCATCCGTCCCTGATAACCTCGTCTGTCAGGTCCTGACGTTGCCAGTAACCGCTCATAACAATGGGACCCTTGACAATTACTTCGCCGCTGGTTCCCGGGCGTACGGGGTTGCCGTTGTCATCGACGATTTTGACCTTGCCGTGAAAGATGGGATGGCCGACGGACCCGATCCTTTCGCGCGCCTCCTCGCCTGGCAGCCAGAAGATGGTGGAGGCCTCGGTTAATCCGTATATCTGTGAGACTACAAGGCCCTTATCAGCGAGGGATTGAAGGAGATGGGCGGAGACCCGCTCGCCGCCTGTAAAGCAACAGCGTACGGAAGTGAGGTCGTATTGGCCGAGGTTGCACTCGTTAAGAATAAACTGATAAACCGTTGCCGGGAGTTCCATCACCGTGACCTGATATTTCTGCGCGGTTTCCAGGATCTCCATGGGGCGAAACCGCCTTTTTACGATGATGGTCCCTCCCTTGTAGAGGACGGGTGCAGAATCGACGATCAATCCCCCCGAATGGAACATCGGCCGGGTCACGATCATCCGGTCCCTGGTGGTGAGGTCGAAGAAAATGTCGGCATTGAGCACGTTGAAGAAGGTCTTTCTGTGTGAAAGGACAGCCCCCTTGGGCTGTCCGGTAGTCCCCGACGTGTACATAATGATGTGCGGATCGGTATCGCCGGCCCTTTCCTCGACCTCGAGTTCCTGATTGCTCATCGAGGCAAGCAGAGCTTCATAGCCGCAAGCCCACGCGGGGGCCGGGTTTTCGACTCTGTATGGCGAGCAGTGTATACAGCATTCCAGCGGCGCCTCCCGGCGCACCTCAATGACGTTCTCGGTGAATTCCCCCTCAAAGATCATCACCTTTGCTCCGCTGTCGCGCAGGATGAAACCCATCTCAGGTACGGCAAGTCGCCAGTTGATGGGGACGATTATGGCCCCCATCTTGGCGAGAGAGAAAAAAACCTCGATGTATTCACGGCAGTTATGAAGCAGCACGGCCACCCGATCGCCCTTTTTCACACCGAGACCCATAAGAGCGCGGGCCAGCTTGTTGATTCGGTGGTCCAACTCCCGGTAGGAGCAGGGAACGTCATCGGCTATGATCGCGGTCGCATTCGGCCTGATCGCACTCCATTGTTGTATCCAGTCGCCAATATTGACAAGTCTTTCACTCATTCTGGTTGTCCTCTGATCAGTAAACTTATTTTAAACCCGACACCTGATGCAACGAATGGCAACGTCGATCATTCAGGCTGTCTTTTCGACCCCCGCCGCAAGGGCAATGCCCATAGCCATGAAGATAACACAGGAAATAAAAGCATACCTGTACGATCCTGTCAGATCGAAAACTGAACCCGCCAGCAGCGGCCCCACGGAACCGCCGATGGTCGAACCCAGGAGCAATATGCCGAAGAGGGAACCCATGGACCGGGTGCCGAAGAACTCCGCCGTGGCCAGGGAAAAAATCGAAGCGAGGCCTCCGTACCCGAACCCGAAAGCCAGCACGAATATCCACAATATCCGGGGTGAACTGCCGATAATCGGCAGGAGCATGGACGCGGCCTGGCTGGACAATATTATCACGATGGAGCGTCTTACCCCCCACTGTTCCGTAAGGACACCAAGAGAAAGGCGGCCGAGGATACTCATGGCGCCGACGGAGCCCAGCATGGCGGCGGCAGTGGTTGTCTTTATACCAAGGTCCGTGGCGTAAGGGACAAAATGGGAGAGGCAGACCGCCAGCCCGATCGTCCACAGGCCGTGTATGGCAAACAGAAACCACAGGTTCCTGGTGTGTATGGCCTCGGACACGGACATCGAGGGGACAAACTCTCCCGGATAGGTTGTACCGGATCCATTTTCATGCCCGTGCCCGGCAGATGCACGAAGCGGTTCGAGCCCCATCTCTTCCGGTCTGCCCCGCATGATGAGCGCCGCGAAGACGTAAACAGTCAATGCGATCAGACCCACTACGAATATGGCTGTCCTCCACCCGTATGATTGGATAAGATGTTCGGAAAGGGGAGAAAAGACGAGCGTTCCCAGGCCTATGCCGGAAACTATCGTACCCATGGCCATGCCCTTCCTGTGAACGAACCATTTTGAAACGGTGGCTGCCGTCGGAGAGTAGCACGTGCCCACTCCGATAGCGACCATGATGCCCCAGGTTATGAACAGGAATTCCATTTTATGGCAGAAGGCAGTCAGGAAAGCGCCTGCGGCCATGATTACGCCACCGGCGGCCAAAACCCTGCGGGGACCGTATCTGTCCGTAAGCCACCCCATGACTATGGAAACGAGACCGTACGTGATGAAGGCCAGGGAAAAGACGGCAGATAAGGCGGCCCTCGAGCTGGCCCACTCCCGTATCCACGACTTGAAGAACACGCTGAATGAATAAAGGATGCCGAAACCCGTACAGGTTACGCATGTAGACGCCATCACTATGACCCAGCCGTAGAATATCTTTCGCGTTCCCACGATCGGAACTTTCACTCAAAACCTCAGTTATAGTAAATGGAAGCTGTCGCCAAGATGAGGCTATATTGATTCTCGCAGGCAAAGCCCCGAAGCGCGTTACGCCATGCCGTCACTTGCGGCTTGCCTTTTGAAAGACCTTATCCATTTTCTTTATGACTTCCGGTGATTCAAGCTCTGTTACCCCGAAAAAAAGATATGAAAAATTGTCCGCGAGGATCTCCTCGGGGTGAATGGTATAATCGGTGTTCTTCCCGATCTGTTCGTAAAAACCTTCAAGCTCGGCTTCACTGTAAAGATTCGGTTTACCGCCTTTGACCGCTCCCGGGCCGACGGCCAGAAAGGCGACCTGAAGATAGTCGAAGAACTCTTCGCTGTGCGCCTTAGAGTATTTTTCCTGGTTGGAATAAAGGATAGGCACTACCAGGAGGTTCTTTTTATCTGCCTTCACGCTTATGCAATGGTCATTCACGGGGGAATCGGGATTTGTTATCTTCCGTTCTTTGAACATTTTAGGAAATTCGAAGGGCGGACATTTCCTGAACCCGATGGTTTGGTAAAGCTCGTTGCGGAGCTTTGGATTTTTGCGCGATATGATGTGAAAAAGCTCGTGTGAGAGCAGCCTGTAAAGTGTGACGGGATCTGCCGGGATCATTCCCCGGGGAATCACGATGGCGCCGCCGCGCGTGTAGGCAGCACCGCCTTCTTCGTTCCCGGTGGTCTTTACAAGGTACACCCTGTCCGGCAAAAAGGGCGCAAACCGCTTGAGTTTCGATTCCATACCGGCAATTATCGGCTGGATCCTCTCCTCATCTTCTTTTTCCCAGGCGAGAACGTTATTCGAGACAAAATCCAGGTATTCTTTTATCGTAACGTCCCTGTCGGTTCGCATGCGGCAGGACCTGTCAAAGGGACTCATCTGCTCGACAAACTCATCCCGTGCGGTAAGAATGTCTCTGCCCTCCTGCCGGGTGGCAAATACAAAGAACGGCTTGTCCTCCGCGGCGCAAACACCCTGAGGGATGATACCGCATGCGAGAAGCACAATGGCCGCGGCGACGGTTAACGCAAACTTCATGTTCCTCCTCAGGATTACAGAAAAGATCTCACCCTGTTTCTTCATTTCGCTATTTTTGCCCAGGAATCCCGCAGAGAGACGATACGATTGAAAACCGGTCTCGCCGGTGACGTGTCTTTCCGGTCCGCACAGAAATAGCCGAGCCGTTCAAACTGATACCTGTCCTCCGGCTGTGCAGAGGCGAGGGAGGATTCAACGTAGCAGCCATGTATCGTTTCAAGCGATTCGGGGTTGAGAAGCGTTGCGAACTCGGCATCTGCGCCGGCCGGGTCCGCCACTTTGAAGAGACGGTCGTAGAGGCGGACTGTCGCCGGTATGGCGTGCTCAGCCGAAACCCAGTGGATGACGCCCTCGACCTTGCGGCCGTCGGAAGGCGCCGCGTTCCTTGTGTCGGGATCATAGGTGCAGTGCAATTCCATCACCTCGCCCGTTGATTCGTTTTTCTTCGTTGAATCCAGCCTGATGACGTAGGAGTTTCTCAGGCGTACCTCTCGTCCGGGACCAAGGCGTTTGTATTTTTTCGGCGGATTTTCCATGAAATCATCATTTTCTATATAGATGATCCGTGAAAAGGGTACTTTCCTCGTCCCCATCTCCGGTTTTTGAGGATGAATCGGGCAGTCTATTTCCTCGACCTGTTCCTCGGGGTAGTTGTCGATGATCACCTTCAGTGGCCGCAGGACAGCCATGGCACGGGGGGCTCGCTCGTTGAGATCGTCGCGGACGCAGTGCTCGAGGAGGGCGATATCGACGAGATTGTCGTTCTTTGCGACGCCTATCCTGGCGCAAAACTCCCTGATGGCTTCGGGTGTGTAGCCCCGCCGTCTCATCCCGGCGACCGTGGGCATGCGGGGATCGTCCCACCCGCCGACGAGACGACCTTCAACGAGTTCGATCAGTCTGCGTTTGCTCAGCATTGTGTAGCTCAGGTTGAGGCGGGCAAACTCTATCTGCCGGGGCCTGGGCCCTTCAATAAGCTCATTTACGAACCAGTCGTAAAGGGGACGGTTGTTCTCGAATTCCAGCGTGCATATGGAATGCGTGATCTTTTCGATGGAGTCCGAAAGACAGTGGGCAAAGTCATACATGGGGTATATGACCCAGCCGTCGCCGATCCTGTAGTGGCCGGAACGCTTGATCCGATAGACGACCGGATCGCGCAGCGTGATATTGGGCGACGCCATGTCGATCTTTGCCCGCAGCACGTGGGTACCATCCTCGAATTCGCCTGCCCTCATCCTGGCGAAGAGGTCGATGTTCTCTTCAACGGGCCTGTCGCGATGGGGACTGTTCTTGCCCGGTTCGGTGAGGGTCCCCCGGTACGTCCTGATCTCGTCGGCATTAAGGTCGCAGACGTAGGCCTTTCCCTTCTTGATGAGCGTGACGGCGAACTGGTAGAGCTGCTCGAAATAATCGGAGGCAAAAAAGAGGCGGTCTTCCCAATCGAAACCGAGCCAGCGGATATCATTCTGTATGGATTCGACAAATTCCAGCGACTCACCGGCGGGATCGGTGTCATCCATGCGCAGGTTGCAGGTTCCGTTGTACTGGGCGGCAATGCCGAAATTGAGACAAACGGACTTCGCATGTCCTATGTGAAGATACCCGTTGGGTTCGGGAGGAAAACGGGTGGCTATGCCCCCGTGTTTGCCCGTCTTCAAATCGTTCTCGATTATCTCTCTGATGAAATCGCTTTGTGGCGCACCATCTTGCTCTGTCATGTTAACTGTCCTCGGGTTGTTTATCTATTTTTGGTTCCGACCTTTCGTGACTTTCGACCATACAAATTCGGATCGGTCCGATCATTTCATACCATAAACGGCTTTTTTTTTCAATGTGTTATGGCCTTGGCTCACGTCCTGCGACACCCTGTTAACAAAGGGGCCGGTATATACTTTGTATATAAGGACCCGAAAACCCTTCTGGGGGATCGTCTAACGGCAGGACGCAAGACTCTGGATCTTGCTATCGAGGTTCGAATCCTTGTCCCCCAGCCAAACAGAAACGGTTTTCGAGTTTCCGGGAAAGGCAAAGAAGACCGAATCATTGATTTTGTCGGACCATCTGTTTTATCCTTCCTTTATATGAAACTTCACATTCTTGGGACCGGGACGGCTATTCCGCGCATTGAGAGGGGGTCATCGGCTTATCTGGTGACGACAAAAGACGTCAATGTCCTCGTGGACGTGGGGCCGGCGGTTGTCCGAAGGCTCCTGGAAAGGGGGGGTTATGAGGTCGACGATGTCGACGTCGTGGTGCTCACGCACTTTCACGTGGACCATACGGCTGATCTTTCCACCTTCTTCTTTGCCTGCAATTATGGGAGAGTTCCGCGGATAAAACCGTTGACCGTAATCGGCGGCAAGGGTCTTGCCCGGTTTTATCGCGGGCTTCGGGCGATCTATCCGTGGATAACACCAAAGTCATATAAACTGACGGTAAAGAGGCTCGTCAATGATTCAATCAAGCTTTTCGGGTTAACCATCACAACCGTTCCCGTAAACCACAACCCTGAGAGCATTGCCGTCAGGCTGGAGGAGAAAAGATCGATCACGTTCTCGGGGGACACCGGCCTCTCCCCGAATCTTGTCAGGATCTGTGAAAAAACTGATATGCTTGTCGCTGAATGCGCCTTTCCCGAGCGCAAGGTGAAGGGGCACCTGAACCTCGCATCTCTCGACAAGATCGTGCAGAAGGCAAAACCCAAACGTGTCCTCCTGACGCATCTTTACCCCGATTGGGACGATTACCCCGGGGTCCTCCACGCGCCGTACCTGCTGGCTGAGGACGGGATGGAGATCGATCTGCCCGGATGAAGGCTGAAAAGTGAACCTTTCTTTTCACCTGCGTATCGTATACAATCATGAAAATGATCCGGTTCAGGAGAGAAGAAGAGGGCAGGTATTGCGCTGTCTATCGGGGAGACCCGGTGAATCTTCCGGCGCTTGTCGGAAGAGTGCGGAACCCCGATCGCAGGCTAACCGCGGGCAGGGGGGCTCCCGGTGTCTTCGAACTAAACGGCAAGACCTGGGTTAGCAGGCAGTATCTCCACGGAGGCTGGCTGCGGGGAATTACCCGGGGACTGTTCTTCGGGGAAAAACGGGCCGCGGAAGAACTGAAGATCACGGTTTACCTTGAAGAAAAAGGATTTCCCGTTATCTCTGCCGTGGGATTCGTGTCCCGGAAGGGATTGGTCGGAAGGCACCTTTTCTTCATTTCCGAGCTCCTGGAAAATGCGCATGACCTTGTCGATCATTTCAGGTCGGCAAACAAGAGAGAGCGGTTGAGGATGTCGAAAAAACTCGCCGTCGGCCTTTTCGAATTGGGCCGATTGGATGTGTACCACCCGGACCTGCACCTCAGGAACGTCTTGGTAACCGCTGAAGGGAAGCTTTTCTTTCTCGATTTTGACCGGGCGTACTGTAAGAAGATAACCCCTGCCGACTACGAAAAGATGTTCTGGCGTCTTGACAGGTTCGCCAGGAAATATGCCACGCTTTTTGGGCGTGCCATCGACGACAGGGAACGGCTGCTCTTCCTGAGGACCTATGAACGACTGTCCGGCCATCAGATCATAGGAAAGATGAGAGAAAACCGCAGCAGGATGGAACATTCGGCAAAGCTCGGGTGGTTCATCGACCAGTTGTTTTATAGCAGGAAGGACTGAGAGTGTGAGCCTACCTGTTTCCTTTTCCTTCCCCATCTCTGGTGGACCCAGAACCACTCGTCGGGATACGCGCGGATGATGTCTTCCAGAAAGGCGTTTATCTTTCGTGTGTTTTTCTCGATCAGTTCTTCGATATCGCCTTCGCGTTCCATGACGAGCGGCTCACCGCACATGATGGTATAGCGCAGAAACCCTTTTCGCACGGGGTAGCACGGGACTACCTGGCATCCCGTCTTCATGCCGATCATGGCGGTGCCTTTCGACGTGGGGACCTTGTGACCGAAAAAATCGACGAAAACCCCCCGCGACCGTTTTTCGCGCTGATCACCCAGGATCGCGACGATAGCTTTCCTCTTGAGGAGGCGCATAACTTCCTTTGCAGTGTTGGCGTTGACAATGATGGTGAGGCCGGTCGATTCACGGAGGCTATTGAGAAACGCGTTGAGCCGTGCACGCTTCTTCAGGGGTTTGGCCAGGGCCACCACGGGCTGATCCAGCAACTTCGATGTGATTCCCATGATCTCCCAGTTTCCGAAATGAAAGGTCAGGGCGATGACGCCGCTGCCTGCCCCAAGCGTGCGGGCAACTATGTCCTGCGGCTCCAGAGAGAACCTCCGGGGTACCTCCGCGGGAGGAAGAAAAGGGACGAGGAATAATTCGATTGCATTCGTACCGAGTTTCTGAAAACAACTCAGTGCGATCCGCCCGGCGTCATCCCGGCTCTTTTCCGGGAAGGCCCTGAGTATGTTGGATATGGCAATGTTGCGCCGTTTTCGCAGGATGGCGAAGCCCGCTCTTCCCAGCAGTCTGCCCGTGGCAAGGCTGGCGCCTTCGGGCAGAGCCCTCAAACAGCGCTGCAACGTCTTTATAAGGGCGATAATGACGAGATCTGCGATCACGCGAACTTATTTTTTTGGCTCGCCGGGCTTGAGTGGCAGTGCTTCATCGATGAGCATGACGGGGATGCCGTCCCGAATGGGATAAAGGAGGCCGCAGGAATCACAGGCAAGCCCTTCCGGGGAAGCGGTCACGGTAAGGTCGCCCTTGCACTTAGGGCAACAGAGGATCTCGAGCAAATCCTGACTGATGGTCATTTATCCTACCCCCGGATCAATCGTTATTTTCACCGCTGTTTTTCTTCATCGCCGGCTCAAGGATGTCGCCAAGGGTGGAGAAGGCGCCCGTGTTTTCCTCGCGCACCTCCGTCACAACCCTGCTTTCCCTCTTCCTCAAGACCTTGGTGGAGAGGGCTATCCTTTTTTCTTTTTCGTCGATATTGAGAATAGCGGCCTGTATTTTGTCATCGAGGCCGAAGACCTCCGAGGGCTGTTTCCCCTGAAGCTCGTCCATCTCGGAGACGTGGATGAGACCTTCGATTCCCTCCTCTATTTCAACGAAAACACCGAAATCGGTGACGCTCGTGATGTGGCCCTCCACTACGTCACCTGTTGAATAGCGGTTCGACACACCTTTCCATGGGTCTTCTTTCAGCCGCTTGATGCTCAGGGAGAATTTCTTTTGGACCTTGTCTATATTGAGGACAAGGGCGTCGACGGTGGCGCCTTTCTTGAGCTGTTCCTGGGAGGTCTTCTTTCTCCGGGACCAGGAAAGCTCCGACATGTGGACGAGGCCGTCGATACCGTTGCCAATGCCGACGAACATACCGAATTCCGTGAAATTCTTGACCTTCCCTTTAACGATCGAACCCGGCGGATAGTTTGCTTCAAGCTCATCCCAAGGGTCGGGTGCGAGCTGCTTCAAACCGAGAGAAATACGTTTCTTCTCGAGATCGATCTTCAGGACGACAAGTTCCAGAGGGTCGCCCTTGTTGATGAGCTTGGACGGATTTTTGAATTTCTTGTCCCAGCTCATTTCGCTGACATGAAGCAGTCCTTCAAGACCTTGCTCCAATTCCACGAAGGCACCATACTCGACAATTCCCACGACCTTGCCTTTGACCCTGGTTCCCACCGGGTATTTCTCGTCTATCTTCAGCCAGGGATCGGTCTTCAGCTGTTTCATGCCGATCGAGACACGGCCCTTTTCCATATCGATGGCTATGATCTTGACCTTTACCTCGTCTCCTATCCTCAGGTATTCCTTTGGATGGGTGATCTTTCCCCAGGTGATGTCGTTTATGTGGAGAAAACCGTCAACACCGCCCAAATCGACAAAGGCCCCGTAATCGGTGATGTTTCTGACAAACCCGTATATGATCTGGCCGTCTTTGACGTTCTTCCAGAATTCCTGTCTCTTTTTGTCCCGTTCCTCTTCAAGGAGCACCCGCCGTGACAGGATGATGCTGCCCTTTCTCCGGTTCGACTTGATGACCTTGAACTTCAGGTTCCTTCCCACAAAGGAAGAAGGGTTCTTTACCGGTTTGATGTCGACCTGCGACAGGGGAAGGAATGCGTTGATACCCATATCGACGATAAATCCGCCCTTGACCTCGGACAGGATGTGACCTTCCAGGGGGATGCCATCTTCGAGGGATTTGTCGATTCTTTCCCACGTCTTGCTTTCATCGACCCTCTTTTTGGAAAGCCTGAGCAGACCCGACTCCTTTTCCCGGCCGACGATCATCACTTCAACTTCGTCGTCGACACTGACGGGCTTCGCATCGCCTTCTTTCGGGGGGAATTCCTGGAGGGAGACTATGCCCTCCGATTTCAAACCCACATCCACAATTACCGAATCGCCAGCGATATTGATGACCTTGCCTCTAAGAACGTTACCTTCCTGAAGGCTTTTCATTGACGTTTCGTACAGGGTCTGCATGTCCTCCTGTGAGTTTTCTTTCGGTGTCCCGGTATCTGTCTCCACCATCATCCTTGCCCCCTAGAAATTTTTTACACGCCCCTCGACAATATCTATAATAAGGTCGGGAGTCGATGCGCCCCCCGTTAAGCCTACGCGGGCCACATTTTCAAACCATTCGGGCCGAAGATCCTCGACGGTCTCGATATGATGAGTTTTCGGTTGTACTTTGTGAACTACTTTGTAGAGTTTAGTGCAGTTGGAGCTGTTCTTTCCCCCGACTACCAGCATCATATCGACTTCGCCCGATAACTCTATGGCCTCATTTTGACGTATCTGGGTGCTTTCACAAATCGTATTATATATCCTGAGCTCCTCCACTCCTGCGATAAGCTCTTTGACGATTTCTACGAACGTGTCTTTATCGAGGGTGGTTTGACTTACAACCCCCACCTTTTTAGCGGTCAATGTGGTTGGTTCTTGTAACACAATACCATCGTTATTTAAATAACTCAAGACACTTTTAACCTCGGGATGGTTTCTGTCGCCTACAATC
This sequence comes from Deltaproteobacteria bacterium UBA5756, assembly GCA_002418985.1. Classification (GTDB taxonomy): domain Bacteria; phylum Desulfobacterota; class Syntrophorhabdia; order Syntrophorhabdales; family Syntrophorhabdaceae; genus Delta-02. Next base: position 14,202 of record DIFE01000033.1, read on the forward strand.
ACAACCTGATAGCCGCTTTTTTCCAGGTTCTTTGCGTGCTTCCTTACTCGCTTCACAAAGGGGCAGGTAGTGTCTATTGCCTTCAGCCCCGTGCTCCGGATATATTCCTCTTCTTCCTTCTTTATCCCATGTGTCCTGAAAACAACGGTTCCGTCCCTGACCTGGTAAACGTCGTCGACAGGGATGACGCCCTTTTCCTTCAAGAGGTCCACCATCTGCGGATTGTGGATGATAGGCCCGATGGTGAATACCTTCCCGCCCGTCTCCTCGGCGGCCTTGAGGACCATCTTGATGGCACGTTTGACCCCGAAACAGAAGCCGATGTTCTTCGTCTTGACGACATTCATTTTAATGGCTGTCCTTCCCCTCGATGTGCCCGAGGATGATCTGTAAAACACCCTGTGCATCCGCACCCGTCGTGTCAACGACAATGGCCCCGGCAGGAATGACCAGGGGTGCGAGAGCCCTCCGGGCGTCGTTCCTGTCGCGTTTTTCCATCTCTTCCTTCACAGTGGCAAGTTCGGCCCCGGAGCCTTTCGAGGCGAGTTCGTTGTATCTGCGGCCTGCCCTTTCGTCGGGTCGGGCATCAAGGTAGAATTTGATATCCGCGTCAGGAAAGACAACGCTGCCCGTGTCACGTCCTTCCAGGACGACGTTACCCTTTTTGGCTAATTCGCGTTGGATTGCATTCGCGTAATTCCTCACGGAAGCTAGCTGGGAAAGGGAAGATGCCACGAGGGAGATCTCCGGCCGGCGTATCTCTTCGGAGATGTCCCTGCCGGCGAGCACGACCCGCGTGTTTTCCCCGAATTCGAAGGAAAGAGGAAGATCTTCAAGAACCTCTTCGATCGCTTCCTGGTTCTTTCTCGTTGTGAAGGCGTAAGCGATGCCGCGATAGATGGCGCCGGAATCGATATAGGTATACCCGGAAGTTGTGGCAAGCAGCCTGGCGATGGTACTCTTGCCGGCGCCGCTGGGTCCGTCGATAGTAATGATCTTGTCTTTCTGTACAGTCACGTTGTTTCCCGCAGCCTGAAAAACTAAGCCAAGTAGTCAGTATATACCAACTCCACGCAAAATTCAAAGCCGGANNAATGTTCCGCCCTGTGTCCTTCTAGCTTTCGAGCACAAAGATTACGTCGAGGGTGACCCGAAATTTGAGGATCGTCTCGTTTTCGACTTCTGCATATTGATCTCTCACACGCAAACCCTTTATCCCCCGCAAGTTCTTCGAGGCCCTCCTGAAGCCGTTAATTACGGCATCTTCAAAGCTTTTCGACGAATCGGCTACGACCTGTGTAACTCGTGCAACAGTGCCTTCAGGTGTCATGTGTCCTCCCAGGAAAGTTTTCAATGATTAAGCAGCATACGATTGTCATGGCGAAAGTTTGTGATCGTCCGGTCTTCATCGTCATTGGATTCGACCTTTTGGGACGATGTCGGGACATCATCCCTGTTACGCGTGCCGTATTGTCTAAGTCAGCCTTTTCAGTTCCTCGATACAGTGGGCGTTTTCCCGCGGAGTCCCGAAGGAGATGCGGATGTAATCAGGAAGGCCATACGCTCCCATGAACCGTACCAGAACTTTTCTGTCGAAGAGCCTTTTCGTGATCTCTTCTGCCTTACTGCCTATTTTGACCAGGACGAAGTTGGTCTCGGTGGGAATGTACTCCAGGGAAATGTCCTGGAGGGCCTGGTAATAAAACCTTTTCGCCGACCTGTTGTTGTCGAGGACCCTGGCCAGGCGCTCAGCGTCCCCAAGGGCGGCCTGTGCGGCAAGAATGGCGATGAGATTAATGCTGAAGGGCTGTTTTGTACGCTCCAGGAAGGAAACCAGCATCGGATCCCCTATCCCGTATCCGACCCGGAGTCCGGCAAGGCCGTAGGCCTTGGAGAAGGTCCTGAGGATGAGAACGGGATAGTCCCTTATATATGTCAGCGTTTTGGGGAAGCTCTTGCTTTCGGCGAACTCGGCGTAGGCCTCATCGACGACAATGAGTATGTCCTCAGGGACGGAAGTGACGAAGCGCTGGAATTCATCCTGTCCGTATATGGTGCCTGTCGGGTTCAAAGGGTTGTTGAGGAAGATGATCCGCGTCTTTTCATCGATCTGTTCCGCTATTTTACGGAGATCGGTGCTGAACCCCGCAAGGGGTACCTTCCGGGTCTCGTATCCGTAAATCCGGGCGGCGATCTCGTAAAAAGTGAAGGAGGACTCGGTGATGATCACTCCGTTTCGCCCGTCGTGCCTCATCGCCCTGAAGGACATCTCGATGAGTTCATTGGAGCCGTTGCCTATGAGAAAATGTTCGGCTGAGAGATGGTAGGCGACGGCAAGATCGTCTTTGAGTTCTTTCTCCCCACCCGGGTAGCGGTTGATTGCGAAGAGCGCGTCAAGGATGGTTTCCAGGACCTTCTCCGACGGGGGGAAAGGGTTTTCGTTCGATGAAAGGCGGACCCAGCCGTCCTCGTGACCGTACATGAGGGCCTTGGGGTAGTATGGTATATTCTTGATCTGGTCGCTGATAAAGAACTTCATGGCAATTACCCTGTTATCTTCCGGATGAGCGCTTCCGCATTGTGTTGCATGGTGACAAAATCATCGCCGGCAAGTCCCGCACCCGTCACGATGCGCAGCGCCTGCTTGTCCGTGATGAGGTCCGACGGACTGTGGGAGTCGGTATTGATCACCAGCTTCGCCCCGACGGATCTTGCCAGTTTCGCAACATGGCCGTTTGTCAGGGAATGTCCCTTCCGGGCGCTTATTTCTAGCAATACACCCTTTCTTTTCGCCTCTTCGACCTCTTGTTCCGTTATCAGGCCCGGATGAGCTAGGATGTCAACACCTGCCGCTATGGCCGCCGCGTTGGTTCCCTCCTCTACGGGCTCGGCGATCGTCTCGCCATGCACGACGACGTAGGAAAAACCAAGCTTGCGGGCTACCGCAGTAAGGTCGCCGATCTGTTTCGCCGGGCAATGGGTAAGCTCGGCACCGGCCACGACCTTGATGCCTTCATGGAGTTCGGCATACTTATTGAGTTTCAGGATCGCTGCGGCAACAAATTCGATGGTCGTTATATCGACATGGTCCGAGATACCCAGTATCGTATAGCCCTGCACCTTTGCCCTGCGGGCAAGTTCAAGGGGAAGCAGTTCACCGTCACTCAATAGGGTATGTGTATGCAGATCGATCATAATTCCCGAATCACAAAGGGCTCTTTCCCGCCCTGACTGTGTCAATCTTCTGTCTTGCTTGCGCGGCGCACTGAATGTACTCCTCCGCGCAATTTCTTTATTTCCTGACCAGAACGAAGAATAACCCTTTCTGGTTCGGAAATCTATGCTTCAATTACATCTTGTATTTTCCGAAATCGTCCTGGGAAAGGTTCTCCAGTATATCTTCCCAATCGGAGCTTTCGGTTACGACCTTATCACCCTTCTGGGTTGTCAGATCCACCTTCGCCGAGCGCTGGATCACGCTCTCTTCCACGAAGATCGGCGCGCCGGTGCGAAGCGCTATGGCGATGGCGTCGCTGGGACGGGCATCTATAACCATACGTTTCCTGTTCACGTCCAGATGAATGAGAGCATAGTAGGTATTGTCCTTCAGATCGTTCACCTCGATCTTCAGGATCTTGACTCCGAGGCTGTCGAGGATGTTCTTGAGAAGATCGTGCGTCATGGGCCTTGGTGTCTCGATATTTTCGAGGGCCGTGGCTATGCTCGATGCTTCGAGAAGCCCGATCCAGATCGGCAGGACATCCTTTTCTTCCGAATCTTTCAGGAGGACGATCGGCGTATTCGTGAAAGGGTCCACGGTGATTCCGGCAACTTTCATCTCTTTGAGCATCGTTTACCTCCCCGGGGCCTTGGATAGCTCGCCCCGCAATGAATTAGCATACCCTTTTATTATATCCACTTCCACCAATTTGTAAACCATGCCCCGCTCGCCCTTGAAGTTGACTATCTTGCCGGTCCGCGTCCTGCCTGAGAGTTCGTCGGGAGAATTTTTGCTTTGTCCCTCGACGAGAACCTCGACTCGTTTTCCCTCCATACGCTTATTTGACTCGAGGGTCAGCTCCCTCTGGCGCCCCTGAAAACGGCTGAGCCGGGCACGGGCGACATCCGGCGGTACCCTGCCGGGAAGGGTTGCCGCGGCAGTGGACTTTCTAGGAGAGTAAATGAAGGAAAAGATGCCGTCAAACCCGACAGTTTCCATGAGCTTCATGGTTGCATCGAAATCGCTTTCCTCTTCGCCCGGGAAGCCGACGATGCAGTCGGCGGTTATGGCAATGCAGCTGCATTGTTTCTTCAACGCTTCCACCTTTTGCAGGTATTCTGAGGCCGTGTAGCCCCTGTTCATCGATGCGAGGATTCTGTCGGAACCGGACTGAAAGGGAAGATGTATGGATTCGCAGAGCGTCTTGAGAGTCCCGTAGCATTCGATGAGCTCCTGCGAGATATCCTTGGGGTGTGAAGTGACGAAGCGCAGGCGTGATATACCCGGTATCCTGTCGATTTTTGCGAGAAGCCCGGGGAACGAAAGATCGCTGCTGCCATTATTATAAGAGTTGACGTTCTGCCCGAGGAGGGTCACGTCCGTGATGCCAAGCTCGGCCATTTCGCGAACCTCCGTCAAAACGTCCTCGCTTCCCCGGCTCTCTTCACGGCCCCGGACGTAAGGCACGACGCAGTAGCTGCAGAAGTTGTTGCACCCTTTCATGATGGTAATATAGCCCTTGATGCCCTTACGGGTGTTGTGAGGCCTGATCATGAGCGATGGGGAGCGGCCGTCGTCGCCGAAGGCCGAAGTCCGGGTATCTCCCGTGGCATTTTCCACCGCCTCGGCGATCCTGTGAATGTTTGACGGCCCCAGCGAGAAGTCTATGAAAGGCAGGCGTTCGAAGATATTCTCCTTTTCCTGCTCGGAGATACAGCCCGTTACCCCAAGAATGAGCCCTTTTTTCTTTCTCACCCGCTGAAGTCTTCCCATGAGGCTGTAAAACTTCTGCTCCGCCTTTTCCCTGATGCAGCACGTATTGACGACGACGATGTCCGCGTCCTCAACGTCCATGCCCGGCAAATGTCCGTGGTCGATGAGGACGGACCCCATCTTCTCCATGTCATAGTCGTTCATCTGACAACCAAAATTTTCAATAACGAATCGCATAATGATTATAGGTCATGGGTTATAGGAAAGGACAAAGACAAAGACCATGTTAAGCCCATTATCCCAGCCTTAACACGGTCTTTACCCCGAACCTATTACCTATTACCTATTACCTCTCTTCTTTATTACCCCTCTTCTCTATCCTCTTACCTTGAATTTAGGTTCCAGTGTTTCCATCTTCTTTACGATGCCGCCGTATTCCAGTTCGCTGTAGGGGAGCATCGCCGCTCCCGAGAAGCCCTGCTGCCTGAGCTCGGTCGCCTTCCGGGAGACGTTGGTCCTGATGTAGTCCCAGTAGGGATGGTCGAAACAGTCGGCCGGCTCTGTCAGTTTGGCTTCGTGTACGCAGAAACCCATGGCGGCCACGACCGGCGGTCCGTCGAAATAGGAGACGCTGGAATTCATCTTGACGGGCATAAGCGGCCCGGTGTGGCTTCCGCGCATGAAACCGGCAACGTAATGGCCGATGTTGAAGGGCGCAAGCACCTCGCCGGTGGCAGGGAAGGCACCCTGGCAGCGTACGAGCATGACGGGGTCGTCTTTACCGGTGTACTTTCCGGCGATATTGTGCAGGCGTGACGTGCAGGCCGAGGCGGCGATATCGCCCGTCTCGCGGGAATAGACGGATTCCACCACGTACCGCTCGTTGTCACGCAAGAGGGCCGCTATGTCGTAGAGTTCTTCGGGGGCGTTGAGTTCGATGATTTTGTCGCCCGCGGTATGCTCGACATCCATGATGACGAATTTGAAGCCCTTTGCCATGTTCGGCGAAAGGATGAGACCGGAGTTGTACATGGGGTCGCAGAACATGAGATACAGCGGCAGGTTGTATGCCCCGGGGTCGGTCTTGTCCGCGGCAAACATGACGAAGGGTTCATTCGGTCTTTCTTCGAATTCCATCTCGGCGACGGCGGGGCCCATGCCCTTGACGTTGCCTGAGAAAGAGTCCTTCAGGAGATCCTGGCCCGCGCCGTAGAGCCCCTGTTTCTTCGCTACCTGCGTACCCGCAAGAAAAGCTTCCCAGGCAAGTTTGTGAAGCTTCTCGTAGCCTACTCCGTTCGTGTGGGCGAAGAGTATGGCGACATCGTCGCCGGTGTGGCTGACAAAGAAATCGTTTACGAGATCCTTGCCTTCCGATTCTACGAATTCTATGACCCGCTTGATCAGTTTCTTGCTGGGCATGATATGCCCGCCGATACTCCCGATGTCGGCCTTAATAATGGATAATGTTGTTTTCATAACAACCTCCTGAAATGTTTTTGGTAAATTTTCATAGAACCTGTGTCCGTTATATCGAGACCCAGCGGTGTGACGGAAACGAAACCCTTCTCCACGGCGTAGAAATCGGTGCCTTTCCTGCGCTCGTATTTTTCACCATTGCCGCCAATCCAGTAATATTTTCCGCCCCGCGGATCGACTCTTTCGTGAACAATATCATTATATATTCTTTTGCCGAGCCTTGTCACGGAAAAACCTTTGAGCTCTTCGCGCGGAACGTTGGGAATATTGATGTTTACAACGGTGTTCCCGGAAAAACCGGTTTCACCCAGCCTCTCGATGACCGTGCATGCAACGGCGGCCGCATCGTCGAAGAGAAACCCCTCGCGGGCGCAGATGGAGACGGCCATCGACGGGATGCCCAGAAAGGCCCCCTCTATCGCGGCCGCCACTGTCCCGGAGTAGTTCACGTCCTGGCCCATGTTCGGTCCCGTGTTTATTCCCGAAACGACGAAGTCCGGTCTTCGGGGGAGGACGACGTTCACACCGAGAAGGACGCAGTCGGCCGGTGTGCCGTTCGTCCCGTAGGCGCGCCGGGAGACCTCGCGGATCCTCAGCGGCTTGTGCAGGGTAACCGCATGCGCCACGCAGGTCCGTTCGCGCTCCGGTGCGACCATGTAGACTTCGTGTTTGTCCGACAGGTGTTTGCCGAGGGTGACGATGCCTTTTGAATGGATGCCGTCATCGTTGGTGAGAAGGATAAGCAAGAAATACCCGGTCTTAAAAATTAAATATCGGGGCGACGGGATTTGAACCTGCGGCCTCCTGCACCCCAAGCAGGTGCGCTAAACCATGCTGCGCTACGCCCCGATTGCATCAATATAACGAATAAGCGTCCAAAAGTCCATAGTTTTAGGCGGGCCGCGCTGTGCCTGCCTGCTTTCTATTGACTTTTTCCACGCGCTTATATAATATATGTAGTTTTTTTCAGAACTAAAGTTAAGGAGTATCACATGTATGCGATCATCGAAAACGGCGGGAAGCAGTACAAGATCGAAGAAGGGAAGAAAGTGAGGCTCGAAAAATTCGCCGGCACCGAGGGCGATGAGGTGAAGATCGAGAACGTTCTTGCCGTCAGTACCGGAGAGGCTACACTTATTGGAAACCCCTATGTCTCAGGTGCGTATATCAACGGAAAGGTTGTGGCGCAGGGAAGAGACAAGAAGATCACGGTCTTCAAGTACAAGAGACGGAAAGACTACAAGGTGAAAAAAGGTCACCGGCAGGCTTTTACGGAACTGTTTGTAGAGAAGATCATCGTGGAGGCATAACATGGCGCACAAGAAGGCAGGCGGAAGTTCGCGTAACGGCAGGGACAGCCAGGGCCAGAGGCTCGGCGTGAAGATATATGGCGGGCAGTCCATCAAAGCAGGCAGTATCATCGTCAGGCAGCACGGAACGAAGATCCATCCGGGACAGAACGTCGGCATCGGCAAAGACGACACCCTCTTTGCCTTGATAGACGGTATAGTCAAGTTCGATCTGGCAGGTGACAAGAGAAGGGCGCATGTTTTACCTGTTTGATGAAGTTTATAGATGAAGCGACGATATATGTTGAGTCTGGAAGAGGTGGAAGTGGCTGTGTAAGTTTCCGACGAGAAAGGTTCATTCCGCGAGGCGGACCCGACGGCGGTGATGGCGGGAAGGGAGGAGACGTTATCATAGCAGGGAAGAGAGACCTCGCAAGCCTCCATGACTTCAAGTACAAGCGTACCTACAAAGCTGAACATGGAAAAGCCGGGGCGGGACAGAAAAAGACCGGCAGGGAAGGCAGGGACATCATAATAAACGTTCCGCTCGGCACGGTCGTTTACGACCGGGATACCTCAGCCCTTCTGTTCCAGATCCTCAAAGACGGCGAAACCCATGTTGCGGTCTCGGGAGGTAGAGGTGGCAGAGGGAACTGCCGATTCGTCACGCCCACTCACCGGGCCCCCACGGAGTTCGATCCCGGCGAAGAAGGCCAGAAGCGCAATCTTTACCTCGATCTCAAGCTCCTCGCCGATGTGGGACTCGTCGGCCATCCCAATGCCGGTAAGTCCACGTTGATCTCCCGCCTGACCGAGGCGAGGCCGAAGGTAGGGGACTACCCCTTTACCACTCTCACCCCCGCCCTGGGAGTACTCAATGACAGGGAAAAGACCTTTGTCATTGCCGACATTCCCGGCATCATCGAAGGAGCGTCGAAAGGCAAGGGCCTGGGGCTTGCTTTTTTAAAGCACATTGAAAGGACGAACACGCTGCTCATCGTTCTCGATCTTTCTTCCGGTGACGTGAAGGGGGATTACGGGACGCTGTTATATGAACTCGGAAGCTACAAGGAAGCAATGCTGCAGAAGCGCAGGCTTGTTATACTCAACAAGTCCGATCTCGTACCGAAGGACGCGGCTGCCCGGTGGAGATCGCATTTGAAAAGAAAAGGTGAAAAGGTGATCGTTGTCAGCGCCCTCACGCTCGCGGGCATGGAGGAGTTGATCGAAGCGATTTCCGAAGAGGTCGAGGCTTTAAGGCAGAGCCCTAACTGAGGCCGGTTTAGACTATGAAGATCAAGGTGTGCATATGAACCGTCTCGTTATCAAGATCGGCACCTCCGTCCTGCTCGATGACCAGAAGAAGATCAGCACCGGCAAGATTCGGGACATAGCCCGGCAGGTCAAGAAGGTGACGCAGTCAGGCATTGATGTGATCATCGTCTCCAGCGGTGCCGTAGGCTGCGGCATGGAAACGATAGGGCTTGTCCGCAAACCGAAGGAGATGGCCAAGAGACAGGCGCTGGCTTCCATAGGCCAGGTACTTCTCATGAAGATGTACCGGGAGAATTTCGAGAAGAAAGGCATGAAGGTAAGCCAGATACTTCTCACCCATGAAGACATAAAGAACAGGGTCCGGTGTCTCAACCTCACCAATACCCTGGACACGCTGCTCAAGATGAACATAGTCCCCGTCATCAACGAGAACGACGCACTCTCCTTCACGGAGATAAAGTTCGGTGACAACGACAATCTCTCGGCCCTCATCGCACAGATCGTCTCCGCAGACCTCCTTCTCATCCTTTCCGATGTCGAAGGGCTTTACGATCGCGACCCCAACCGCTATCCCGATGCAAGGATGATACCCGTCGTCCGCAAGATAGACGAAGAGATAGAGGGCACCGCCGCCCAGTCGGCGAGCGAAAAGAGCGTCGGAGGCATGATAAGCAAGCTCGAGGCCGCGAAGAAGGCCGGCATGTACGGCATACCGACCCGTGTGGTCCTCGGCGGCAGCAAGGACGTTATCCTCAAGGTGGTCGACGGCCGGCAGATCGGAACCCTCTTTCTCCCCGGCCGCAAACTGGCCCGCCGGAAATGGTGGACCGCCTTTGCCTTCAAGCCGAAGGGCGTCATCTGGGTCGACGACGGCGCGGAGCACGCGGTTGTCAATAACGGCAAGAGCCTTCTGCCGTCGGGCGTCGTCAGGGTCGACGGTCATTTCACGAGCGGCGACTGCGTGGAGATGAAAAACACGTCGGGCGCGGTCGTGGCCAAGGGTATCGCCAACTATTCCTCCTCCGAGATGGACAGGATAAAGGGCCTGAAAAGTCTTGATATAGAGAAGGAGCTTGGATATAAATACACGGAAGAAGTAATTCACAGGGATAATATGGTGGTGATATGATACCGGAAAAGCTTGCTCAAAAGGCCAAAGGGGCATCCGATGTTCTGGCTCACGCGTCAACGGACGAGAAGGACAGGGTGCTGGAACGTCTCGCCGATGCGCTCGAAAAGAACCAGGACCATCTCTACGAAGAAAACATGAAGGACGTGAAGGCGGCGGAAAAGGAAGGCATGGCCAAAAGCCTTATCGATCGCCTGCGGATCGATGACAAACTGGTCAGGGAGATGCAAGGCAGCTTAAGGGACGTCGTTGCCCTGCCGGACCCCGTCGGGGAGATCGTAAAGGTCTGGAAGAGGCCCAACAACCTTCTCGTAGGACGGATGAGGATCCCCATAGGGGTTATTCTCATCATCTATGAATCCCGGCCCAACGTGACGATAGAGGCCTTCTCTTTGTGCCTCAAGAGCGGGAACTGCGTCATCTTGAAAGGCGGGTCGGAGGCATATCATTCCAACCGGGCCCTCTACCGGCTCATCGTCGATACGCTCAAAGGGTCGAAGATATCTCCCGATGTCGTCCAGTTCGTAGATACGGCGGACCGCGACTACATCTACAAGCTTCTCGAGAGGGACGAAGAGATAGACCTTGTCATCCCGAGGGGCGGCGAGGCGCTTATCCGCAACGTCGTCGAACGCTCCCGCATACCCGTTCTGAAACACTACAAGGGGGTTTGCCACATCTACGTCGATGATGCGGCCGATCAGGCGATGGCCGTGGACGTGGCCGTCAACGCCAAGGTACAGAAACCGGCGACATGCAATGCGCTGGAGACCCTCCTCGTCCACGAGAAGATAGCGAAGTCCTTTCTGCCGAAGGTTTATAAGGAGCTTGCCCGCCAGGGTGTTACTGTCAAGGGCTGCGAAAAGACGGCGGCGGTGCTTAAAGGCATCAGGAAGGCGACAAGCTCGGACTGGTCCACGGAATATCTCGACCTGACCCTTGCCGTCAAGGTCGTCGCGGACATGGAAGAAGCCGTCGACCACATCAGGAAATACGGATCGAGCCATACCGATGCGATCATAACGGCGAATTACGACAGGGCCTGGAAATTTCTCCGCGAAGTGAATTCCTCCCTGGTGCTCGTCAACGCCTCGACGAGACTAAACGACGGTTTCCAGCTCGGTCTCGGCGCGGAGATGGGGATCAGCACGACCCGGCTCCATGCCTTCGGGCCGATGGGCCTTGAGGAACTTACGATAACAAAATTCATCGCCTTCGGTGATGGGCAACTGCGGACGTAAGGACGAGAGAATGGCTATAGGCGTTTTTGGCGGAACCTTCAATCCGGTGCACACGGGGCATTTGCGTGTTGCCGAGGAAATACGGGAGGACTTCCGTCTCGAGGAGGTGTATTTTATTCCCTCCCATGTTCCACCCCACAAGGACGCCGGTATCGCCGGTCCCCCGGGGGAACGTATGAGAATGCTCAGGGCGGCCGTAAGAGGGAATGCCTTTTTCAAGGTTTCCGACCTCGAGATCAAACGGGGCGGCATTTCCTACACGTTAGACACCCTGAAAAAGCTGGAGCGCCGCTTTGACGAGATATTTTTCATCATCGGCGCCGACGCCTTCAAACAGATCGATACATGGTATCATTATGAGGAGCTTTTCTATCACACCGGTTTTATCGTCATGACTCGGCCGGCTTCACAGGGCGACGATATTCAGGGCATGCTGCCCGAGGCCGTGCGCAGGAAGTTGACGGTGCTGCAGGAAGACGTCTGCCGTCATGAATCGGGCAAAAAGATATACCTTTGTCCGGTCACGAAGATCGACATTTCTTCCACGAAGATCAGGAATCTCCTCAAGGACAACAGATCCATCAGGTATCTGGTTCCGCCTGCAGTGGAGAAGATCATAATTGAAAGGGGGTTGTACAGGTCCTGAATGAAAACCAATGAACTGATAGAAACATGTGGAAAATTGGCAGACGATAAGAAGGCCGTGGACGTTGTTATAATGGATTTAAGCGGCCTTACGGACATTGCCGATTATTTCGTGATCGCCAGCGGCACCGGCGAACGCCACGTAAGGACCATCGCGGACGGGATACGGGAAGGTATGAAACAGGAAGGAACCCTTCCGTTCGCAGTTGAGGGCTATGACGAAGGCCGATGGATTATCCTTGATTATCAGAATGTAATTGTCCACGTCTTTCTCGAGTCGTTAAGGGAGCTTTACGACTTGGAAAGTCTGTGGATAGAGGCGAAAAGACATAGAGTTACAAAAGAAAATAAGGACATCGAGGTGGGGAATGAATAAAGAAGCTGTTGAACTCTATCGGAAGAGACTTCTCAAGATGCGCGAGAATATCCTGAACAAGGCGAAAAAGCTCAAAGAAGATTCATACAATCTGGGGACGGACGGGACGCAGGACATGGCAGACGCGGCAAGCAACACATACAATGCCGACATTCTTATGAGCATAAGCGACAACGATCTCACCCTCCTCAAAGACATCGACAACTCGCTCGACAAATTGAGCAAGGGAACGTACGGTATCTGCGAGGAATGCGAGGAGAAAATCAGCGAGAAAAGACTTGAAGCAAATCCCGTAGCACGGTATTGTATAACCTGTAAGCGACAAATGGAGGAGAAAGGGTTATAACGGATGAGGTACAAGATATTCTTTTTCGTTCTGGCGCTTTTTCTTGTCTTCTATTTCTACATAGCACACCTCAACCCTGAAAATGTGAAGTTCTACTACGGCGGGGTGCGGCCCATCGAACTGTCCCTGGCCGAGTTCATCATCGCCTCCTTTTGCCTCGGTGTTATCATATCGATCATCATCAGTTTCTTCTATGATGTGAAGAGCACGATCAGTTCCTGGATGGCGAGGCGCGCCGAGCGCAAGAGCGAAGAATACCTGGAATTGCTGGATAAGGCGAGACTCTACGACCTCAAGGGGGACCGGGAGAAGGCCATCGAACACCTCGACAAACTTTCCCGCAGGAACCCGGGCCGCGAGGAGACATACATCGCGCTGGCGGATATTTACGTTTCCATGGAAGATTACGAAAAAGCGAAGGACGCCCTCGATCTCGCCGAGGCAAGCCTCGGAAAGGCCGAGAACATTCTCTTCAAAAAGGTGAAGGTGAATATCGCCTCCAAGGATTACAGCGGGAACGAAGGAATATTGAAGGACATCCTGCGGATCAACGAGTCGAGTCTCGACGCGTTGAGGATGCTCAGGGACCTCTACATATGGAAGAAGGACTGGGACGGTGCCCATGACGTAGAGGTGAAGATCAAGAGGTTCGTCAAGACCGATGAAGAGAACAGGCGGCTTCTCGGTATTCGCTACGAGAAGGTATTTATGCTCTTCAACGAGCGGTTCTCGGCAAATTCGGACAAGATCATCGATGAACTCAAGGAGATCATCAGCGAGGAGAAGCGCTTCATACCGGCTTACATCCTCCTCGGCGAGGCATATCAGAAAACGGGCAAACTGAACGAGGCAGGCAGAGTCTATGGGCGGGGCTACACCAAGACCGGCCATATCGAATTCCTCCTGAAAATGGAAGATCTTTACATTGACAGGGGCGATCCCGGCGTCATTCTCAAGATCTACCGGAGAGTCCTCGATGTCTCTCCCGAAGACCATCTCATATCCTTCCTCTATGCCCGGCTTTGCCTGAGGCTTGAAATGATCGATGAGGCAATAGACACTCTCAACACCCTCATTGCCGAAGGTGAGGACTTCAAAGGTCTCCATCGGGCCATGGCCGAGGCCTACATCCATCGCGGCGAACTGGAAAATGCCGTCGAGGAGTTCAGGGGCGCCTTCCCGATGGAACAGCAGGTATACATACCCTTCGTTTGCACGAAATGCCAGGCGATCAAGGAAGAATGGAGCGATTTCTGCGAGAGCTGTTCCAGCTGGAATACCATAAATGTGAAAAAAGAGGAATTTCTCCATGCCGACACGACGGAACTGCGTACGCTTTACGACGAGGCAGAATGGACCAGAGGTGAATCATTATGATGGACGAGCTTCTATTATCGAATGACAACAAGGTGATCTTCCTTGTTCTTGACGGGCTCGGAGACATTCCCAATCCCGCTTTCGGTCTGAAAACCCCCCTGGAGGCTGCAAGGAAGCCGAACATTGACGGCCTTGCCACAAAAAGCGGTATCCTCGGCAGGATCATACCTGTCGATACCGGCATCACCCCCGGCAGCGGCCCGGGCCACCTGAGCCTCTTCGGGTATGACCCTGTTGTCAACGAGATCGGACGCGGGGTTCTCGAGGTTCTTGGTCTCAACATGGACCTTCGCGACGGTGACCTGGCGGCACGGGCCAATTTCTGCACCATCAAGGACGGCCTTGTGACCGACCGGAGGGCAGGCAGGATCCCTACGGAGGAAACCGAGCGGCTTTGCGCCATGATAAGCGCCTCCGCTAAGGAAGTGGAAGGCGTCGAGGTCATCATAAGGCCGGGCAAGTCTCATCGTTTTGCCGTGATATTCAGAGGGGTGGGCCTCTCGGACAAGCTTACCGATGCCGATCCTCACAAGGACAACAAACCATTCGTATATACAAGGGCGAAGACTGCCGATGCCGAGCTTGCCGCCCGCGTGATCAACGGCTTCATCGACAGGGTCACGGATCTTCTGAAGGCGGAGCCCGTGGCCAACGGGGCGCTTCTTCGCGGTTTTTCCCAGAAACCCGACATAAAACCCTTTACCGCGAAGTATCGCATGAAGTCACTTGCCATAGCCACTTATCCCATGTACCGCGGGATCGCAAAGGTCCTCGGCATGGACGTCAAGGACGAACCGGGCAGTTACGAGGAAGCTGTGGCGATACTTAAAAAGAATTACAACGACTACCAGTTCTTCTTTTTCCACGTGAAGGAGACAGACCTTGCCGGTGAAGACGGCAATTTCGAGGAAAAGGTCAAGGCAATAGAAGTTGTCGACAAGATCGTTCCCGAGATAGCCGGTCTCAATCCTCATGCGCTTGTCGTCACAGGCGATCATTCGACGCCCTGCCCGCTCAAGGGCCACAGCTGGCATCCCGTTCCCCTTCTTATCGCAACGAAAACGGGTGAGACGGACGGCCTTGCCTTCCACGAAAAGAACTGCATTGCCGGGAGCGTAGGAACGATATACAGCAAGGAACTCATGGCCCTTGCCCTTGCCCACGGAGGGCGGCTCGACAAGTACGGTGCTTAGCTTTCTCAATTCAGCATTAGCCCTCTTTTATCCCGAATCCTGTGTTGTATGCGGCGCAGATGGCAAAACTCTCTGCGGACGCTGTGCCGATGAATTTCGGATGGTCGGACAAGACGTGGTCTGTCCCGTCTGCGGCAGGTGGCTGGGCATGTCGATCCTGTGCGGGGCGTGCAGCGGCGCAAAGATGTGGTTCACGAAAGGCGTCTACGGGTTCTATTATGAAGGGGCCCTGCGCGATGCCATCCACGCCTTCAAGTTCAATGGCAGAAAAGATGCGGGCAGACAGCTCGTGCGCCTTATCGAGGAAAAGATCCGTTCCCTGGGTGGCCAATTCGATTGCATCGTACCTGTCCCCGTATCGGAAAAACGGCTCCGAGAAAGAGGTTTTAACCAATCCACCATCATATCCGAAGAGATCGCGGACATCACGGGTGGGGACCTCAACTGCCGGGCCCTCGTAAAATGCGGCGGGACCCGCGACCAGTTCACGCTCTCACGGAGAGAGCGAAAAAAGAATGTAAGAGGCGCCTTCACCATAGATGACAGGCCATCGGTGGAAGGCAGGCGCATCCTTCTCGTCGATGATCTTTTCACGACGGGATACACGGCATCGGAGGCCGCTCGAACCCTTATCGCGGCGGGATCCGCCGATGTGACCCTCTTTGCCCTTGCAAGGACGCCCTGATGAAGAAAATCATTGTGCTCGTTTCAGTGTGCGTTGTGCTGGTGGCTCTTGCGGTCTTCATTACGGCACATAACCTGCCCGCCGTCATCTCCCATTTTATCACGAGGTCGACAGGTATCATAGTCAGGATCGAACGGGCAAACATGTCTTTCACCGATGGTACCATAGTCATCAGCCTTGGCAACATGCAGTTCAAAGGCGCCCTTTCCGGCAAGGTCGGTCAGGTGACGGCACGGATGTTCTTTTCCCGGGGCCTCTATTTTGAAAGGCTCACGATCAAGGATTTTGATATTGTAATCGGTAATATCGACACGGGAAAGCAGGATTTTTCCGGCTCCGTCGGCCTTCTCGAGGTCTCTAATGGCATCGTCACCGCCGGCGGGCGCAAGCTCGTCGTCGGATCCATCGTTGCTCAGAACGTCAACACGAAGAAACCCCTTCTCTTCGTGGCGTCCATCACGGACCCCGATCATGCCGGCAAGGTGAGGGTGGTGGGGGGCAGTGTCATCGAGAACAACAAACACCGGGTCAAGGGATCCGTCGAGGTCGATGCCTTCGGCCTCGAGAAGATAGATCCGATCCTGGGCGGCGTCGTAAACGGCAAAGGCGAATTCACCTTCTATGACGGAGCGCTGACGGTTACCGGCACGTGCGATTCGCCAAGGCTTACCATACGGGACACCTGGCTTAGGAAACCCCTTGTTGTCGATAAGGTGACCGCAAAGTCGACCATCCGTTCGAAGGGTTCCGATGTTCAGATAGCCGTTTACGATACCGCGTATCGCAATGTGCCCTTTACGATCGATGTAGCGATGAAGAACTTCGTCTTTTCCCGGCTGGACATAACATCCGGTTTCATACCTATGAGCGCCGTCAGGGAATACCTGCTGGTCGAGGACGTGGGATATGACATCTGGGCGTATGTCCTGGATGGGTACCTGAAAATCAGGAAGATAACCTACGAAAAGAAAGCTCCCTTTAAGGCCGAACTGGAATTGAAGAACGTGACCGGTGCTTATGCGGGCAAGAATCTTACCGACATCTCGGGCCTGTTGAACGTGGTAGAGAGCAAGGGAACCCTTTCCGAGGGAAAGGGTTCTTTCAAGGCGAGCACCTTCTATGGTCTCAAAGGTACCATTGATTTTGGAAAAAAACCGCGAATACAGGTGGCCGGCACGTATACCGTCGACCTGCAGCACCTGGCCGAATTTGTGGATATGAAGGATGTTTCCGTGGTGAAGGGTATTGCGCGGGGGACAATAGAACTGGACAGCGCAAATGAGAAGGGCCTTAAGCTGGGTGGCTCGGGCAGGATAAACGGGGCAGAGGTTGTGTGGCGGGGACAGGACTTCCTCGTGAACGGTCCCTTTCAGCTGGCCGGACGGGAATTGACCTTCAACCCCGTCGCGGTGACAGGGAAGGAGACGAACGTGACCTTAAACGGCACATGGGGTCCCGAGGGCCTTTCGAGCACCGTAAAGGGCTACATTGATGCCGGCCTGATGGGGAGGATCACAGGCAAGCCCATCAAGGTATCGGGAAAGGCGCTGGTGGATGCCCACCTTACCGTCGCGGACGGCCAGATCGGAACCTACGGGAACGTCAATATGGACGATCTCGTCTTTGCCTTTCCAGGATTCATGAGAAAGACGAAGGGTGTTCCCAGCAAGGCCCAGGTGAAATTCACACGGAAGAAAACGGGCGACATTGTCGTAGACGATCTGACGGGAAATCTCGACATCATTCATGTCAAGGCCGCCGGCACGATATCCGGCGAAGGAAAGATTGACAGCAGGATTTCCCTGCGCGCCAGAGACGCGGGACGGGCAGGATCGCTTTTTTACTTCGGCGAGGATGTCAGAGGCGGAGATGTGTTTATCAACCTGACTGTCAAGGACCTCGTATTTCCTCTCACGAAGCTTCCCTGGGTCGTCGGTTCCGCCACCATGAAAAAAGGCTTCATGAAGATACCCGGCATTCCCGGGATCATGCGCAACATTGACCTTACAGCCGATTTCCGCGGCCACGAATTCGATGTTGCGGTAAGCGGGCTGACGACGGGCAAGAGCATCCTTCGCAAGGCCTCTCTGAAGGTAAAAGGTTTCGAGCAGCCGAAGTTCGACCTCATTGTCAGCATGGACAGGCTGAATACGGCGGATTTCAAGAGCGGCGGGGAATTCAGGATAGCGAGCATGCAAAAGACCGGCGTGCTCGCACGCTCAAGCGGCAACCTGTCAGTCAGGGCCAAAGAACTTAACCTCGGTTCCACCCCGGCAAAGGACCTTGAAATAAACGCCTTCATGACTGACCGAAAAATAAACGTATCGGACCTCAAACTGCGCATATTGGACGGCGAGACGGACATCAAGGGCATGGTGGATCTTTCCGGGGCCGCGCCCTCTGTGTACGCGACGGGGAAAATGGTCCGGGTGAAGGCCGGACTCTTTCTGGCCGCCATGGGAGGCACCTCCCAGGAGATCTCCGGCGAGGCCTTCATTAACGGTACCCTCAAATCGGAAGGGACCACGCTAAAAGACTTCAAGGCCAATCTGAACGGCGATACCGCCGTTTACAGCAGGGACGGGGTGATCAAAAGATGGAAACTCCTCTCGAAGATCTTTGCCCTCCTTAACGTATACGACCTGGTACGGGGCAAGATCGATTTCGGCAAGGACGGATTGACCTACAAAAAGATGGGCGCTTCCTTTACCATTAACAAAGGGGTTTACCATACCACCAATTTTCTCCTCGACAGTTCTTCCATGGTGATCACGGGGGCCGGCGACATAGATATCAGCAAGGAAACCATCAACGGCACCCTGGAAGTGTCGCCTCTCGTGGCGCTCGACAGGACGATCGACAAAATCCCTCTCGTGAGGAGCATCCTGAAGAACAAGAACAAAGGCTTTCTCTACGTTACGTACAAGGTCTCGGGTTCCTTTGACGATCCCGATATCGATACGAACTACGTGGGGACGGTGGGCACAAAATCACTGGAGATTCTGAAGAACATCCTCGTATTTCCCAGGGAGGTCTTTGAGACAAAATGAAGATCGGTATCGTAGGCGCTGGAAAGGTCGGCATATCCCTGGGGTACGTCCTCAGGGGCAACGGGGTTGAGGTCGTCGCTATCTCCGACAGTCTTCAATCCTCGCTCGAGACCGCGCGAGGATTTCTCGGCGCGGACATGCTCTATACCACCGACAACATGAAAGTTGTCGAGAACTGCGACGTTGTGGCAATTACGACGCAGGACAGGGCGATCGGCGACGTTGCACGGGCGATAAGCCAATCGGCGGACGACCTCACGGGAAAACTTTTTTTCCACACATCCGGCGCCGATCCGTCGTCAATACTCTCACCTCTTGATACCAGAGGAGCCCACCTGGGATCCATGCACCCCCTCCAGACCTTTCCCGATGTTGAAAGCGCTATTGAGGTTCTGCCTGACACGAGCATATTCATCGAAGGGGACGAGAAGGCCCGCGCCACGCTCAGTTTCATCGGCGAAAACCTCGGGGCGAAGGTCTATACCATCGCGGGAAAAGACAAGATCTTCTATCATCTTGCCGCCGTGTTCGTCTGCAACCTCCTTTCCTCTCTCATGTATGCCGGGACAGGTGTTATGAACCGGATAGACATCGATTTTGAGCCCTTTCTCCCCATCATAACGGCAACGATGAAGAATATAGAGAACAAGGGGCCGCTTGCAGCACTGACGGGCCCCATCGTGCGCGGCGACGACAAGACCGTTCGTTCCCACCTGGCGGCGATGTCGGACATGGGACTCCATAAGGATATCTACCTGGCTCTTTCACGGATGGCCCTCAAAATGGCGATCGAAAGGAAGGCGCTCGATCAGGAGCAGGCCGAGACCCTCCGCCGCCTTTTGGAAGGTTCCTGAAAAGGCCCGGATCTACCCGTCACACGCCGGGCAGCCCTCGTCCGAAATGATTATTCCAGGATTGATTTGGTAGCACAGGAGATAGGCAAGTTCCGGTTCGATGCTGGTCTTACGCTGTCGGAAGTACAGAAAGCGGATTCTCCAGGAGATGCACCGGCATTACGGCAATACTTGCAAATCTCTCGGGATCTCCCGCCCTGCTCTGACCAAGAAAATGAACCGGTACGGAATCGCGAAAAAGGGGTAAAGAAATGCATCCTCCGTCATTCCATCTCTGAGACCCTGTCTCAACCAGTCCCGTCTTTCCGGCGCAGGCCGGAAGACAGGAAAGATCCCGGACAAGGAATGAGTATCCGACGGGAACCCCCAACTGTTCTCGTTAACACCGCATAGTAATTCAGAGATTAAAGCCGGCATTGCGATTCCCTCGGTCATGGAGTATATTATCTCTCGCGCATCGGTCAGACAGGACTCTGCACGTAATCACCTTTGCGTATCAGGAGGTATTCTCAGCCATGCTTAGTTATTCGAGACAAGTTGTCATCTGCGGGTCAGTGCGAAAAACGTTGGAACAAACGATCGCGCAGAGCAGTGATATTGGTTTAAGGGCAAAGATCAACGGTATTCCCACGACGGAGAGCGTTCTGAGGGCCGTAAGCCTGTTTCCAAACATAAATACCGAAGAAGAGCTGAGGGATTTTATAATTAAACATATAGCAAGCAGTCTTCGCTTGACCGAAAGCCAACGAGAACATCTTCAGTTGAACAGTTGAAAACAGGCACACCTCTGTACATTATCGCGTAATTGGCCTTTCCGGGTAAGCGGCACTGTTTCCCTGTGAGAATCAGGAAACAAGCGGCCCTCGGCAAGATGGCCGACGTGGAGCGGATCCTTGAAGATAAGTAACAGCAGAGTTTGGATAACGAAAAGGAAACGCGAGACCTAAACGGTCGGCTCCTCGTTGCGTGGCTGTCATTTAAGTTCTTTCAGGCGAAAGATCAATGTGCTTGCCAGTATTGTGAGTATGCCGAGAATCGTAATGCCTAACCTGAAACTGTACAGGTCCCCGGAAACTCCGAGAAGATAGGGCGTGACGCCCCCTCCTGCGAAGAAGCTCAAGGCAAGGATAATTCCCGTGGCCAGCCCCCTCATTTCCCTGCTGAATGTTCTTGCGATAGCCACAAGGCCCACGGGGAAAAAGCCTGTCACGAAGAGCGCCTGAAGAAAAAGGACGACACCCGTGCATCTGACGGACGCCAGACCGAGAATAACGGTCAGGACGCCGGTGATCGCCGTCATGAAGAACATGATCTTTCTCAGGTTGAACCTGTCAACGATAAAACCGCACGCCACCGCCACGCCGATCGCCGCCAGCCGTGATACACCCAAGATGGTATTGGCAAAATCAATACTCAGCCCCAGTTCCTTTGTCAGGTAGAGGGGCGTGATGGAGTAAATGCCCAGATTGGACCCGGCGCCGAAGATCCAGATAACGGCCATGACCCAGAGAGACCGTATCCTGACGATATCCCTGAATATCGCCCGGGGAGGGTTAAAGATTTTTACCTCACTGCTGACAAGAAGAAAGACGACCCCACAGGCAAGGAAGACGCACCCGTAGACAAGAAATATCCCGCGCCAGGGGAAATAATGGAGAAGAAGAAGGCAAACGAGAGGTGTGGCGAAGATGGCGAGCGAGGCCCCGATATCATGAATGGCGATAGCCTTGCCCCAGTTTTTTTCAGCGTAGTATTCCGTGATCAGCGGAATGGCCGCGGGTATGTACAAACCGACGGAAAAACCGAGCACAAAGGAAAAAATGTAGAGCAAAAAGAAATTTTGAACGAGGGGGATAAGAAATGTCATCAGGCTCAACTGCGCCAGAGACAACACAATAGACCTCTTATAACCGATCCTGCCCGCCAGCAGACCGGAGGCGATAACGGCGATTCCATATCCGGCCGACATGAATATGAAGATGGCGCTTGCCCGTGCATGGTTAACCATGAACTCATCCTCCAAAATAGGGAGGATCGGCGAGAAGACTATTCTGGCTGAAAAGTTGACGAACCAGATAAATAACATAAAAAGGAGGAAAAGAAGCGCCCTGCCTTTAAGGTTGGTATATCGTTCCATCGTCCTACTTTAACCTGATAATATCCTGATTTCTACATAACTTTTCATTGAGAGATAATGAGATATCCGTCGCGCATTCCGCACGGAATCCCGTTTACGGGCGGAATTCCGAACCGTCCCGTCCGCCGACTCACGGAAGCACATGGATTGCTTTCCAGTAAATGGAGCTGATAAGGATCGAAATGACGACAGAAACAGCGTATGCGCCGCCGCCGAGGGCCACATGACGGGCGCTCCAGCCCCGTGACCTGTCTTCCAGCCCGCAGGCCTCAACAAGGTTCATGGCAATGGGCATAACAACGGAAAGGCGGACCGTGATCGATGGAGTCAGCGCCGACAGGACCAGCCCGATTATGAACCAGCTGACAATAATGGTGAAATAGGTCGGCCGGAAGCTTTTCAAAACAAAATAGGCTATCCTTTTTCCAAGACCTGTTTTGGCAAGGGCATATCCGAGATAGAGGGCGGGGATGAGTACCCAGACACCTGTACTTGTGAATCCGCTTGTTACGACCTGGAGCGGCAAACCAAAGAACAACGCCCCGCAAATAAGAGCCGCCGCCCCCGCAAAGTATGGCACGCTCCCTGGTCTGAATATCCAGAGTCCCAGGACAACGAGAACTGTCGCGCAAACATAGTGACCCTGATCGGGCAGTCCGCTGAAGGGGCGCAGGACCGCCAGAAACCCGGCGCACAGGACAAAGAGCAGCATACCCAGCACCTTTGCGTGCCTCACGAAGACCTCCCTTTTTGCAGCTGCAAAGAGCTAGGATATCATATTTCATTGGCATAGGCATCGGTAAAGCCCGAGAATATGAGTACCGGCTGCATTTTTAACGTGCATAACAGCTTTCAAACGATGAATGGCCGAATCAAAGAATTATCTGTTCATGAAAACCCGTATCGCGTGTATACTCATTATGAAGTGCACGCAAGGCGGGCTGTTTCACGTAAGCGTTCCATCTGATCCAAAACAGGGGCCGCATTGACCATACTATCGGGAAAGCTCTTTTTTACACGAGAGCGAATGAGATTCCTTCTCAGGAAGGTTGTCCTCCCGCTCTTTTTGGTCTATGTCTGTTTGGGCATCGGCACCGCGATACGGAATATGAATGTAAAGAACGATGAGTACGCGGCGGTGCTTCTCTCCGATCACGCATTTTGGGAATATGACTACTGGGCATCTCCATGC
This sequence comes from Deltaproteobacteria bacterium UBA5756, assembly GCA_002418985.1. Lineage (GTDB taxonomy): Bacteria > Desulfobacterota > Syntrophorhabdia > Syntrophorhabdales > Syntrophorhabdaceae > Delta-02. The sequence goes on from DIFE01000033.1 coordinate 37,400, forward strand.
GCTTTTCTCGGGGCCTACATTCCGTGGACACACTACTTCAACAACAGGAGCATGAAGGTGAAATGGATCTTCCGCGCAAAGGGCAGCGATTTCCAGAAGGTCCTTGAGGACAAGGACTGCCAGAGCCTGGTACTGGTCGGGCATGGGGACTCCGACTGCTGGCAGGCAACAGATGCGGAGATATCGGTCATCGAGGCCACTGCGATGATGGAAGGCGTACCAAAGAAGAGGGGTGAATGGCTGCAGCTTACTTGCGGGAGCCAGAACACGTTCTTTGGGAAAATGGGCGACCGGGTAATGCAGGACAGGAAAAAGGTCTACACGTACCCCAAACCTGTCAACACATATATCCTGGTCTTCGATGCCCTCTCAGGCTTCACATATCTGAAATCTTTAAACCCTTGAATCAATAACGCAACATTCGACAACGGCGGGATCGGTTCAGAAGCGCGTGACGTGTCCGAGCCATAGAAAGAAGGCGACGGCAACGACATGAAGTATCCACCAGTTTACCGAAAAGATTCTGAAGAAGTTCATACTATCTCCATAGAGCGTGCCCTGCGTAATAGACAGCTGAGACGGCAAGGAAATGAATCAGCCACCAGCCCAGATTCGGATAGCGAAAGGTCATCCCCTTCTTTTCGAGGTCGGCGTTGTAGCCCATAACCTCAAGATCGAACAGCACCTTTCCTGTAAAGAACTTTCCCCACACGATCAGGATGTCGGGAAACGTTGTCATGAGGAGGATATTACCGGGGTTCAATTCATCGGGCGGGTGGGCAAAGGAGAAGTGGGCCATGGTGATCGTAGCGATTATAACGATGAAGCCATTCAAAACGTAGCCGTAGTGTATCGTCTTCCGCCAGCAAAAAAGCAGGGGAACAACGACAATGCTGAGAAGGCCGGCAACAAAGTTGATCAGGAAAGACGTGTTGCTGGTAAAAGGGTGTATGCGCAGGTGGAGCAGAAAACCGCCCGCGGCCATTGTGACAAGGGCCGCAAGCAGAAGGACCCTGATATAGCTTCTTACGGTCATCATTTCCTCCGGAACCGATACCTGCTGTTTCCGATCCCCTGTTCTTCCTCTCCGTCCCGTTCCGGCTGCACGCCGTGAAAACAATAGAAGCACTCCCTCATGTATTGTCAACACGAGATCGACCTCTGTGCGGCTTTGGCCGCGGGTTTTCCGGGGAATAGGGAATGGAAATCATGGGATAGGGAAGACAGGCGATGGGTAATAGGTCACATCAGTCCAAAATAATGTGAAGTTCAACCTCTTTCCTGAGCCTCCGTCATTCCGGCGCAGGCCGGAATCCAGGAGAGATTATGGATAAGGAAT
>DIFE01000157.1 GCA_002418985.1 Deltaproteobacteria bacterium UBA5756
GAGAATCAATGACTGCCGGATAAGGTAACCTGGTTTTGAAGTGCGGGATTTACCTGTCCTGAATTATTGTTTTATAAGGAACGCATTTTGGGAAACGGATTATCCTGGACAGCAGTGATGACCGATGTTATATAAGACCCATGGCCACCAAGATAGTCTTCCTTGACTGCGATGGCACGCTCACAACGGTCAAAAGCAGTTGGGAATACCTCCACCGGCGCCTGTCCCTGTGGAAGGGCAACGCCGACAAATATCAGGCGCTCTTCCGGCAGGGCAGGATCGATTACCATGAATTCTGCAGAAGGGATGCCCTGATGTGGAAAGGGCTTGATATCGACAGCGTCGAGTCCGTTGTGCACGAAATACCCTATCAGCCGGGGGCTCGGGGGCTTGTCCGGTCCTTGAGGGCGGCCGGCGTGATCACCGTCATTATCTCTACGGGGCTTTCCCTGCTTGTGGATAAGGTAGGGCGGGAGCTCTCCATCGACCTGTGCTTTTCCAACGATCTTATCGTCAGGGACGGCATCCTTTCGGGCGAAATATGCATAAATGTCGATTACGACATGAAGGGCCCCATAGTGCGCCAGACACTGGAGCGCTTCGGCCTCGCCTTCGATGAGGCCTCCGCGATCGGTGACGGTGAAGGCGACAGGGGAATGTTCGAAGAGGTCGGACTGCCCATTGGATTCAATATAAACGGCGGCTCGCCGAACTTCCCCGGACGTACCGTCTATATTGAAGAGCTGCATGCAGCCAAATCCTTGCTGGGGGTTATCTGATGAAAAGATTTGCCGGGCGCGCCGCGCTGCTTGTTTGTGTTTCCCTCATGTTTCTCGTCCCTTCCTGCGCACCGAAAAAGGTTAAAATCTACGACATACCGGAAGGTGCCCGCAGCGATGTCGTTCAGATAGCGCTGGCTCAGCAGGGCAAGCAGTACCGCAGCGGCAACAAGGGGCCTGATTATTTCGACTGCAGCGGCCTCATCTACTTCACCTACAGGCAGGCAGGGATTTCAGTCCCGAAAACCGCGGAGGCCCAGGGGCGTTTCGGGGCCGAGATATCGCGCGGGGCCGTCCAACCCGGTGACCTTGTCCTTTTCAAGATCAAGAACGACGATCATATCGGCATTATGATCAACGGATCCGACTTCGTTCATGCCTCGAAATCCAGGGGCGTGGCCATAGATTCCCTCGAATCGAAGTACTGGCAAAGATATCTCGTGGGGTTCAGATCGTTGATGTAGGGAATCCCCGCTTCCGGCTGGCACCCTAGCCCCCGCTCCCGGCATCTTTTTTCTTCAGATAATCGATCAGCGGCATCTTTTTGTAGTGTTTTCCGGTGAGGTAGGCGAGGACCGTCTTGAAGTCCTTTTTCCCTATAAGGCCGGGGATCTGTATGAGCTTCTTTCCCGTCTCGTCGAGAAGGATCGTCGTCGGATAACCCACAAGGTTGTTCTCCCTGACGATGTGCGGCGCGGTGTCCCCGTTGACGCGAAAATATGCCACGCTCCTGCCGAGCTCTTCCCGTATCTCCTTCGTCTCCAGGACATCCCGGTCCATTCTCCTGCAGTAAGCTCACGAGGGCGTGAACAGGTACACGACAGCGGGTTTCCTTTCCCTTACGATGCGTTCCCGAATCTGCTTCGTGGTCTCCTGTGCGAAGACGGTGCTGCAGCAAAAAAGGGAGAGGAAAAATGCGGTGACGATTAAGGCCCGTCGGGTTTGCATGGTCAATAGTATCAGAAACAGAACCGTGCTGCAAACGCGCCGGCAAACCCGGCCGTCCAGGACCCTCTCTTTCCGGAAAAAACCCCCTTCGGGGTGCGCCGTTTCCCGGGTAGCAAGCGAGAAGCCGCCTGGCACACGGCGACATGTAAAAGTTGTTGACTTGGTCAAAAATGTCCTGTAGAATTGGTTATACTTTATCCGGCACATTACCGTTGAAAGATTTCTCAGTTACATTTGAGTTAATTCCAAACCTCTGGGGTACTTACTAATTTTCCACATATGTTGAAAAGTTGTTGAAAAAATCCATGCCATGTCCGATATCCTTTCACAAATAAAGCCGAAAATTGCCTCGATTGTCAGCGAGGATAGCTTCAAAACCTGGATCGAGCCCTTGAGTTTTATCGACCTTCAGAATGATAATTGCCGTATCGCGGTACCGAATGCCTTTTTTCGCGATTGGGTGGCGGAGAATTTTGAATCCATCATTGTGGCACTCCTCAAGGACGTCACCAAAGAAAACATAAAGATAGAGTATGTTCTGAACAGGGATGAAAAAATAGAGGAAAAGAAGAAGGTCATTCTCCGCAAGCCGGCAAACTACAGTCAGTTCAATCCCAAATATACCTTCGAAAACTTCGTCGTCGGCACGAGCAATCAGTTTGCAAATGCCGCCTGCCTGGCAGTCTCGACTAATCCGGGAAAAACTTATAACCCCCTCTTCATATACGGGGGCGTGGGCCTCGGCAAAACCCACCTGCTCAACGCCGTCGGCAACTTTCTCGTGAAGCACGGGACAACCAATTCCGAACGCATATGTTATATCACGGCGGAAACATTTACAAATGAACTCATCAATTCCATACGCTATGAAAAAATGGAGGATTTCCGGAACAGGTTTCGAAAGATGGACATCATCCTCATCGACGACATTCAATTCATCGCCGGCAAGGAAAGAACCCAGGCCGAGTTCTTTCACACCTTCAATACCCTTTACGACAATATGAAACAGATCATTGTCACCAGTGACAAATTCCCCCGGGATATTGAAAATTTTGAAGAACGTCTTAAATCGCGGTTCGAATGGGGTCTCGTCGCCGACATACAGTCGCCCGATATAGAAACGAAGGTCGCCATCCTCAATAAAAAGGCGGAACAGGAAAAGATCGACCTGCCTCTTGATGTGGCCTTCTTCATCGCCACTAATTCCGAGGATTCCATCCGTTCCCTCGAGGGCACGCTGATCCGGGTCGGTGCATATGCATCTCTCAACAACAGCCCGATCACAACGGACCTCGTCAAGCGGACTATGAGCCATATTATCAAGGAAAAAAACAAGGAAATTACCATCGATATGATCCTGAAAGAAGTCTGTTCCCATTTCTCCGTTACCCTCGGAGACATAAAATCCGGCAAGCGCATAAAGTCCATTATGCTGCCGCGGCAAGTTGCAATGTATCTATCGAGAAAGATGACGGAATCGTCGCTCGTCAGTATTGGAGAAAAGTTCGGCGGTAAGGACCACGCCACGGTAATTCATTCAATCAAGAAGATAGATGGTGAATTACATGTTAAAAAGGAGTTGAAAGGTGTTGTTGAAAAGATTGTTCAGAAACTAAAGTCAACATGATTCAACAGTCGCCTTCGTTTTCTGCACAGAGTAGGTATTCAGTTAATCCAGTGATGTTAGTTGGTTGCAACGTTTTCAACATTTTAACACCACTTATCTGTTATGAGGAGTTACTATATGAAAATAATATTAGATAAGAACAGAATCCTGCAGCCAATATCCAAAATTGTATCGATAACCGAGAAAAGGTCCCTTATGCCTATCCTTTCCAACATCCTCATCGATTTTGGAAAAGAGAAGACCACGGTCTATTCCACGGACTTGGAAGTGAGCGCCATCACGTATATAGATTTTGTCACCGACATCGAAAAAAAGGTTGTTGTGCATGGAAGAAAGTTTCTCGAGATACTCAAGGAACTTGACAATGAAGACATAGAATTCGACTTTGAGGACAACGTGATGACCATCAGGCAAAAGATGACGGAGATATCCTTGAGCCTTCAGGATCCCGAGGAGTTTCCGGAAACGAAGGAGATTACAGGGAAAGAGGAGTTTACAGTCCCCGGCAGTATTCTTCTGGAGATGATAGACAAGGTGGAATTCGCGGTATCCGTTGACGAGACGCGGTACATCCTCACAGGCATGTACATGAGAGGCCACGACGGCAGGGTGGCCGTGGTGGGAACAGATGGTTTCCGAATGGCCCTTTATCAGAAGGAAATTGACGGCCTTGCCTCTTTCCAGGGCATGACGATTCCCAAGAGGTCTATAAGCGAAGTGGAAAGGGTGATCGGGGAGGATGAGGACGTCAGGATTGTGATAGACGATAAACATGTCCAGTTCAGCACGGAGAAGATGAAAATAATATCCAGGATAATTGAAGGTAATTTTCCTGATTATGAGAATGTATTGCCGTCAGGCAACACAAACATCGCGGAGGTGGATAGAGAGGCCTTATTCAAGGGACTCAAGAAGGTTTCCTCAATCATCGGCAGATCGGAACCGGTGAAGATAACCTTTGAGAATAATTCCATGACGATCGAAGCGGAATCGGACATCGGCCGGGCAAAAGAGGTTATCGCCGTAAAGTACGAGGGCGAAGAGGCCACGATGAATTTCAACGTAAAGTTTCTCATTGATGTGGTAAGTCACCTCACAAGCGACGAGGTAACCATAGCGGCGCCGAAGGCCTATGGCGCCGTCTTGTTCAAGGCAAAAGACATGGAGGGCTACAAGAATATTGTAATGCCGATAAGGATATGACAAATGGGTGAATACGGAGCGGAAAGTATAAAAATACTTGGCGGCCTCGACGCCGTCAGGAAAGTCCCATCGATGTATATCGGAAACACGAATATCGAGGGATTGCACCACCTCATCTACGAACTTGTTGACAACAGCGTTGACGAGGCATTGGAAGGGTACTGCAACAGGATAGCAATTACGATTCATCGTGACAACAGCGTTACCGTCGAAGACAACGGCAGGGGTATACCTGTTGCCATGCACGCCGAAGAAAATATGTCGGCCCTGGAAGTCGTTCTCACCAAGCTGCATGCCGGCGGTAAATTTGACAAGGATACCTACCGGTACTCAGCCGGCCTTCACGGCGTGGGCCTTTCGGTTGTCAACGCGCTGTCGGAATATCTTGAAATAGAAGTGAAAAGGGCGGGTAACGTCTATTACCAGCGCTATGAACAGGGCACCCGGATGAACGACCTGGCTGTGATCGGAGACACGGAAAGTACCGGCACCAAGGTGAAGTTCAAGGCGGATACCACCATATTTGAAACGACAGAATACAGTTATGATACCCTGGCACACCGCATGAGGGAAATTTCCTTTCTGAACAATGGCATCCACATCATCCTCAGCGACGAAAGAAAGGGCAGAAAACAGGATTTCAAGCATGAGGGCGGGATTCGTTCCTTCGTAAAATATCTCAATGCGAGCAAGACGGTCCTTTTTGACGAGCCCATCTACGTTTCAAATTCAAGACAATCTCTGGACCTTCTGGAGGTTGCCATTCAATATAACGACGGATATAACGAGAATATATACAGCTTTGTCAATAATGTTAACACGAAGGAAGGCGGAACTCATGTAACCGGTTTCCGCGGCGCCCTCACCAGGTGCGTCAATGGGTTCATCCAGGCCAACATGCAGGGCAAGATCAAGGAAAACTTGAGCGGCGACGATATCAAAGAAGGCCTCGTCGCGGTAATCAATATCAAGGTTCAGAACCCGCAGTTCGAGGGACAGACAAAAACGAAACTCGGCAACAGCGAGATAAAAGGCATCGTCGAATCCCTCTTGAACGAGAAAATAGCCGAATATCTCGAACTCAACCCCCACATAGCCAAGGCCATCATCGGCAAGGCAATCGAGGCACGGCGTGCCCGGGAAGCGGCGAAAAAGGCGAAAGACCTCGTGAAGAGCAAAAGCCTCATCGAGAACGGGATCCTGCCCGGAAAGCTTGCCGATTGCCAGGAAACCGACCCCGTGCAATGCGAGCTTTACATTGTCGAGGGCGATTCGGCGGGCGGCTCGGCCAAACAGGGCCGTGACCGGAAGACCCAGGCCATACTGCCGCTGAGAGGCAAAATACTGAACGTCGAAAAATCCAGGCAGGAGAAGGTCCTGACGAACCAGGAGATACGCAACGTGTATCTCGCCGTCGGGATAGGCCCCGAGAGCAAAGGGCGCCTGCGCTATCACAAGGTCATCATTATGACGGATGCCGACGTGGACGGTTCACACATACGGACGCTCTTGCTTACTTTTTTCTATCGTCAAATGCCGGACCTTCTCGCTGAAGGGCACCTTTTCATTGCCCAGCCGCCCCTCTACAAAATAAAGGCCGGCAGCAAGGAGTCTTATGCCAAGGACGAGGATGAATTTGAGCGCACCATAACCCAGAGGGGCATGGAAAAGACCCGCTGCGCAGTTAACGGTTCCACGCAGGAGGGCCTGGAGCTTGCCGAAAGAGTGGAAAAGATAAAGATCGTGGAAAATTATCTCCGGAACTCCCTTTTTGACGGCGTCGACCGTGAGGTGTCCATCGGCCTCATGCGTTTCGACCTGACGAAAAGAGAGGATTTTCAGAACGAGACCAAACTGGAGAAGCTCCTCTCCTACCTTGCACCCGCGGGTTTTGCCGGCAAGATGGCCAGAGACCGGGAGCATAACCTCTATTGTATCGAGGTCGAGTCCAGGGTCGGCAAGGGAAAAACGATCAGGGTGGAATACGAGATGTGCACCGCCGGAGACTACATTGAGGCGTACAAGGCGTATATTTCCGTGAGAAACTTCTATGAGGAAGGGGTTCGCGTGACCGACGGGAACAAACCGCCGCTTACCATGCATCCCGATGAATTCTTGAGATATATCCTGGATAAGGGAAAAGAAGGGATCAGCATTCAGAGATACAAAGGCCTTGGCGAGATGAACGCCGTACAGCTTTGGGAAACGACGATGAATCCCGAAAAAAGAAAGCTTATGAAGGTAACTATCGAAGACGCCGTAGCCGCAGACCAGGTCTTCACGGTCCTTATGGGAAACAACATAGAGACACGCAGGGCCTTTATCGAGGAAAATGCCCTGAATGTCAGAAATCTCGACATATGATAACCATCGGCATAACCGGGATCATCGGCAGCGGAAAAACGACGGCATCGACTGCCCTGAAGAATAAAGGAATTCCCGTTGTAGACCTTGACTTCCTTGCCAGGAATGCGCTCACGCTCACAGAGGTTCACGAAGACATACAAAGGGAATTGGGAAACGGATTTGTGGCTGAGGGCGAAATAGTTGTCGAAAGACTGCGGGACCTTGTTTTTGCCGATAAGGAAAGACTGCGGAAGCTTGAGGCGATAATACACCCGAGGGTGTTGGCACAGCTGTGGCAGACCGTAAAGGAGCTTGAGGACACGGGTGAAAAGGCTGTTATCGTTGACGGCCCGCTCCTTTTCGAAACGGACCTTCACAAAAAGCTCGACAAGACCGTTGTCGTCACCGCCGATATGGGTGTCATCCGCGAGAGGTTGAAGATAAGGGGCATGGCCCCCGACGATATAGAAAAAAGGATATCCCATCAGATTCCGCTTTGGGAAAAGGAAAAGGTAGCTGACTATGTGCTCTTCAACAATGGAACCAGAGAAGATCTCGACAGGGAAATTGAAAATCTTTTGGAAAGGATTAATGAATGGGAGGTAAGAACTCGATGCACCTCAACGACCTAAAAAGTAAAAAAATCGGTGAATTAACCCAGATCGCGCGGGACCTCAACATCGAGAATGCCTCAGGACTGAGAAAACAGGAACTGATATTCTCCATCCTGCAGGCATACGTAGATAAGAACGAAAATGTATATGGCGAAGGGGTGCTTGAGATCCTCTCGGAGGGTTTCGGGTTCTTGCGGTCGACGGACTCCAACTACCTCCCCGGCCCCGACGACATATACGTCTCACCCTCGCAGATAAAGAAGTTCGGCTTGAGGACCGGCGATACAACCTCGGGCCAGATACGGCCGCCGAAGGACAACGAGAAGTATTTCGCCCTTCTCAAGGTGGAGTCCATAAACTTCGATGATCCCAGCGTCGTCCGCGACAAGATCATCTTTGACAACCTGACTCCCATTTATCCAAACGAAAGGGCAAAACTCGAAACTGCCCATGACGGTCTTTCCACCAGGGTTATGGATCTCTTCACGCCTATCGGCAAAGGACAGCGCGGCCTCATTGTTGCCCCGCCGAGGACAGGGAAGACAATGCTGCTTCAGTCCATCGCCAACAGCCTGACGAAGAACCACAAGGAGATATATCTCATTGTCCTGCTTATCGATGAGCGGCCCGAGGAAGTGACCGACATGATGCGGTCCGTCAAGGGCGAGGTCATAAGCTCGACCTTTGACGAACCTGCCACGCGGCACGTCCAGGTGGCCGAGATAGTCATCGAAAAGGCGAAACGGCTCGTGGAACACAAGAAGGACGTCGTGATCCTTCTGGATAGCATCACGCGCCTCGCCCGCGCTTATAACACCGTGGTGCCCTCGAGCGGCAAGATACTCTCGGGTGGCATCGATGCGTCAGCCATGCAGAAGCCGAGGCGTTTCTTCGGAGCGGCGAAGAATATCGAGGAGGGAGGCAGCCTTACCATCATCGCCACAGCCCTCATCGACACGGGCAGCAGAATGGACGAGGTCATCTTCGAGGAGTTCAAGGGCACGGGCAACTGCGAGATATACCTCGACAGGAAACTGGCCGAGAAGAGGATCTTCCCCGCGATCGACATCAACAAATCGGGCACCAGGAAGGAAGAGTTGCTCCTCGGACCGAGCGACCTGCAGCGCATATGGCTCTTGAGAAAGGTGCTGCAGCCAATGAATACGGTGGAGGCCATGGAATTTCTGCTTGAAAAATTGGCCGATACGGATTCTAATAAAGACTTTCTCTATTCGATGAGCAAAGGAGGATAAGAACATGAAAAAGGGAATCCACCCTGAATTGAAAACCGCGACGGTGAAATGCGCCTGCGGCCACACCTTCGAAACCCTTTCGGTTAAGGACAAGATCAGCGTCGAAATATGTGCCAAGTGCCATCCCATCTTCACGGGCAAGGAGAAACGCCTTGATTCCGCAGGTCAGGTTGAGAAGTTCGAAAGGAAGTACGGAAAGAAACAGAAGTAATGTTCAAAAGACTTATTGAGCTTGACAAGCGCTTCGACGACATCGAAGCGGAAATGACGAAGCCCGAAGTCCTTTCCAACATGGAGGAGTACAAGAAGCTCGCCAGAGAGCGGACGGACATCAAGGAGCTTGTAGATGCCTATCGTGAGTGGAGGGCCGCAAAGTCCGAGCACGAGAAGACGACGGAACTCCTGAGCCGCGAATCTGACGACGAGATGAAGGCCCTTGCACGGGAAGAACTCGCCAGTCTCGAAAAAGAGATGGAGCGGGTCGAAGGGCTTCTCGCGGACAGCCTCCTGAAAAAAACGGAACGCCATGCAAAGAGCATGTTCCTCGAAATGCGGGCAGGCACCGGAGGGGAAGAGGCCGCGCTTTTCGCCAGGGACCTGTTCGCCTCCTATATGAAATTTGCCGAGCGGATGAAGTGGAAGACGGAGATCATGAGTTCAAGCCCCTCCGACCTGGGAGGGTTCAAGGAAGTGATCGCCGTCATTGAGGGGAAGGACGCCTTCAATATATTGCGCTACGAAAGCGGCGTCCATCGCGTGCAAAGGGTTCCTGAGACGGAAGCCCAGGGCAGGATCCACACCTCGACGATCACCGTGGCGGTTCTTCCCGAACCGGAAGAACTCGAAATAAGTATAAATCCCGAAGAGGTGCGAGTCGATCTTTTCCGCTCCAGCGGTCCCGGCGGGCAGCATGTCAACACGACCGATTCCGCGGTGAGGCTGACCCACATACCGACAGGCATGGTCGTTACCTGCCAGGACGAAAAGTCCCAGCATAAGAACAAGGCGAAGGCAATGCGTGTTTTGAGGGCCAGGATCAAGGAAAAGATGGAAGGTGAGAAGGAACAGGAGATCTCCGACGAACGGCGCAAGCAGGTGGGGACTGGTGATCGCAGCGAGCGCATCAGGACCTACAATTTCCCGCAGGGGCGCGTCACCGACCACAGGATCGGCCTTACCCTCTATAAGCTTCAGGACATTCTCAACGGTTATATCGAAGAGATGACCGGCCCTGTAGCCGCGCATTTCCGCTCGGAAGCACTCAAGAACGGGTAAACGACATTGAGGATCAGGCAAATCATCACAAGCCAGAAAGGCCTATCCGGGACGGACGTTATCACGGCCGTCTGCCTTGCCTGCAACCTCACACGGGAGCAGGTTTTTTGTCGTATGGACAGCGAGATCGACGAAGAAAGGCTCCGCGTGGTTCGGGGGTATCTCGACGAACGGCTCGCGGGCAAACCACTGGCCTACATCACAGGAGTGCGGGAGTTCTTCTCCGAGAGTTTCTCCGTAAACGAGGCCGTGCTCATCCCAAGACCCGAGACAGAGGTGCTCGTGGAGGTGGCCCTTGACCTCATCGGCGACAGAAAAGGCCTGACGGTCCTTGATGTCGGCTGCGGCTCCGGCGCAATCGGGATCATCGTTGCCAAACATACCGACAGCAGGGTGTTTTCGGTTGACATATCGGAGGCCGCCCTTGCGGTGGCACACACGAACGCGGTGTCTCTGGGGGTTCATGAAAAGATGCGCTTCGTCTGCGGCGATCTTCTCGGAGCCTTTGGAGACGGGACACGGTTTGATATGATCGTTGCCAACCCGCCCTATGTCGCTGCCGATGAATGGGATGACCTCATGGTGGACGTGAGGGAGTATGAACCCCGGGGAGCCCTTGACGGCGGGGAAGGCGGCCTTGATATCTACCGCCGCCTTGTCGGTCAGGTGCCCGGCCACCTCGTTCGCGGCGGCCATGTCCTTCTTGAGATCGGCTCTTTCCGGCAGGCCTGCGACGTGGGCGCGATGCTCGAGGCAGCAGGGTTCAGGGTCGGTGTAAGAAAAGACTATTCGGGCAGGGAAAGGGTGCTCGCGGGACATGGATAAATTCATCATCGAAGGGGGAGAGAGGCTCAAAGGAAAGGTCCGGATCAGCGGGTCGAAGAATGCAGTCCTGCCCGCCCTCGCGGCGACATTGCTCCAGAAGGGCCGTTACCGGATAGGCAACGTGCCGCGCCTCATGGATGTCACCACGATGATGAAGCTCCTCGACCTTCTCGGTGCCAGATGCGTATGGCAGGATGACCACACCATCGACATAGATACCACGAAGATGGACAATCACGTAGCCCCCTACGAGCTTGTCAAGAAGATGCGGGCGTCGGTCCTCGTCCTGGGTGCGCTCATCGGCGGTCTGAGGAAGGCGACCGTTTCCTACCCCGGGGGATGCGCCATTGGGGAGAGGCCCATTGACCTCCACCTTAAGGGGCTTGCCGCACTCGGTTGTGATGTGGCGATCCGGGAAGGCTATGTCGATGTAACGGCAAAGAAGCTCAGGGGCGGCCGCATTGTGTTCGATACGGTGACCGTGGGCGGGACGGAGAACCTTCTCATGGCGTCGGTCTTCGCCAGGGGTGAAACGGTCATAGAGAATGCCGCCCGTGAACCGGAGGTGGTCGATCTCGCAAGGATGCTCAAGGAGATGGGCGCTAGGATCGACGGCGAGGGGACGGCGGTGATCAGGATAACGGGTGTCAACGAGCTGACCCCCTGCAGCTGGGACGTCATAGAGGACAGGATTGAAGCGGGAACGTTTCTTGCCGCCTGCGGCATGACTCGGGGAAGCATCATTCTTGAGAATTGCGTGCCCGACCACATAAAGGTGGTCATCGACAAGCTCAGAGAGACCGGCATGGAGATATCCTGCGACGGGAAGACCATCAAGGCGTCGATGTCCAAGAGGCGGCCTTCCGCTGTGGACATCAGGACGGTCCCCTATCCGGGTTTTCCCACGGACATGCAGGCCCAGCTCATGGCGGCCATGACGACGTCGAAGGGCGTAAGTGCCATAACGGAAACAATTTTTGAGAACAGGATGATGCACGCCGCCGAGTTGCGCCGGATGGGCGCCGACATCAGGGTCGTAGGCAATACGGCCATCGTCCACGGCGTAGAGTCCATATCGGGCGCAAAAGTGATGGCTACGGACTTGAGGGCAAGCGCATCCCTCATCATCGCCGGCCTGGCAGCCTACGGCAAGACCGAAGTTTCGCGCATATATCACATTGACCGGGGTTACGAGCACATTGAGGAAAAACTGAAAAACTTAGGTGCCCGGATCGAAAGGGTAAAAGATGAAAATATGGGAGCTTGACAGCGAGTACGACGGCCTCATATCCTTCGTAAAGACCGGCAGGGAAGGCGCGAAGCGCGATGTCCGCCAGGCCGTCTCGCGGGTGAAAGAGGGCGTTCTATCCCGCGGCGACAGCGCGCTCGTCGAATTTTCCATCGCCTGGGACCGCTGGGACAGGGAATATCCGATCAAGCTTACCCCCGGGGAGATTGACGAGGCCGCTTCCCGGGTGCCCCGAAAGGACATCGGGATCCTCAAGGGGATGATCAGGAACGTTGCCTCATACCACAAGGGACAAAAAGCAGGCGGGCGTGTCTACAAGAAAAAAGGCCTTTCCGTTCGGGAGGAGCCCGTGCCCGTTGAAAGCGTGATGGTTTACGTTCCCGGCGGGACGGCGACGTACCCGTCGTCGCTCATTATGGGGGCGCTGCCCGCACAGATCGCCGGCGTGAAGTATATTAACGTGGCCACACCGGCACCGGGGGGTGCGATCAACGACTACGTGGCCGCGGCGGCGAAGCTTCTCGGGATAACGGATATTTTTCGTATCGGCGGGGCGCAGGCGGTATATGCCTTCGCCTGCGGGACGGCCACGGTTCCGAAGGTGGACATGATCGTCGGTCCGGGAAACGCATATGTCGAAGAGGCAAAAAGGGACGTTTACGGAACCGTCGGCATCGACATGCTCGCCGGCCCCACGGAACTCGTCATCCTCTGCACCGAGGCCCATTCACCGAAAATGGTGGCCCTTGACATGTTCTCCCAGGCCGAACACGATGAACTGGCATCGGTGGGGGTTTTCTCCTCTTCGGGAGCTCACCTTGAGGACATCCGGCACAGCATTGAAGGTCTCCTTGGAGCGACGGTGCGCAGAGAGACAATCACGAAGGCCCTCAAGCACAACGGCTACCTCGTGCACTTCACAGACCTGGCCCTGGCCATCGAAGCGATAAACCGGATCGCACCCGAGCACATGGAGCTCATCGGGGACGAAGACTGCGTCTCCTCGATCCTCTATCCCGGCATCATCTACGTCGGTCCCTGCACCCCCGTCGCAATGGGCGACTACTATATCGGAACGAACCACGTTCTTCCCACCGCAGGGGCGGGGCGCTTCACCGGAGGACTTTCTGTCGACCGGTTTACAAAGCGCAAGGTTGTTGTTAAAATAGACCAATCTTTCATCGAAACATACGGCGACAGGGCCGAGCGGCTCGCGAGAATCGAGGGCCTGCCCGCCCATGGCGATGCGATAAAGGCACGAAAGGAGTCCTCACAATGAAGCTGAAGATCGGCCTGCCCAAGGGCAGCCTGCAGGAATCCACATTCCGGCTTTTCAAGAATGCCGGATACACGATAAAGCTCCGCGAACGCTCCTACGTTCCCGCTATAGACGACAACGAAATGGAAGGGCTCGTCATTCGGGCACAGGAAATGGCCCGCTACGTGGAGAACGGCATCCTCGACATGGGTATAACCGGGCTCGACTGGGTCATGGAGCAGAACGCAAAGGTGGTGGAGCTTGTCCGCCTGCGCTACGGCAAGGTGGGGTTCAGGGGCGTCAAATGGGTCGTAGCCGTGCCGAACAATTCGCCGATCAAGAAGGTTAAGGATCTAAGCGGAAAGAAGATCGCCACCGAGCTCGTCCAGTTCACAAAACGATACCTGAAGAAACAGGGCATAGATGCCGCCGTGGAGTTTTCCTGGGGCGCCACGGAAGTTAAGGCCCCGCTTCTGGCAGACGCCATCGTCGAGGTAACGGAGACGGGGGCGTCCCTTGTGGCCAATAATCTCCGGATAGTGGAAACGATCCTCGAATCGGAGACGGTGCTCATCGCGAACAAGAACGCCTGGAAGGACCCCTGGAAGAAAAGGAAGATGGAGAACCTGATGATCCTCCTGAAGGGCGCCCTTCTGGCCGAGGAGAAGGTGGGGCTCAAAATGAACATCCCCAGGAACAAGCTCGCCAGGGTGACGGAGATCCTGCCTTCGCTCCACACGCCGACGGTATCCAACCTTTCCGACGATAAATGGGTGGCCATCGAGGTCATCATCGACCAAAAGGTCGTCCGGGACATCATCCCCGATCTGAAAAGGGCCGGGGCGCAGGGGATCGTGGAATATCCCCTGAACAAGGTCATCATGTAAATGGGGGAGACCATGGCGCGATCGGCACATGTCGAAAGGAACACGAAAGAGACGTCCATCTCGATATCCTGGGATCTTGACGGTACCGGAGAGTACCGGATTGCCACGGGAATACCTTTTTTCGACCACATGCTCGACCTCTTTGCAAAGCACGGTCTTTTCGATCTCGAGGTCAGCGCGAAGGGAGATATCGACGTAGACAACCATCACACCGTCGAGGATGTGGGTATAGCGATGGGCAAGGCCTTGCGCGATGCCCTGGGCACGATGGAGGGGATAAAGCGTTACGGCAGCGCCCTTGTTCCCATGGATGAGGCGATCTGCATGACGGCCGTCGACGTCTCGGGACGCTCCGCCTTTGTCTTTAAGGGAAAACTTCAGGGCAGGACGGGCGGATTCGACGTCGACGTGGTAAAGGAATTTCTCCAGGCCTTTTCCAACGAGGCGAAGCTGACCCTTCACGTCAACATCCTTTACGGAAGCAACCTCCATCACAGGGTGGAGGCCGTCTTCAAGTCTTTCGGGAGGGCGCTCAAGGCCGCCGTGGAAAAGGACGACCGCATAAAAGGCGTGCTCAGTACGAAGGGTGTGCTCTAAAATGATCGTGGTCGATTATGGAATGGGCAACCTGAAAAGCGTTCTCAATGCCTTTTCAAAACTTGGTGCGGACATTACCGTCTCCGGCGACCCCCGCCGTGTCGAAGAAGCCAGCGCGATAGTTTTGCCCGGCGTGGGCGCCTTTGGCAAGTGCATGGAGAACCTTGAGGCACGGGGCCTCGCCGCCGCTATACGCGACCACATCGCCGGGGGCAAACGTTACCTTGGTATATGTCTTGGAATGCAGATCCTTTTCGAAACGAGCGAAGAGACACCGGGAGTCGGGGGCCTCGGCATCATAAAAGGCACGGTACCCCGCTTCACCGGGTCCGTTAAGGTTCCCCACATGGGCTGGAACAGCATCGCTATCCTGAAGGAGAGCCCGATCTTCACGGGGATACAATCAGGCGATTTCTTTTACTTCGTTCACTCCTATTACTGTGCGCCTGTAAACGGAGATGTCATTGCCACGACCACGGACTACGACCGCCCCTTTGCCTCTTCCGTCGAATCGGGAACCCTCTTCGCATGCCAGTTCCACCCCGAAAAAAGTCAGAGGGTAGGGCTGAAGCTGCTCAAGAATTTCCTGGAACTCACACAGGCTGAATAAACTCGCGAAAAATTAGGTCCCGCTGGTCGCATTGGACCAACCAGGACCTATCGCTTCGCCGATCCTGCCTTGAAAAAGCCGAAGAAAAAGGGCTCCGCCGGGAGCCCTTTTTATATCTTTATGTGACGGGTATCTAGTTTTTCTTGAGAAAATCGACGGCAAACTTCACTGCCTCGTCACCGGGGAGTCCTTTGCCCTTGAGAGTCTTGATCTGCTCGTCGAGAAGCGGACGAACGGCTTTGGCCCATTTTGCATCCTCTTCCTTGCTCAGGGCGATTACCTTGTTGCCCCTGGCTTTGGAGTATGCATAACCTTCTTTGTCGATCTCGTCCCAGACCTTACCCTGTTTTGCTACCCATTCCTTGCTGACATCTTCGAAAACCTTCTGGACGTCGGGAGGCAGGGCGGCCCATTTTGCCTTGTTCATAACGACAAACATTGCCGTCGTGTAGGCGGAACCGAAGTTCTGGGTGGTGGATTTCACAACTTCGCCCCATTTCCAACCCTGGAGAGATTCGACGGGAGCCATTGCGCCGTCTGCCACGCCGGTGCGGAGCGCATCGTAAGTCTCAGGCATCGTCGTTCCGACAGGTGCCGCGCCGAGGGCCTGAACGATCTTCGCTGCAAGACCGGTCGCACGGATCTTCATGCCTTTGATGTCTTCGAGTTTGCTGACGGGTTTCTTGGAGTGGAGGATGCCGGGGCCGTGTGCGTGAAGCCAGAGCACCTTGACATCGGCCAGTTCCTTCGGCTGGAACTTCGCATAGAAAGCCATGGTGAGATTCGTTGCCGCAACACCACTCTTGTAACCCAGAGGGAGATCAAGAGTTTCCATCATGGGGAATTTACCGCGCGTATAGGCGAAGCAGCTCTCACCGATGTCCGCGATGCCCTTTACGACGTTGTCATAGGTCTGTGCCGCGGGGGTGAGGGTACCACCCGGGAAGTAGGTTATCTTGACCTTGCCGGCGGAACGCTTCTCGACTTCCTTGCACCACTGCTGCGCGACAACGCTGTTCTTGTGCGGTGCCGGGAAGAAGTTGGAATAATTCAGCGTGATGACCTTCTGCGCGGATGCCATTATCGGAAAAAAGGCGAGACAGGTTGCACCAAAGAAAACGAGAAGCAAACACTTTACCCCGAAAAACCGTTTCATAAACCCCTCCTGAAATATTATTTTCCTCTTTTATAGTAAACGGGGTTCGGTTTGTCAACACAATTGCGAAAGAACTCCCCACAGAGCATGGCGTGTTCATCCACATGAACAAGGGCCATCTTAGAAAACCCTGCAATATTATGTGATATAAGCGTATGTTTATTATGGTAAAAAAAGAAGCTTGACTTTTGAACAAATATCCGCGATAATTTTGTGACAAAATGGTTTTCAGGATTCTATCATTGTTTTTCCGAGGTGCTGCCTATGGCCAAGCATAAAATACTCTGTCCCATTTCCAAGACGGCCTGCATTGAATGTGCTGTCTATCGAGGCCGGCATTATTATCTATGCTATTCACAGAACTACAAAGGAACGTCCTTCGATCCCGATCGCATGGAGGAACTCAAGACAGCGGAAAGGAAGAAGAACAACGACAAGACCTTCGGTATGCCTGAAAAGATAGAGGTCGGTCCCCAGTGCATAAACAACGTGGAAGAATACGGTATCGAGAAGGAATTTGCCGCCCTGAGGCATAATTGAACTCAAACGTTGAGCAATGTTGAAGAATAAAGAATCAATAGAAAGGAGAGGATTATGATCAACGATTTTCATTACCTGAAACCTGCAAGCCTGAAAGAAGCGCTTGCCATGTACGCACAGTATGATGATTGCAAGGTCATTTGTGGCGGCCAGTCCTTGTTGATCGTCATGAGGCAGGGGATGCTCGCTCCCGAATACCTCCTTGACATCAAACACGTGAAAGAGTTGAGGTACATCAAGTTCGACGATAAGGACGGCCTCAGGATCGGCGCAACGACAACCCACCGCGAAATAGAAAAATCGGCTGTTATTGCCAGGAAATACCCCGTTCTCGTTGCAATGGAAGGCAAGCTTGCCTCTATTCAGACAAGAAATTGGGGAACCATCGGTGGAAACATTGCCCATGCCGACCCGGCAGGAGACCCCGGCCCTGTCCTCATCGCACTCAAGGCAGAGATAAAGTTCGGCAATGCCGATGGCGAAAAGACGGCACCTCTCGACGAGTTCTTTGTCGACTATTTTGAGACCAAGATGGAACACGGTGATCTGGTTCTCGAAATACATGTTCCCGCACCGGATGCGAAGTTCGGTTGCGCCTATCAGAAATTCAACCTCCTTGGTAGCGATATGGGGATCGTCGCGGCCGCCGCATCGGTTGCGCTTAACGCCGACGGCACCTGCAAAGAGGCCCGGATCGTTCTCGGGAACGCTGGACCGACACCCTTGAGAGTAACGAAAGCCGAAGACTTGTTGAAAGGCAAGAAGCTCGATGACAAGCTGTTCGCCGAGGCCGGCCAGATTGCTTCCGAGGAATCACAGCCCGTTGCCGACATCCACGCGTCTGAAGAACACAGAAGGCACGTTCTGGGCGTTCTCACCAAGAGGATGCTGAAAAAGGCCTTTGAACAAGCCCAGAAAGCTGCTTAAGGAGGAGAGAGATGGAAAAGCAGGTACTGCGTTTAAAAGTTAACGGAGAAGAATACGAAATATTTATACATCCAAAGACATTGCTTGTGGAAGCGATCAGGGACCACCTGGGATTTACCGGCACCAAGAGGGGCTGCGATACCGTATCCTGCGGTGCCTGCACGGTGAACGTTAACGGTATGTCCGTCAAGTCCTGTTCCATCCTCGCCGTTCAGTGCGAAGGCATGGAGGTCGCTACGGTGGAAGGCCTTGAAGTGAACGGCAAGCTGAGCCCGATGCAGAGGGCTTTTCTCGACAATGGTTCCTACCAGTGCGGTTTCTGTACACCAGGCATGCTCATGTCCTCGACGGCATTTATCGATGAACTTGGAGGGAAGAAACCCTCCGAGGAAGAGATACGCGAAAGCATCGAAGGAAACATCTGCCGGTGCACTGGGTACAACAGTATCGTAAGGGCCATTGACGCCGTTGCCCAAGGCAAATACAAGGAGGAGTGATATGAGTCACAAGAATTTTTCAGTCATCAATACACCGGTTCATAATATAGATGGCATTGCGAAGGTTACGGGCCGGGCAACCTATGCATTTGACGTAACGCTCCCCGGAATGCTTTACGGGAAGATCCTCCGCAGCCCCCACCCCCACGCGAAGATCATAAACATCGACACATCGAAGGCTCTGGAATTCCCCGGCGTCCGCGCGGTTGTGACCGGTAAGGACACCTTGGGTATCAAGCAGGGCATTTGGAGACGCTACGAAGAGCTCTGCGACGAGCAGATACTTCCCCTGGAGAAGGTCCGCTACATCGGCGAACCCGTTGCGGCCGTTGCCGCTGTGACGGAGGAGATCGCCGAGATGGCCCTCGACCTGATAGACGTGGAGTACGAAGTTCTCCCTGCTGTGTACGAACCGATGGAAGCCATCAAGAAAGAGGCCCCGACGATTCACGAAGGCGTTGAAAGGAACATCAACGTCACCCGCCATATAGAGTGGGGCGATGTGGACGATGCATTCGAAGATGCCGACTACATCAGGGAAGACTGGTTCAAGTGCTCCGGGCAGCACCATATGTGCATGGAGACCCGCGGTGCCGTATCGAGCTTTACGCCGGAAGGTAAATTGACGGTTTATACGGGAACACAGTCCGCATATTACCACCAGGGGCTTCTGGCAGGGGTTCTGGGCCTTCGCGAAGGAGATGTGCGCATTATAGCGCCTTACACCGGCGGCGGCTTCGGCGGCAAGTTCGAACTTGACGCCGCGCAGTTCTGCAGCGCCGTGCTGTCCATGAAACTGAACAAGCCCGTGAAGATCGTTTTCACCCGGGAAGAGGATTTCATTGCCTCCAAGAGACGGACCCCCATGTTCTACTACGTGAGAACGGGTATAAAAAAAGACGGCACCTTCTGCGCCCGGGAGTCCCGCATGTTCTCCAACGGAGGGGCATACACAGGCATGGGTGCCACAGCCCTTTATCTCACGGGCTTTTTCCACTCATTCCCGTACAAATGGAGAGGCTACCGCTATGACGGCTACAGGGTCTACACGAACACCATGCCGTCAACATCGATGCGCGGTTTCGGTGCCCCGCAGGCCATGTTCTGCTCTGAGCAGCAGATCGACTGGATATGCGCGGACATGGGCCTCGACCCCTTTGAAGTGAGAAGGAAGAACGGTCACACAGAAGGATACGAAGTCCCCGGCCAGGCGTTCATCGCAAGCTGCGGTCTGGAACAGTGCATAAACGAGATCGAGAAATGGGTTAAGGACAAAGGCAAACTCCCGGCCAACAGGGGCATAGGAATTTCCTCCTGCGGTTTCATGTCGGGCGGTATCTTCAACTGGTTCGACTCTCCTTATTCGTTCTCCTCGGCAGTTATCACCATCAACGTCGACGGCACCGTAGAGCTTCACGTCGGCTGCCAGGACATTGGTCAGGGTTCCAACACCACCATGGCCATCATCGCGGCCGAGACACTTGGCGTAAAGATGGAGGACATCAAGGTCCACTCCGGCGACACAGACCATTGCCCGGCCGACCTCGGGGCTTGGGGATCAAGACAAACCCTCATGACCGGCAACGCCGTCAAGATGGCCTGTGAAGACGCAAAGAAACAGCTCCTTGAGTTTGCCTACGCAGAGATGGGCATCAACATCGTATACGACCTTGACATTAAAGACAGGTGGGTGCATATCGTTGCCCGTCCCGAAAGAGGTATGAAATACGAAGAGCTCGTCAAGAAGGCGCTTCGCGGAAAAGACGGCCAGCGCATCGTCGGCAGGGGTTATTACACACCGCACAGAAAAGGCATGATATCCCCGGCATATAGCTATATGATGCAGGCAGTTGATGCGGAGATCGATCCCGAAACAGGCAAGATCACGGTACACGAGGTCATGACAGCTCACGATTGCGGCCAGCCCATAAACACCTTGGGGCTTATAGGCCAGCTTGAAGGCGCAGCCTCTATGGCGCTCGGTTACGCATACCTTGAGGATATGCCCTTCGAGGACGGCAAGATGATGAATCCCAACCTTGTGGACTACAAGATAATCAAGGCGCCCGAGATGCCGCATACCCCAATTATAGAGATCGACACCTACGAGCCGGAAGGGCCATACGGTGCTAAAGAGGCTGGCGAAGGCCTCACGAACCCGACGGCCGCAGCCCTCGGAAATGCGGTGTTCAATGCGTTGGGCATTAAGATGAAAGAGCTTCCCATCACCCCCGAAAGGATCCGCAAGGCCTTGAAGGAGAAGAAGGAAGAGGAAGCAAAAAAATAACTTTTGTGAGATAAAAAAGGAGGTATACCGTGAGCTTCAAATGTCCAGCATGCAAAAAAGAATGGGCCAGCAGCAAACAGGTGGCGCGGCACATGTTCGGCACCGGAGACAAGGCGCACAGGGCATGGATCGAATCACAGGGTTACTCATATATCGATCTCCTTCTCGCTCAGACCACCGAGCCGGGCAACAAGAGCTACGAGATCCTGTCTGACCTGATAGAAAAGGCACAGGATAAGCTTTAAGAATTAAGAAAGCCCCAACAAGGGTTTGATAATTAACACAAGGAGGAATTTCCATGGTCATAGAGGGCGGATTTACCCTAAAGGCACCAATAGATAAGCTCTTCGATTTTCTGCTTAAACCGGATACGATCCTTACATGCCTGCCAGGCGCAGAGTCAGTTAAGATGATCGATGACACATCATATGAGTGCATAGTGAAGCAGAAGGTCGGCCCCATCAAGGCAAAGCTGAAGTTCATCAACAAGATGACCGTTGTCAACAAGCCCACGCATATCGAGATCGAGGGCGAGGGCGAGGACATGACAAAGCTCGGCCACTTCAAGCAAAAAAGCATCGTTGATCTCAAAGAGACAGGCGCGGGTGAAGTCGAGGTTACATACAAGACGGATGTTAACATAGTCGGCAAGCTCGCCATGTTCGGCGACAGGATCATGAGGGCGAAGGCCAAGGATACGGAAAAGGAATTTACCAAGAATCTTCAGGAAAAACTCAAGAGCATCGCCTAAGAAATAATAGTTGTACAAGAAAAGGGGTCCGCGCTTCGGCAAGGGCCCCTTTTCGTTTGTGGTGGATGACTCCTGTCCAAGATATCCATTTCCCGGAATAGAGCAATGATTCAGGACAGGTAAGCCCCGGATTTCAGCTAGCTTTATCTCATGGGTCGTCTTTCCGGCTAAGGCCGGAAGCCCAGGAAGGCCTCTCATACAACAGGAACCATACGTATACAGAGCACCATACGGTGTTTCGAGAGGACAGTTGATGTCCTTCCGTCCGGTGATTCCTTATCCATATGGGTTTCCGGCCTTCGCCGGAATGGCAAATTAAGAAGAAGCGGAATGACGCAAGAATCGCATAGGGAACTATGCGTTAGTTTGTGAGCGTCCGGAAAGAGGTTGACCTTTAAAGTAAGAAATGAAGATGGGGGGATATGAGACGAATAGCCGCGTGAGAATCCGGCGGAAGAGGAACCGGATATCCTGGAGAGATTGGAGCGTCTGGTAGAAAAAAACCCCGCTTCGCGGGAAGCGGGGTTTTTGCATTGTCGAAACTGTTTTCCCTATCCGGGCATCAGCAAGCCGGGAAGCCAGGTAGAAAGGGCGGGGAAGATGAAGACCAGGATGCCGCCGATGATGATGCTGATGAGGAAGGGGTAGACGCCGGCATAAACGACGCCGAAAGGCGTCTTGGTGATCTGTTTGACGACAAAGACGCATATGGCCATCGGCGGGAGGACGACGCCCAGCATGACGGTAATGCCGATGAGGATGCCGAACCACATGGGGTTGTACCCCAGTTTAAGAATGGCGGGGTAAAAGATTGGCGTTGCCAGGATCATGAATGCCAGGTCATCGATGAATGACCCGCCTATGAGGTAAATAAGGGCGATGAAGATGACGATGACCCAGGACGGCATGTTGAGGCCGACGATCCAGTCGGCGGCGATCATGGGTATGGTTGTGACGGCGATGAAATGACCGAGCACGGTAGAGCCGGCAATGAGCATCAAGACCATTGTGGCCGTTCTGACCGATTCGGCAACGGACTTGATATATCCTTTAATGTTAAGGTCGCGCATGGCGAATGTCATAACCAGGACCAGGAAGGTGCCCACACTGCCCGCCTCGGTAGGGGTAAAGACGCCTCCGAGGATGCCGCCGATGACAAGACAAAAGATGAACATGACCATGAGAACCTGGGGAATGGTCTTGAAGCGCTCGGACCAGGTCGCCTTCGGGCTTTTTGGCCCGATCGTGGGGTTCATCCTGCACCAGCCATAAATGACGGCGATGAATAAGGCCGCAATGAGAAGGCCGGGAAAAATGCCGGCAAGGAAGAGGCGGCCGATGGACTGGTCTGTGATGATGCCGTAAAGGATCAAGGTGACGCTCGGCGGAAGAAGTATGCCCAGCGTACCGACGGTGGCGACGATACCGGTCGAGAGCCTCTTGTCGTATCCGAAACGGTCCATCTCCGGCACGGCCACGCTGGCAAAGGTTGCCGAAGTGGCGGGCGAGGAACCGCATATAGCCTTAAACACCGTCGCGCCACCCACGGTTGCCATGGCAAGTCCGCCGGGAATATGGCCGAGGAACTTGTGGGCCGCATCAAACAGACGCTTGGCCACACCCGAATTGAATGCCACCTGTCCCATCAATACGAAGAGAGGGATAACCGTGAAACTATACGAGTTGAGGACATCGTAAAAGTCCTTTGCGAGCAGGTTGAATGCGGCACTGAAAGAGATGAGATAACCGAAACCGAGAAATCCGATAATGATCATGGCAAAGGCCAGTTCGATGCCGGTCAGGAAGAGACAAAGTACAACCAGTAATCCTACGATACCAGTGGTTACGGGATCATTCATATTGGCCTCCAAAGATCTTGTAAATGTCGCAGAAGAGAACGAGGCACTGAATGAAACAACAGATCGCCATCCCGTAGGCTATCGGGTAAAAGGGGATCTGCCGGGTCAGAGATACCTCACCCGATACAAAGAGATCGTGCCCATATTTCAGCATATTGTGGCCTATCAGATAAAAAAGAACTATGCTGCCGAGACGGGTAATTATGTTGACGACGTTCTGCCCCGCTTTTGGGAATTTCTGGACAAAGAAATCGACAAAGATGTGGCCCCTCATCCATGAGGTAATGGGGAGGGCGAAACCGATTGCTATGGCCCCGCCGAAGCCGACCATTTCGAATGTACCGATAATGGGCCTGTCGAAGAAATAGCGTAGAAAAACGTCAAGCACCGTAAGCAGCATAATTGCGGTGAGGGCTGTCCCGGCGATGGCGCTCATCCATTTACTGAGCTTTTCGGTGATCCAAAGTATGGCTCCCATTGCTCCTCCTAACTGTAGCTATTGTATTGTGCTTTGTACCCCTATGATATTAGGGCATCTTAAGTCATCAGGGCAAGGGTTGTCAAGTGAAAAAAGTAACAACCTAACATCTTGTAAATATTGTCGTTTTTGGAACCTCGTACCCCAGATCGCGGTGCTGGGGGATAATAACATTGCGAAAGAACAGGGCAAATCCGAAATGACCGTTACGGGAACAGTAAAAAGCCAGGGTTGGCGGATACGATTAACCTGCTCGCGCAGGTGTATGTTCTGCCGCCGTGCATAAGCCTTCGGTCTTTGAAATTCGGCGCAAAAGATGGTAAGAACTTGTGCATGGATATAGGCTGTGCCATACTTGCCGGCGGAAGAAGCATTCGAATGGGACGCGATAAGGCAACAGCCGCCTTTCGCGGCGCGACCCTGGTCAAGAAAGTATATGACGGGGTCAGAGAGGTGTTCAGCGACATCATCGTGGTTTCCTCTCTCCATACCGCCATTGACGGCGTCGACGCGCCGGTAGTAAAGGATCTTCTGCCGCTCCAGAGCCCCATGGTGGGCATAGCTACGGCGCTTCTTCATTCCGGGAAGCCGCGTCTCTTCGTTGTCGCCTGCGACATGCCCTTTCTGTCGGCCGAGGGCATACGCTGCGTCGTCACCGAGGCAGGAGGCGAAGACATCACGATCCCTGTCATCGGAGATTATTACGAACCCCTCCACGCCATCTACCGGCGCTCCTGCCTGGCACCTTTCCTGAGGCTGATAGATTTGAACATGCTGAAGATCCGTGGTGTTTTCCCCTACCTGGTTGTCAATGCCATCAGGGACAATCCTTGTTTTCTCAAAGAAAACGGTCGCCTCGTCTTTTCCAATATCAACACCGAGGAGGAGCTTGCCCGCATCAACACCCCTACCCCTACCCCTGGACAGGATTGACATGGCGGACGGCGTCACCGGACTCATGATGCGCCCGATGAACACGAGCGACATCCCGGCGATCCTCGAGATTGAAAAGGTTTCTTTTGCGGTCCCGTGGACACGGGGTATGTTTGAAGAGACCCTGGCGTCAGACATAACCATCAGTCTTGTCACGGAAGAGGTGGGCCGGATTTCCGGATATATAATCTTCTATGACGCAGGCCCCGAAATGCACATCATGAACATCGCCGTTCATCCCCGGCAGCGAAGGCATGGCCTGGCATTCGGCATGATGTCCCGAATCCTTGCCTTTGCCCGGGACAATGCCATTGAGGAATGTTTCCTTGAGGTCAGGGAAAGCAATGTGCCTGCCCGCGGTCTTTACAAGAAGCTCGGTTTCAGGTCCATTGGGAGGCGCAAGGAATACTACAGTGAGACCCGCGAGGATGCTCTCGTCATGAGACTCTCGCTCTGAGAAATTTGGTTGCGCGGCGCGGGCCTTACAGGTTACAATCGCTTACCGAAAATATCGGCTTGTATATATATAATGGTATATGCCATCCGGGAGACAGGAAGAAATATGGACGACATACCGGGTAAGATCGTAGGGAATACCATTGGCGCGGGCGGGTTCCGGCGCCTCATCGTGCGGCTTGAGAGGCCTCTCGGGAGGGTAACGCCGGGTCAGTTCATCATGCTGAAAATTCCCGAGCGCGAGGTCTTCCTGCGCAGGCCTTTCAGCATCTATGATTCACGGGGAAAAACGCTGACGGTTATGTACCGGGTTGTCGGCAAAGGCACAGATGCCCTCGCCGCCGCCGCGGCCAAGGCTCCGGTGATGGTCCTCGGGCCCCTGGGCCGGGGCTTTACGGTGAACAAGAAAAATACCTGCCTCGTTGTTGCCGGCGGCATCGGTTTTGCCGGCGTGAGAATGCTCCTCAAGCGCCTCGGCGAAAGGGGCACGCTCTTTCTTGGGGTCACGACGGGAGATGAGCTGAAGATAGCCGAAGACCTCGAGGGCTCCCGCCTGCTGACCGCGACCCTCGACGGCTCCCGGGGATTTGCGGGAGACGTGGTGAGCCTCCTTGGCCGGCACCTTGACGAATACAGGGGAAAAAGCCCGGAGGTATTCGCCTGCGGCCCGTCGGGTATGGTGAAAAGCCTGCGGAAGCTCCTTGAGCCGTCCGGGATTCCCTGCCAGGTTTCTGTTGAGGAGAGGATGGCCTGCGGCATGGGGCTGTGCTTTGGCTGCGTCGTTGCGATGAAGGACGAGACAAACCCCTATAAAAGGGTATGCAAGGAAGGACCGGTATTCAGCCTATGGGATCTCTCGCTGTAGAGCTTTTCGGAAAGAGGCTCAAAAACCCCGTCATGAACGCATCGGGGACTCTCGGTTACGGGGTGGAGATAGAGCCGCTATGGGGGGTAGAAACCATGGGGGCCTATGTTACCAAGGGTCTCTCCATAAAGCCCCACCACGGCAACCCGACGCCCCGCGTCTGGGAGGAGCGCTACGGGATGATAAACTCCATCGGCCTCCAGAATGTCGGCATAGAGCGCTTTTTCTCCCATTACTTCCCTTTTTTCGAAGAAAAAAAGTGTCCCATCATAGTGAATTTCTTCGGTTTCAGCGAGGAAGAGTACGTTTCCTGCGCCGCCGGAATACGCCCCCACGATCTCATCGTCGCACTGGAAATGAACCTTTCCTGCCCGAATATCAAGAAGGGCGGGATAAGCTTCGGGAAAGAGGCGTCGGCCGTCCACGCCATCGTGCGGTCCGTGCGGGAAGCTACACGGATACCCCTTATCGCGAAACTTACCCCGGAAGTAAAGAACATTGCCGAGATCGCCCGTGCCGCATATGAAGGAGGAGCTGACGGGCTTACACTGATAAACACAATGCCCGCCGCGGTTGTCGACATTGGGAGACGGAAGGTTCCGCTGAAGGGCGGTCTTTCCGGTCCCATCCTGAAACCCGTCGCGGTGCGCGCCGTCCACGAATGTTCAAAAGAGGTGCCCATTCCCGTCATCGGTGCCGGGGGGATTATGGATACACAGGATGCCCTGGCTTTTTTCATGGCGGGCGCCCGGGCCATTCAGATCGGGACGGCCACATTCGTCGACCCCTTCACCATGCCGAAGATCATCGCCGGGCTGGAGTCGTGGCTCGATGACAACGGCTGTGCCGACATCTCGGCCATCGTGGGCATCACCCATGAATGATACCGCAGCGACAATCGGGTCCGCCTTGCATGGCACGGCGGCAAAGGCGGCCGCCGATGTGGCCCTTACTATCACTGAAAGTCTTGGCGTGCCCCATCTCATCGCCCGGATCCTGGTCGCCCGAGGCGTAACAACACCCGATGAGGCCGGTGTCTTCTTAAAACCGAGGCTTGATGACCTGTCCGACCCCTTTCTGCTGCCCGACATGGATAAGGGCGTCGCACGCCTCATCGAGGCCGTCAGCAAAAGTGAAAAGATCTGCATATGGGGAGATTACGACGCCGACGGAGTATCCTGTCTTGCGCTGATGTTCAATTTTCTCAAGCACCTCGGCGTATCGGCGGCGGTCCACATACCTACGCGGGAGGAGGGCTACGGGCTGCATATCGAGAAGATCGAGGAACTTGCCAAAGATGGGGTGTGTCTACTCGTATCACTTGACTGCGGCTCTTCCAACGCCGAAGAAATAGACCATGCCCGCCGTCTCGGGATGGACACGATCGTCATAGACCACCACGAGATAGGATCGGAGGTCCCCCGGGCGGTGGCCGTAATAAACCCGAAGCGCAAAGACTCCCTCTTCCCCACGAGGGACCTGGCTGCGTGCGGCGTCACATTCTTTTTCCTTCTGGGGCTTCGCCGGACCATGCACGCAAAAGGCCTCATCCCCGGTCATATCAATTTGAAAAAAGAACTGGACCTCGTTACCATCGGGACGGTAGGGGACATGGTTCCCTTGACGGGCGACAACAGGATCCTCGTCAGGCACGGCATGGAGGTCATGAACCAGAGGCCGAGGGCATGGCTGAGGTCAATGCTCGGCAGCAGAGTCATATCGAAAGGCCTCGTCAACGAATTCGCCCTTGGTTTTATCATCATTCCCAGGATAAACGCCACGGGCAGGGTCGCGCGGCCCCACAAATCCTTCGATTTTCTCGTGGCTACCGACGATCAAGCGGCGCTGGCCCTGCTCGCGGAACTCCAGAAGGCGAACACCGTCAGGCAGCAGCGCGAGAAGAAGATCCACGACGAGATCGTCAGTTCCATAGGGACCGACGGCCTTTCGGGCAGGAAGACCATCGTGGTCTTCAACGAGAAATGGCACGCGGGCGTCCTGGGCATAGTCGCCCAAAAGCTCACCGAGCGGTTCGGCAAGCCGGCCATCGTCATCACGAAGGTAAAGGATATATGGAAGGGTTCGGGCAGGGGAGGCGACGGTATGGATCTCTTCGAGGCCATATGCTCGCTTTCACCTCTGCTTTTAAAATACGGCGGCCATAAATACGCCTGCGGGATCTCGCTCAACGAAGAAAACCTTCCTGCCTTTGCCGAGGCGTTTGAAAAGGCCGTGGAGGGCACCATTACCGGGAGGAAGCGCCCGGTGCACGTGGACACGGCAGCCGGCTTTGACGAGCTCACCAGCGAGGTGATGGACTACCTCGAAGAGCTCGGCCCCTTCGGTATCGGCAACCCCAGGCCGAACCTGCTCTTCGACGCGGCGGGCATCAATGCCGCGGGCAACGGCCGGACACGCATCACGGACGGCAGCAACAGGACGTGGTACGGCTTCTATGCCGCAAAAAGCCCCTTTCAGAAGAGTGACGGCGCACGGATCATCGCCTCCCCGGTGGTGCGAATGGATTTCGGAGAGAGGTTCATCCACTTGAATATAAAAGAGATGGTAACGGAATAGAGAAGTTCCTTTACGCCTCAGGCTTCACGCGTTATGTTACCGTAACGGTTTCTTATGGGCAAAGACAAGTCACATGTGACACCCGCGATCAGGTTCCTCAGGGAAAAGAGGGTCGATTTTTCGGAGCACCCCTACGAGTATGTGGAGCACGGCGGCACGTCGACGTTCGCGAAACAGTATCACGTGGACGAGCACATGGTCATAAAGACCCTCATCATGGAGGATGAGAACGGCAGACCGCTTGTCGTCCTCATGCACGGCGACAGGGAAGTCTCCACCAAGGAGCTCGCCCGCACAGCAGGCGTCAAGAAAGTAGGGCCCTCAACGCCCCAAAGGGCCCGGAAACACTCGGGGTACATGGTTGGCGGCACGTCACCCTTCGGCACGCGCAAGGTCATGCCTGTCTACATGGAAGAGACGATCCTCGAGCTCCCGAAGATTTACATCAACGGCGGCAGACGCGGGTACCTCGTCGCGATGGACCCCCATGACATAGTCAAAACACTCAATCCCACCCTTGTACATGTGGGGATTGAATAGCACGCGGGGCTTTATGCGATGGACAAGGACCCAACCGGATACTATAATGAAGGTTAGGAAAAGACGAGTCCCACGGTAAACCGGGATGAAGTGAAACAATAGGTCCTATAGGACGCACAGGACCTATTCCGAAAACCAAAACCGAAGACCCGAGGTAAAAGATCCACATGTTTCCTGAGCTGTCCGCACTATTGATCGCCGCCGTAACCATCGGGTTCTTTCACACGCTCTTTGGCCCCGATCACTATGTACCCTTTGTGATGCTCTCCTGGTCGAGGAAATGGTCCACGGTCAAGACCGCGGCCGTGACCCTTGCGTGCGGCCTCGGCCATATACTGAGTTCCATCGTGCTCGGTCTCGTCGGGGTTGCCCTGGGGGTGGCGCTCGAGAGCCTTGAGTTCATAGAGTCGACGCGCGGAACGATTGCCGCATGGCTTCTTATTGCCCTCGGTCTCGCCTACAGCGTATGGGGCATCAGGCGGGCCATTCTGAACAGGCCTCACCGGCATGTCCACATACACGGTGTTTCCGATGTGCACGAGCACGAGCACACGCATCACGGCAAACATGCCCATTTTCATGAAGACGGCAGGAAGACCGTTACGCCGTGGGTTCTGTTCATAATTTTCGTCTTCGGTCCCTGCGAACCGCTGATCCCCCTTCTTATCTATCCCGCAGCCAGAAAGAGCTATTGGGGGGTAGCGATGGTGAGCCTGACATTCGGAATGGTGACGATAGCGACAATGATGGCGGCCGTATTGCTGATGAGGGCCGGACTCAGCCTCCGTGTGCTCGACAGGGCCGAGCGCTACACTCACGCCATCGCGGGGTTGACCATTCTGACATGCGGCCTGATGATAGAATTCCTGGGACTGTGACGCGCGGCATGAACACACCCGGCAGCAAGGAAGAATTTCTTTCCGTCATCAACGAAATGTTCAGCGAGAAGATCCCCTTCAACAAATTGCTGGGCCTCAAGATCGAATCGATGACGGCCGAGTGCGTGAAAGTGTCGTTCCGGATGAGAGAGGACCTGATGGGGCACTGGAAGCGCGGGATGGTCCACGGAGGGGTCATATCATCGGTGATCGATGTTACGGGAGGGCTCGCGGCATTCATGGGCGTGCAGGAAAAGATGGATAAGACCCCGGAGGCAAAATTCGCGAGGTTCACACGGGTAAGCACCATCGACCTGCGCGTGGACTTTCTCCGCCCAGGTCTTGGAGAGGCGTTCACCGCAACTGCCTATCCCTTGAGAACGGGCAGCAGGATCGCCGTAACCCGAACGGAATTGAGCAACGAAAAGGAAGAATTGATAGCGGTGGGAACGGGATCGTACACGGTGGCTTGAAGACAGGCCCGGTACCTTGGGGAAAGCGTTATCTATGTACCCGGACCATACCCCCCATCACCCATAACCTATTACCCATTACCTGCCTTTTGATTTCTGCTATACTATTTCCCATGCAGGCCGATCTTTCCATGCTTTCGCACTGCACCCTGTGCCCCCGGCATTGCGGTGTTGACCGCCTTGCGGGCGAGCGCGGGTTCTGCGGGGCCGGTGGAGATATCGGGGTGGCTCATTTCGGGCCCCATTTCGGGGAGGAACCTCCCATCACGGGGACGAAGGGTTCGGGAAACATCTTTTTCTCCTTTTGCAATCTGCGCTGCGTCTTTTGCCAGAACTACCGGATCAGGCATGAGGGGCGGGGCAGTCCGGTGACGCTCGAAGAGCTCGTCGAGATGTTCTTCTCCCTGGAGGCGATGGGCTGCCACAACATAAATCTCGTGAGCCCCACGCCGTATGTTCCGTTTATCGGCGTCGCCATCAGGGAAGCGAAGGAAAGGGGTATCGGGGTGCCCTTTCTCTACAATACGAACGGCTATGACAGCGTGGATGCCCTGAGGTCTCTCGAGGGGCTTGTCGACATCTACCTTCCCGACTTCAAGTACTGGAACCCGGTGATTGCCGGGAAACTGTCCGGCGCCGCGAAACAGGCGCCATACCAGGAGCGCGCCCGGGCGGCCGTCATGGAGATGAAGCGCCAGGTTGGGGACCTCGTTGTCGAAAATGGAATCGCGGGAAGGGGCCTCATGGTGCGCCACCTCGTCCTGCCGGGGGGGCTTGCGGGATCGCGGCAGATATTCACCTGGATCCGCGACAACCTCGGAGAAAAGACCTGGATCGGCCTCATGTCGCAATATCTCCCGCTCCATCGTTCAGGGGAGTACCCCCTTCTCGCCCGAAAGATCAGACAGGAGGAATATGACGACGTCGTTTCCTTCCTTATTGATAATGGTTTCGACAACGTCTTCATTCAGGAGCTCGACAGCGCCCCCCTCTTCGTACCCGACTTCGACAGAAAGGAGCCCTTCGGGGAACAGGAAAACGGGGAAAGCCGATGAAGCCGGAAACAAGAGATAAAATCACATCGAGGAGGCAGAATGGAACTCAGGAGCGTTAAAATCGATATACCGGAGGGCCTGAACGTCGTTATCGGGCAGTCCCATTTTATCAAGACCGTTGAAGACCTCTACGAGATACTCATCGGGTCCGCGCCATCGCTCAAGTTCGGCGTCGCCTTTTCCGAGGCGAGCGGGCCGTGCCTCGTGAGGTATGAGGGCAATGACGAGGCGCTGGCGAAGCTTGCCGCCGACACATCCTTTCAATTATCCTGCGGGCATACGTTTGTTATATTCATGAAGGACGGCTTTCCCATCAACGTCCTCAATGCGGTGAAGGTCTGCCAGGAGGTCTGCCAGATCTTCTGCGCCACCGCCAACCCCCTTGACGTCATAATCGCCGAGACAGATCAGGGACGGGGCATAATGGGCGTCATAGACGGCTCAAAACCAGCCGGCATCGAAGCGGACGAGGACAGGAAAGCCCGAAAGGAAATGCTGAGGAAGTTTGGGTACAAGTTGTAACTCCGGGCGGAGGTCAAGGCTGGAGATTGGACTTGCCCTTGTCTTCATAGGTCATATTCGACCTATAGGACCTATTAAATAAAGTGTTTTTCTTTTCCGGTCCCTGCTCCCCTCTCCTTTGGAATGATTCTTGCTTGGCTTTTCTGTTGATTGTATCCTTTGGAATGTGGTAATTTTCAACATAAATGGAAGACTTTTACAGGATATCCCGACTGCCGCCCTACGTGTTCGGCATCGTGAGAGACCTTCTTATAGAAGCGCGCCGGCAGGGCGAGGACATCGTCGACCTTGGCATGGGCAACCCCGATCTGCCGACACCGAAGCATATCGTCTCGAAGCTTGTCGAGGCGGCACGCAACCCGAAGAACCACCGCTACAGCGCGTCGAAGGGTATATACAACCTCAGGGTCGCCATTTCCGCATGGTACAAGAGACGCTACAATGTGGACATCGACCCTGACGAGGAAGTGGTGGTTACCATGGGGGCAAAGGAAGGCATCGGGCATCTCGTGCTCGCCACGATCAGTCAGGGAGAGACAGTTTTTGTGCCGAACCCGGCATACCCCATCCACTCCTATTCGGTGGTCATCTCCGGGGGAGACTTAAGGACCATACCGCTTCTGCCGAAGGAAGAGTTCTTTGAGCGTCTCAGCATCGCCGTCAAGACTACATGGCCGCTCCCCAGGATGCTCATCATCAGTTTTCCCAACAATCCCACCACGGAGGTGGTGGAACTGAACTTTTTTGAAAAGATCGTGGGGTTTGCCAGGGAACACAACCTGATGATCGTTCACGACCTGGCCTACGCCGATCTCGCCTTCGACGGCTACAAGGCGCCGAGTTTTCTCGAGGCCGCAGGGGCCAAAGATGTCGGCGTGGAGTTCTTTTCCCTGTCGAAGAGTTACAGCATGGCAGGCTGGCGCGTCGGCTTCGCCGTTGGCAACAGGAAAATGATCAACGCCCTGGGAAGGATCAAGAGTTATTTTGATTATGGCGTTTTTCAGCCCATCCAGATCGCATCTATCATCGCCCTCAATGAAGGTGATGACGAGGTGCCCGATATCGTTGAAAAATACAGGATGCGGCGGGACGTCCTCTGTGAAGGGTTGTACCGTCTCGGCTGGGAAGTGGAGAAACCGAAGGCCACCATGTTTGTCTGGGCAAAGATACCGCAGCAGTACGCGGCCATGGGGTCCATAGAATTTTCGAAGCTCCTCCTCAAGGAGGCAAAGGTGGCCACGTCGCCGGGGATTGGATTCGGTGAATTCGGAGAAGGACATGTGCGTTTCGCCCTCGTGGAGAACGAACACAGGATAAAACAGGCGGTAAAGGGAATAAAGAATTTCCTCTACCCGATAGGAAGAGCATGATCGGAATAGGAATTATAGGTCTGGGAACGGTAGGAACGGGAACATACAGGATCTTGACGGAGCATGCCGGCCTTATACGCAAGAGGACGGGTCTCGATATCGGGGTCGTCAGGGTGGCCGAGGTCGATCCGCGCAAGATAAAAGGAAAAGGCGTCGATCGGGCCATTGTAACCTCCGATGCCATGGAACTGATCCGCGACGACAGGGTGAACATAGTCGTGGAACTCATCGGCGGCACGCATCCCGCCGCAGATTTCATCAGTGCCGCCCTCAATCTGAAGAAACAGGTTGTGACGGCAAACAAGGCGCTTCTCGCCCAGCAGGGTGACGACCTCTTCCGGCTCGCGGCAAAGAACGGATGCGAGATCGGTTTCGAGGCCTCCGTCTGCGGCGGCATACCGGTGATCCGCGCCATCCGCGACGGCCTCGTCGGCAACGATCTGACCTACATACTGGGGATCCTGAACGGCACGAGCAACTACATACTCTCGCGGATGACGGAAGAGGGCATGTCCTTCCCCGCGGCGCTCAATGAGGCCCAGCAGAAGGGCTATGCCGAGAAGGATCCGACCTTCGATATCGAGGGTATAGACGCGGCCCACAAACTCGCCTTGCTGGTGAGACTTGCCTTTGCCTCCCCCATTACGATGGACAGGATTACAACGCGGGGGATAGCGAAGATTGACCCTGTGGACATCGGCTTCGCCCGCGACTTCGGGTACAAGATAAAATTGCTTGCCATTGCCAGGAAGATGGGCACGGGGGTCGAGGCCCGGGTCGAGCCGGCGATGCTTCCCGTCAACCACCCCATGAGCAGCGTGAACGGAGTCTATAATGCGGTGTACATCGTCGGCGACATGGTAGGCCCCAACCTTTTCTACGGAAAGGGCGCGGGAAGCGAGGCCACGGGAAGCGCCGTCGTAAGCGATATCGTCGATATGGCCAAGAGGATCACCTCGGGGGGCCCGACGGGCGCCCGTGGCTTGAGCGCCACCGGACGGTACAAACAGGGCAAGGGTTCCCCTGTCCCGTACTACCTGAGAGTAATGGCCCAGGACCGGCCGGGGGTGCTGTCAAAGATATCGGGCATCCTTTCGGAATACGGGATAAGCATATCGGCGGTAACGCAGCAGGGCCGAAAGCTCGGCGGCTATGTTCCTGTCGTCATGGTGACCCACGATGCCTCCGAAGAGGGTCTCAGGAAGGCAAAGGAAGAGATAGACAGAATCTCCTTCACGCAGGGGGAGAGCGTCCACATAAGGATAGAAGAATAATTGGCTCGTTGAGGGGCTCGAACACATGAAGTTTATTGTTCTTATCGGAGACGGCATGGCGGATTTCCCCCTTGAGGAACTCGGCGGAAAGACACCGCTCATGGCCGCAAACAAACCAAACATGAACACGATGGCCCGCGGCGGCCTTGTCGGCAGGGTAAAGACCGTTCCCGACGGTTTTTCCCCGGGCAGCGACGTGGCGGGAATGTCCATATTCGGGTACGATCCCGCGCTTTATTATACCGGCAGGGCACCCATAGAGGCCTTCGGTATGGGTATCCCCATGGGCCCCGACGATGTGGCTTACCGGTGCAACCTTGTCAATATCGGAACCTCCGACGGCGGCGATATGATGAACGACTACTCCGGCGGCCATATCTCCACAGAGGAGGGAAAGGTCCTTATCGGGTCCCTGAACGAAGAGTTGGGAACCCCAGAGATCGCCTTTTTCCCCGGGGTCGGGTACCGCCACATCATGATCTGGAAAGGCGGCGCCTGGGATCTCGCAACGACCCCTCCCCATGATATAACGGGAAAACACATCGGGGACTATCTTCCCAGCGGCGACGGGGCCGCGACGGTAAGATCTCTCATGGACCGTTCCCGCCGGATACTTGCATCGGCCGATCTCAACAGAAGGCGCACCGATGAGGGCAAACTGCCGGCGAACAGCATATGGCTCTGGGGCCAGGGCAAAAGGGCGGCACTTCCGCCATTCAAGGAAAAATTCGGCCTCACGGGGGCAACGGTCTGCGCGGTGGACCTGGTGAGGGGCATTTCAAGCCTTGTCGGATTCACAACCCCCGTCATCGAAGGGGCGACGGGATATCTCGACACAGATTACGGCGCTAAAGCCCGGGCGGCCCTCGGTCTGCTTAAGGACCACGATATTGTCTACATCCACGTGGAGGCGCCTGATGAGGCGTCCCACAACGGAAGCATTCCGGAAAAGATAAAGGCCATCGAGCGTATCGACAGGGATGTGCTCGGCGTCCTCATGAAGGAAACGGACAAGGACACGAGGTTTCTCATCGTCACCGACCACGCAACACCGATCGCGATGAGGACCCACTACGCCACCCCGGTGCCCTTTGCCGTATACGACAGGAATAATCCTGCCTCCGGCGGCAGGGACTATGATGAAGAAGCGGGCGGGGCGGTAATAAGCGGTGAAGAAATGATAAAGGTCCTTATCGGGGGTCACAGGCAATGAGACAGAAATTCATCTTTGTAACGGGCGGCGTCGTATCGTCACTGGGAAAGGGAATAGCAGCGGCATCCATCGGAGCGCTTCTTGAGTCACGAGGGCTCAATATCATGATCAAGAAGCTCGATCCTTATATTAATGTTGACCCGGGGACAATGAACCCCTTCCAGCATGGTGAGGTCTTCGTAACCGAAGACGGGGCCGAAACGGACCTCGATCTCGGTCATTACGAGCGTTTTACCACCGCCACCTTTTCAAAGAAGTGCAACTTCACGACAGGGCAGGTTTACGATACGGTCATCTCCCGCGAACGAAAGGGAGAGTACCTCGGCGGCACCGTCCAGGTCATTCCCCATATCACCGACGAGATAAAGCGCCGGGTTCTTGACGTGGATGAAGGCATCGACGTCGTCATCGTGGAGATAGGCGGCACCGTCGGCGACATCGAAGGGTTGCCCTTCCTGGAGGCCATACGCCAGCTTCGCAACGATCTCGGAAAGGAAAATTCCCTCTTCGTCCACCTCACGCTTGTCCCGTTTATCAAGACAGCCGACGAAATGAAGACCAAGCCGACCCAGCACAGCGTGAATGAACTCAGAAGGATCGGCATCCAGCCGGACATCCTGCTGTGCAGGACCGAGCGGCCTCTGTCGCAGGGCCTCAAGGACAAAATATCCCTTTTCTGCAACGTGGAAAAGGACGCCGTAATCGCCGCCAAGGACGCCGACATCATCTACGAGGTCCTCATCGCCTTCCACAACGAGGGACTCGATGAAAAGATAACGCAGCTCCTCAATATCTGGGCTAAAAAACCGGACCTTTCCAAGTGGGAGGCCATCGGCGACGCCATAAAGAACCCGAAGAAAGAGGTCGACATCGCCCTCGTCGGGAAGTACGTGAAACTCAAGGATTCCTACAAGAGCCTCAACGAGGCCCTCGTTCACGGCGGGATTGCGAATGACTGCAAGGTCAACATCCGCTACGTCGACTCCGAAGACATCGAAAAAGGCATTACCTCGGACCTGTTCAATGTCGACGGCATCCTGGTGCCGGGCGGCTTCGGCGACCGCGGCATTGAGGGAAAGATCAATGCCATAGAACACGCACGGGAGAAGAAGATACCCTTTTTCGGCCTGTGCCTGGGGATGCAGCTTGCGGTCGTCGAGATCGGGCGGCACCTGGCCGGCTGCAAGGACGCCAACAGCTGCGAATTCAACGAGAAGACCCCCTACCCTCTCATATACCTCATCGAGCAGTTTGTGGACAGGGAAGACCACCTTCAGACACGCGACCAGTATTCCGACAAGGGTGGCACCATGAGGCTCGGGGCCTATCCCTGCGCACTCAAGCCCGGCACCCTGGCGCACAAGGCCTACGGAAGGGACGTGGTGCAGGAGAGACACCGGCATCGCTACGAATTCAATATGAAATACCGCGAGCAGCTCGAGAAAAGCGGTATGATCGTATCGGGCATCTCCCCGGACGGGACTCTCGTGGAGATCGTAGAGATGAAGGGCCACCCCTGGTTTTTGGGATGCCAGTTCCACCCTGAGTTCAAATCGAAGCCTTTTGACCCCCATCCGCTTTTCAGGGATTTCATCAAGGCCTCGCTGAAAGGCAGGCAGGAGAGGCAGAAGTGCAAAAAGAAGTAACCGTCGGCAGTATCACTATCGGCCGCAGGCCATTTGTCTTCATCGGCGGCCCCTGTGTAATCGAGGGCAGGGACATAACATTGAGGACGGCGGAGACCATTGCAGGGATAACGCGGCGGCTGGGCCTGCCTTTTATCTTCAAATCTTCCTACGACAAGGCGAACAGGACGTCCATAGCGGGGTTCAGGGGGCCGGGCATCGACGAGGGGCTTTCGATCCTTGAGGAGGTAAAGACAAAGATCGGCGTACCGGTTCTGACAGACGTCCACTCCGCGGTCGAGGCCGCAGCGGCAGCGGCAGTCGTCGATGTCCTGCAGGTGCCGGCGCTCCTGTCGCGGCAGACGGATATCCTTACAGCATGCGGCAGGACCGGCAGGGCCGTCAACATCAAGAAGGGCCAGTTTCTTTCCCCCCGCGACATGGTGCATGCCATCAGGAAGGTGGAATCCACGGGGAATACCAATATAATGGTTACGGAACGGGGAACCTCTTTCGGATATCATGCCCTGGTCAACGATTTTCGGGCCATCCCCATCATGCGGGATTTCGGTTATCCCGTTGTGTTCGATGCAACCCACAGCGTTCAGCAGCCCTCGGCCATGACGGACCGCTCCGGAGGGGAAAGCCGTTTCATCGTGCCCCTTGCCCGGGCGGCGGCGGCTGTCGGCGTGGAAGGAATATTCATGGAAGTCCATCCCGATCCGAAAACGGCCCTGTGCGACGGAGAGAACTCCCTTGCCCTTGATCAACTGGAGCCGGTCCTCAAGACGCTCAAGGCAATCGAGGAGGCCCTGTGGACCAGCTGAAGACCGGAAAGGACGTCCTGAGGAAAGAGGCCGAAGCGCTCCTGAAGGTCATG
Organism: Deltaproteobacteria bacterium UBA5756; assembly: GCA_002418985.1. Classification (GTDB taxonomy): domain Bacteria; phylum Desulfobacterota; class Syntrophorhabdia; order Syntrophorhabdales; family Syntrophorhabdaceae; genus Delta-02. The sequence goes on from DIFE01000157.1 coordinate 38,628, forward strand.
GAGGGCCTCGACGAGACATTCAACAAGGCAGCGGACATCATCTACGGGTGCACCGGACGGGTTGTCCTGACGGGCATGGGCAAGTCGGGCCTCGTCTGCAAGAAGATCGCCTCGACGCTGTCGAGCACGGGTACGCCAGCACTGTTCGTCCACCCGGCGGACTCGCTCCACGGTGACCTGGGAATGCTCCAGCGCGGAGACGTGCTTATCATCGTGAGCAACAGCGGAGAAACGGAAGAGGTCCTGAAGATCATGCCCTGGATCAAGCGCCTTGATATCCCCGTCGTCACCATAACGGGGAATGGTGCATCAACGATTGCCCGGTTGGGAGACGTGACCCTGGCGGTCAATGTCGACGAGGCGTGCCCGTACAACGTGGTGCCCACATCGAGTACCACGGCCACCCTGGCACTGGGAGACGCGCTTGCCATCGCGGTCATGGAAAAACGCGCCTTCAAGGTTGAGGATTTCGCCCTGCTTCATCCCGGAGGTTCCCTGGGGAGGAGATTGTTTCTCAGGGTGGAAGACCTCATGCATTCCGGAGAAGCGATTCCCCGTGTTTCCGAAGATACCTCAATGAAAGACGCCATCCTGGAGATAACATCGAAGAGGCTTGGGGTGACCGGGGTTTACGATCGTGACGGCCGCCTTGCCGGGATTATAACGGACGGCGATTTGAGACGGGCAGTCGAACGCTATGACGATTCGCTTCTTGCAAAGAAGGCCTCCGATGTGATGACGGTGAGGCCCAAGGTCATTGATAAGGATGCCCTCGCCGCTTATGCGCTTAAAAAGATGGAGGATTTTTCGATTACATCCCTTTTTGTGGTCGATGACGAAGAACGCGTCCGGCCCGTAGGGATCATACATATCCATGACCTGTTGAAGGCAAAGGTGGTATAGGGACGAATCCGGCCAGGGGCGGGCAACCGCCTTCTTTCGATAATGAAGGATGCCCTTACGTCACATATGAGGACAGATGAGCAACAGAAAGATCATTGTATTCGTTTCATTCGCGTGCATCATGGCAAGCCTTGTTCTTGCATTCTATTTCTTCATAAACAAACCCGAGAGACAGGCGGCCCCCGCACTCAAGGGTACGGGGAAGGCCATAGTCTTCAAGGACGTGAAATACACCGGTGAGAGGCGCGGTGTCGTTGACTGGGAGCTGACCGCCAAGGTGGCCCGCAAGTATATAGACAAGCCTCTCATCGAACTTGACGACCTGAAGGGTCTCTACAAGCCCAAGCCCGATACGGTCATCGAGTTCACCGGGACCAAAGGCTCCATGGACACTGAAAAGGAGTCCGGCAGGGTGGATAACGTCCAGGTCTTCTACGGGGGTGAGTACACCCTCAAGAGCCCCTATATGGATTTCGATTTCAAGAACGGAATTACGGCCACAAAGGATGCTGTTGATATAAAGGGTGAAAAGATAGACATGCAGGGCGTCGGACTTCTTGCCAACACGGCCGAGGAGACCCTGCGGCTCTTATCCGACGTGGCGGGTATCATCACCACGGACAACGCGAAAAGATATCGTTTCCAGTCGGACACGCTGCTCTATTACTTCCAGCAGAGCACCTATATCCTTGAGGGGAAGGTGATCCTGAAGGGAGAAGACCTGGACATGGTTTGCGACATAGTCCACATATACAGCACCAATAACGAAGTGGACCGTATCGAGGCCGACGGCAACGTCCGTGTGACATCGAAAGGCACTGTTGCGAAAAGTGAGAAGGCAGTATATCATTTTAAGGAAGGCAAGATAGTGTTCACCCAATCTCCAAGGGTATTCAAGGACAATGTGGAAATGAAGGGAGAGCGTGTGGTATACACGACGACTGACGGGAAGCTGTCCGTCGAGAGACCGAAGATCAGAATGGAAAAAGGGAAATAGCGGTCATGAAATCAACGCTGGCCGCAGAAGGCCTGTCAAAAATATACAATTCCAGGAGGGTGGTCGACGGGATCAGCATGTACATGGAAACCGGTGAGATCGTCGGTCTTTTCGGTCCCAACGGCGCCGGGAAGACAACGTCGTTCTACATGATCATCGGTTTCATCAAACCCAATGGGGGAAAGATCCTTTTGAACGGTGAAAACATCACCGATCTTCCCATGTTCATGAGGGCGAGGAAAGGCATAACCTACCTCCCGCAGGAGCCGTCCGTCTTCAAGAAGATGACCGTCAGGGACAACCTCAAGGCGATCCTCGAATTTCTCGGCACCGATTCCGACCTGATCAACCATCGCGTAATCGAAATACTGGAGTCTTTCAAGCTGGAGCACCTCGCGAACAACAGCGCCGATTCGCTCTCCGGCGGGGAGCGAAGGAGGCTCGAGATAGCGCGCGCGCTCATGACGTCGCCGCACTTCATGCTCCTTGACGAGCCCTTTTCCGGCATAGACCCGATTTCCGTATCGGATCTGAAGAAGATAATCTACGGCCTCAAGCAACGGGGCATCGGCATATTGCTCTCCGACCACAATGTTCGCGAGTCGCTCCCCATATGCGACCGGGCTTACGTAGTCAATGCGGGGAAGGTCCTCCTGGAAGGCACGCCGGAAAGCGTGGCCCAGGACAAGATCGTGAGAGAAGTGTATCTCGGCGAGGAATTTAACATCGATGTTGGAGCTTAAACAAACACAGAAACTCTCGCCTGTGCTGACAGTGCAGCTGCAGCAGGCCATCAAACTCCTGCAGCTCTCCAAGCTGGAGCTCGTGGAGGCGATCGAACTGGAGATGAAGGAAAATCCCATCCTGGAGATCGGCGACGAGCAGCCGCGGGAAGAGGCACCCGAGGAAACACAGGAAGAAAAACGGGAGATGGAAGAACTTCTGGAGCGTTATTCGCCGTCCGAAGAATATTTCCCGGGCGAGGAAAAGGAAGCACCCGACTATGAGAACATGGTCAGAAAGACCTATAATCTCAGGGACCACCTGAGGTGGCAGATCGGCCTTTCGGATTTCGATGCCCATGAGCGGGTTGTCGCGGAATGGATCATCGGGAACGTCGACGACAACGGGTACCTCATCTACAGCCTTGAAGAGATTGCCAGGGACTCCGGATTTCCCGTGGAAGTTTTGGAGCCCGTGCTGAAAAAGGTACAGAAGCTGGACCCTGCGGGTGTTGGAGCCCGCGACCTCAAGGAATGCATCCTCATTCAATATGAAATGTCAGGTCAGAAAGACCCTGTCTTCGAAAGCGTTGTCGCGAATCATTTCGATCAATTCCAGCACAATAACCTTAAAGGCATAGCGAAGTCCACGGGGTTTCCCATAGAGAAGATCAAGGAGGTCTTTGAAAAGATCAAATCCTTCGATCCGAAACCGGGGAGGAACTTCAGTGACGAGTTCGTGTCCTACGTAGTCCCCGACGTATACGTGGCAAAGGGCGAGGAGGGGTTTGACATTGCCCTGAACAACGACGACATTCCGGAACTCCGGATGAGCCGGTACTACCTGGGGCTTGCGACGGACAGGAAGGTAAACGGCGAAACCAAGAGATACATAAAGAACAAGATGAAACAGGCGGAATGGTTCATCAAGAGCATCCAGCAGCGGCAGAGGACGCTCTTCCTCGTCGCGCAGAGTATCGTGAACTTCCAGCGGGAGTTCTTCGACAAAGGCCTTCGATCGCTCAAACCCCTTATCCTGAAGGACGTTGCCCAGGATGTCGGGGTGCACGAATCCACCGTAAGCCGCATAACCACGAGCAAATACATGAGTACGCCCCACGGTGTGTACGAGATGAAGTTCTTCTTCCCCACAAGCATCAACAAGGGGGAGGGGGACCCGCTCTCCACCAATGTCGTCATGGACCTCATAGCGGAACTCGTGAAGAAGGAAGAGAAGAAGAAACCTTTTACCGACGATGAGATAGCCCACATCCTGAAATCGCGTTATGATATCAACATTGCACGGCGCACTGTGGCGAAATACCGGGAGATACTCAACATACGGTCTTCCCGGGAAAGGACGGTGACAGACTAAAGACAAAGATCCGATGCGGGACGCGTTTTTTGACGAATTACGTAATATTTTCGGGTAATTGGATTGACACTATCCGGCATATCTGTTATTAATATGCGCGAAGGTTGGTGCATGCCAACCTCATTTTTATAAGCGGAGGCACTATGGATATCACAACCAGCTTCAGGCACGTCGATACCAGCGAAAATGTAAGGCTGTATGTCGAAGAGAAGCTTTCCCGTCTTCAGAAGTACGTGGAGACACCTCTCGATATACACGTGGTAATTTCCCTTGAGCGGAAATATCGCCAGCGTATCGATGTCATGTTTACCATCAACGGGGTTGTCATTAATGCCCACGAGGTTATGGATGATATCTATGCGGCGATCGACAAGATACTGGACAAGCTCGAACGCAGGCTCACGAAGTACCGCGACAAGATGAAAGAGTACCGCGAGAGCAAGTCGAAACGCCCCGTCACTGAGACCGAAGGCCGGGACTCGGGTATTGTCGTGTCGCGGACCGTGGACGCCAAGCCCATGGATCCCGAAGAGGCCGTCATGCAGCTCAAGGCCTCGGGAGACATGTTCATGGTCTTTCGTGACAGTGAAAACGACAACGTGTGCATCGTTTACAAGAGGAAGGACGGAAAATTCAGCCTCATCGAAACGGCGGGCAAGGGACCTTAATTTGAGACTTGTCGACATACTGAAGGAGTCCTCGGTCATTTCCGATATCAAAGGGAAGACGAAGAAGGAGATACTCACCGAACTCGCGGGCCAGCTTAACGCCTCGGGGCTCATAAAGGACATCGAGCCCGTGGTGAAGATCATCATGGAACGCGAGGCCCTGGGCTCGACGGGCATAGGCGACGGAGTGGCAATCCCCCACGGAAAGATGGCCGGCTCCGGCAACGTCCTGTGCGTCTTCGGGCGGTCGAAAAAGGGCGTCGACTTCGATGCCGTGGACGGGCAGCCGGTGCACATCTTTTTCCTTGTTTTGGCCCCCGAGGATTCCGCCAGTCTGCATTTGAAGGTCCTGTCGAGGATCTCAAAGATCCTTCGCGATCCGTCGTTCAGAAAGAAGCTCTTAAAACTTCCCGATGCCCATTCTCTGTATGAGAGCATCGTGGAGGAGGACGAAAAGCTGTAACGGCCCCGGCCGGGATAATTGATTTTTCGGAAAAAGGCGCATGAAGGGCATAGAGGTTCAGCAGCTTGTAGATGACGAGCTTTACGGATTGGAACTGGAAGTCCTTGCAGGATACAAGGGGCTTTCCCGGAAGATCTATAACCCGAGAATCCAGAAACTTGGCCTCGTTATAACGGGCCACATGGTTTATCTCCATCCTCACAGGGTCCAGATACTGGGCAATATCGAGATATCCTATCTCAGGTCATTGACCGAGGCCGAGAGTAAACGCATCATCAGGGAACTGTGCAGGAACAACGTAGTCTGCTTCATTGTCTCGAGAAACCTGAAAATCCCCGAGTTTTTTATCATTTCCGCGGAGGAAAAGGGGATTCCTCTTTTGAGGACCAAGCTTGTCACCTCCATTTTTATCGAGAGAATATCGAAGCTCCTCGAGGAAAAGCTCGCACCCTCTACGACCGTTCATGGTGTTTTGATGGACATTCTCGGCGTGGGCGCCCTCATCATGGGCCGGCCCGGCATCGGCAAGAGCGAAAACGCCCTGGAACTCATCATGAGAGGTCATCGTCTTGTCGTGGATGACGCAGTCCACGTAAAGAAGATCGGTGCCATCGACCTTTACGGCGAGGCGCCGGAGATGATCAAAAGCCTTCTCGAAATACGGGGCGTGGGGATCGTGGATATCCGCCATCTCTTCGGGGTTTCGGCGGTCATCGACAGAAAAAAAATAGACCTTGTTATCGAACTTTTCGACTGGGACACCTCTCTTGAGTGTGAACGTGTGGGCTTAAGGGAAGACAAATACAAGGTTCTCAGCGTCGACCTGCCCTTTGTCAAGATCCCCATCAGTTCCGGCAAGAATGTCTCGGCAATCATCGAGCTGGCGTGCCGAAACTTTATCCTGCGCAGGCAGGGCATAAATACGGCCGTCGAGCTCGAAAAGAGGATGCAGAGATCTATGAGGGACGCAGAGGAATGAAAGACGTCTTAATCGTCAGCGGCATTTCCGGTTCAGGCAAAACGACCTTCCTGAGGGCTCTTGAGGACACAGGCTTCTTCTGCGTCGACAACTTCCCCATCCAGCTCCTTCTCAAATTCCTTGAACTCAATCGCGATGAGGGAGACAAGATCGCGCGGTGCGCCTTTGTCATCGATGTGCGCCTCAGGGACTTCTTCGAGAGCGGGCGCGACATCATAACGAAGGCCAAGAAGGAATTCGGCGCGAAGGTCCTTTTTCTCGAGAGCTCCGAAGAGAGCATCATAAAAAGATACCGCGAAACAAGGCGGTCGCACCCCCTGTTTGATTCATCAAATGTGAAGGATGCCCTTGCGGAGGAACGCAAACTGATGACGTGGCTGCGCAACATGGCGGACCAGGTCATCGACACGACCCATATGAATACTCACGAACTGCGCCGGCTCGTGCTTCAGAAGTACGGGGCGCAGGAGCAGCGGATGAAGATCAACGTCATGTCCTTCGGATATGCCTTCGGGCTCCCCCTGGAGGCAGACATAGTCCTCGACGTCAGGTTTATTCCGAACCCCTTCTTTGTGGAAGAGCTTCGCGACCGAACCGGCCTCGACAACGAGGTGATGGAATTCATTAAGTCGCAGGAAGTATTCAAGAAATATTTCCTTTTTCTTTCAGATTTTTTGGTGTACCTTATACCTTTATTTGAGAAAGAAGGCAAAAGCTACTTGACGATCTGCTTTGGCTGTACGGGCGGGAAACACCGGTCGGTTTTCATCGCCGGTGAGCTGGCGGAGCACCTGAGCGCGATGGGTTACAGCGTTTCCACCGTCCACAGAGATATTGAGAGGAAGTAAGGAGGCGACATGACCGGTCTCATTGTAGTGGCACACTTTAATCTTGCGCGGGAGATGGTGGCCGCTACGGAATTGATCGTAGGAAAACAGGAGCAGTTTGTCGCCGTCGATATTTTTCCCGACGATCAGGTCGAGAAGACGAAAGAGAAGATAGTTTCGGCCCTGAAGAAGAGCGACACCGGCGACGGGGTCATTATCCTGACGGACATGTTCGGCGGCACACCTTCGAACATCAGCCTGTCCTTTCTTGAAGAGGATCGGGTGGAAGTGGTGGCCGGAGTCAACCTTCCCATGCTCATCAAGCTGGTGACATACCGGGAGGGACGGACGCTCGACGAACTGGCCAGCTTCATCACACAGTATGGACAGAAGAACATATATCTTGCCACGGACGTGCTGAAGGCCGGGAAAAAGGACTAACCGATGCAGGAAGGGATATTTACGATCAGGAACAGGCTCGGCCTCCATGCGCGGGCTGCGGCGATGTTCGTCAAGGCTGCCGCGAAATTCAACTCCAACGTTCTCGTAGAAAAGGACGGGATGCAGGTAAACGGCAAGAGCATCATGGGCCTTCTGATGCTGGCCTGCCCCCTCGGGAGCAAGATCATCCTTAAGATCGAAGGCGAGGATGAGGAAAAAGCCTTCCGGGAACTGGGCGGCCTCGTGGACGACGGATTTAACGAAGAATGAAGCAGGAAGAGATATTCGTCAATAAGATCCTCAAAGGGATCGGTGTCTCCTCGGGAATAACCATGGGGAGGGTGCGCCTGATCGACCGGGGCAAGGTGGCGATAACAAAGCGTTCCATATCCCCGCGCCAGGTCGAGCGCGAGGTAAGCCGCATAAAGAACGCCATACAGGAAGCGACCGACCAGCTCAATCAGATCAAGAACTCCATACCCGACGATGATGTCAGGAAGCACGCCTTCATCATCGACGCCCACATATTGATCCTCCAGGACGAATTCTTCGTCAATTCCGTGATCGGTGTGATCCGCAGCGAGCTGATAAACGCGGAATGGGCCCTCGAGGTGGTGGTTTTTCGATTCCTCACCAGCTTCGACAAAGTTGAAGATCCCTATCTCAGGGAGAGGGGCCAGGATATCAGGTACATTTACGAGAGACTGGCCAGGATCCTCGTTGTGGGAAAGAAATCGCCCATCAGCCCAAAGGCGGTGAAGGGCAAAGCGATCATCATCGCCCACGACCTCTCGCCGGCCGACACTATCCAGCTCAATCTCAACAGGATATCCGGATTTGCCACCGACGTGGGCGGCAGAACCTCCCACACCTCGATCGTCGCGCGGGCCCTCGAGATACCGGCCGTGGTAGGCGTGGGGAACGTCACGAGCCTCGTAAAGAACAATGATCTGGTCATCATAGACGGAGATGAGGGCGTTGTCATCATCAACCCCGTCAAGGAAGTCCAGAAAGAATATGTGGCAAAACAGATCCACCTCAGAAACCTGAAGAAGGAATACCTCCGGGTGGCGAGGCTCAAGGCCGAGACGAAAGACGGTTTCCGGATGAGGGTCGGCGCCAATATCGAGCTCCTCGCGGAGATGGACATCGTTGAAAAATACGGGGCCGTCGGCATAGGACTTTACAGGACGGAATACATCTATCTTTCACGAAAGCACGATCTCCCGACAGAGATGGATCATTACCATATATACCGCAGGCTTGCGGAAAACAAGACCCTTCAGTACATCACCATCAGGACCCTCGACATCGGCGGCGATAAATTCGTTTCAGAGATCGAGATGCCCAAGGAGATAAACCCGGCCATGGGGCTTCGGGCGATCAGGCTCTGCATCAAGGAGATCCCCCTTTTCAAGGCACAGCTCAAGGGAATATTGCGGGCGAGCAGCTACGGACCGCTTCGCATACTCATTCCCATGGTTTCAGGAATCGAAGAGGTGCGCAAGACGAAAGCGATCATCGCCGAGTGCATGGAAGAGCTTTCCCGAAAAAGGGTCAGTTACAATAAAGACATAAAGACGGGTATTATGATAGAGGTGCCGTCGGCCTGCATGATCAGCGATATGCTTGCCGCCGAGGTCGATTTTTTCAGCATAGGGACGAACGATCTCATTCAGTACGCCCTTGCCATCGACAGGGTAAACGAGTACGTCTCATACCTGTACGAGCCACTTCACCCGGCAGTCCTCAAGATGATCAAGAAAGCCGTCGATGACGCCCATGCCCACAAGATCACCATTGCCCTGTGCGGAGAGATGGCGGGTGAGCCGCGGTATGTGCCGGTATTGCTGGGTCTCGGCCTTGATGAGATAAGCATGAACCCCTACTCCATACCCCGGGCGAAGAAGGCCATACGAGGCCTCGACCACGGGTATTGCAGGGAGCTCCTCGATGAGATCATGAAGAAGGATTCACCCGCGGGAGCGGAAGTTTTGTTGAAGAACGAGATGGCGAGATTATTCCCCGGAGATTTCCCTAAAGTCCGGGGCTAGAACCAGTAAATTTCATAAGTGAATCGTTAAGGAGGAAATATACAATGGGTATGAGCAGGTTCTTATTCACGTCCGAATCGGTTGCCGAAGGGCACCCGGACAAGGTTTCCGATCAGATATCCGATGCCGTACTGGATGCGATCATCAAAGACGACCCCGGGGCGCGGGTCGCCTGCGAGACATATGTGACAACAGGTCTTGCGCTGGTCGGCGGTGAGATCACAACGTCGAGTTATGTCCACGTCCCTGAGATCGTCCGCGAGACGGTAAGGCAGATCGGATACAACGACTCCTCGATGGGGTTCGACTGGGAGACCTGCGCGGTCCTGACGGCCATCGACGAGCAGTCACCGGACATCGCGATGGGTGTCAACGAGACGTCGGACCACGAACAGGGCGCCGGCGATCAGGGCCTCATGTTCGGGTATGCGTGTAACGAGACGGCGGAATTCATGCCCATGTCCATCATGTACGCCCACAAACTCATCAAGAAGCTTGCCGAAGTCCGCAAGGACGGGACCCTGCCTTTTCTGAGGCCCGACGGCAAGAGTCAGGTAACCATAGAATACATCGACAGAACGCCCGTCAGGGTGGACGCGGTTGTTATCGCCGCCCAGCACAATCCCGACGTGACGATCGACAAGATACGGGAAGGCATCACGGAAGAAGTCATCAAGAAGGTAGTGCCCCTCGAACTCATGGACGACAAGACAAAGATATTCATCAACTCAACGGGCAGGTTCGTCGTGGGCGGTCCCAAGGGCGACTGCGGCGTGACGGGAAGGAAGATTATCGTCGACACATACGGTGGAGTGGGCAGCCACGGCGGCGGCGCCTTTTCGGGAAAGGACCCTTCAAAGGTCGACCGGAGCGCATCCTATATGGCCCGTTATATTGCGAAGAACCTCGTTGCCGCCGGCCTTGCCGACAGGTTGGAGCTGCAGCTGGCCTATACGATCGGCGTGGCACAGCCCGTGTCCGTCATGATAGACACACAGGGGACCTCCAAGATCAGCCCCGACAAGATCGCCCAGATAGTCAACGAACTCTTCGACATGAGACCGAGAAAGATCATCGAGAAATTGGACCTTCTGAGGCCCATCTACAAGATGACGGCCTGCGGCGGGCATTTCGGCAGAAACGAACCGGAATTCACCTGGGAAAAGCTCGACATGGTGGAAGAGATCAGAAAAGCCGCAGGGATATAGGGATATTTGATCTGAAGCCGGAAAGAGTTCAATGAAGAGAGCAACGCCCGGGCATATTTGGGTAATTAAGGGAGGAAGTAATGGATTATGATGTGAAGGATATAAAACTGGCCGATGCCGGGCTGGAAAAGATTGAATGGGCGGGAAGAAGGATGCCTGTCCTCGGGCAGATCGCCCAGCGGTTCGCGAAGAAAAAACCCCTGAAAGGCGTCAGGATCGCCTGCTGTCTTCATGTAACGTCGGAGACGGGGAACCTCATGAAAACCTTGAAGGCGGGCGGTGCCGATGTGGTGTTGTGCGCCTCGAATCCGCTGAGCACCCAGGACGACGTCGCGGCGGCGATCGTGAAGCATTTCAAGATACCCGCCTTCTGCATCAAGGGCGAGACAGACCGCCAATACTACGAACACATCATGAAGGCCCTTGCCTTCATGCCCAATATCACCATGGACGATGGTGCCGACCTTGTCGGCGCCCTCCACATGATAGCCTTCGACCGCACCGAGGGTCTCCACGACACCATCAAGAAGTGGTACAAGAAACTTGGCAAGAAAGAAAAAGAAGGCCTTGTCAGCGGCGTGGCCGGTTCCATGGAAGAGACGACGACAGGCGTCATCCGCTTGAAGAGCATGGAAAAGGAGGGTCTTCTCCAGTTCCCCGTCGTGGCCGTGAACGACGCGCTGACGAAGCACATGTTCGACAACCGCTATGGCACGGGCCAGAGCACCATCGACGGCATCCTGCGTGCCACGAACGTTCTCTTTGCCGGTGCCACCTTCGTGCTTGCCGGGTACGGCTGGTGCGGCAAGGGCGTCACCATGAGGGCGAAAGGGCTCGGCGCACACGTCGTAGTCGCGGAGGTCAATCCCCTCCGGGCGCTTGAGGCCCACATGGACGGCTTCGAGGTAATGACCATGGAGAAGGCGGCGGCGATCGGCGATATCTTCGTCACCACCACCGGCGACATCCACGTCATCCGCGAGGAGCACTTCAAAAATATGAAAGACGGCGCCATGGTCTGCAATTCGGGGCATTTCAACGTCGAGCTTGACCTCGACGCCCTGGAGAAAATAAAGAAGTCGAAAAGGCGGATCCGCGAATTCATCGACGAGTATACCCTGAAGAACGGCAAGAAGATCTTCGTCCTCGGCGAAGGCAGGCTCGTGAACCTCGCCTGTGCCGAAGGTCATCCGTCGGACGTTATGGACATGAGCTTCGCCAACCAGTCGCTCTGTTCGGAATACATGTGGAAAAACGCCAAGAAGATGGAGAAAAAGGTCTACTCCGTGCCCAAAGCGATCGATGAGCAGGTGGCCATGCTCAAACTCGCCTCGGCGGGGATCACCATCGACACGCTGACGGAGGAACAGGAAAAATATCTTTCGTCCTGGGAGATGGGAACGTGATCAAGCTCCTTGTGGCGGGAACGGTAGCATACGATTCTATAGAGACCCCCTTCGGGAAGGCCGAAAACGTCCTCGGGGGGTCGGCCCTTCACTTCACCAACGCCGCCAGCTTCTTCACCGACGTAGGCATTGTAGCCACCGTGGGCAACGATTTCGACATGGAGGGCATCTCCTTCCTCAAGGACCGCAGCGTCGACATGTCCGGGATCGAGGTTGATCACGGGAAAACCTTCCGCTGGGAAGGCAAGTACGGTTACGATCTCAACCAGGCCATTACGCTCAAAACGGAACTCAACGTCATAGAGACATTCAAGCCCAAGGTGCCCGAGGATTACCGGAATGCCGAATTCCTGTTTCTGGCGAACATAGACCCCGATCTGCAGCTCCATGTCATAGATCAGGTCAGGAAACCCGCTGCCCTTGTTCTCGACACGATGAACTTCTGGATCGAAAACAAATACGATGCGCTCATGGACGTGATACGCCGCGTCGATATGCTGGTAATAAACGAGGCGGAACTTCGGGAGATCACAAAAGAACACAACCTTGTCAAGGGCGCCAGAAAACTGATTGAGCTCGGCCCCGTGTGCATAGTCGTCAAGCGCGGAGAATACGGCGTCTTCATGATGAACCGCGACGAGGTCTTCCTCGCCCCGGCCTATCCCCTGGAGGACGTCTTCGACCCCACGGGCGCGGGCGATACCTTCGCCGGCGGCTTCATGGGGTATCTCGCCAACGTCGGCGAAGCCACAGCCGAAACGGTGAAACAGGCGATCATCATGGGCACCGTCATGGCCTCCTTCAACGTCGAGGATTTCAGCATCAACAGGATCAAAAAGCTCACCATGCCCGAGATCAAGGAACGCTACGTTGCGCTGAAGGAGTGCATGAAGTTCGGAGATATAAGTCTGTAAAAACGGGTTCCGGGTTCGAGGTTATAGGTTATAGGAGATACGGGCCGTTCCATGGAAGCTGCTCAACGTCAGATGCGAAGAAAAGAATAAGGTAGATTATGAAAGTCCTTATTTTACTTTGAGCTGTGTAAGTAAAATAAGGACTTTTCTTTATTCGTCATGCCGGTGAAGACCGGCATCCAGGAAAAACGCGGGTCAGAAACCGGCTTCATTGCCAGGTACCGCCTGTACCCGAACATTCAAAGCCTCTTTTCTGTTGTTTTGTCCTGTCAGGGGTTATAGAATAATTTCTGAAATTCTTTCTATTTCCGAAGTCATTTAAGGGATGAATTATATGCCGGGTAACGGACAGAACGGTAAATCGCTTGAGTCCTGGATATGGGACGCGGCGTGCAGTATCAGGGGGGCGAAGGAGGCGTCGAAGTACAAGGACTATATCCTTCCCCTCATCTTTGTGAAGCGTCTATGTGATGTTTTTGACGATGAGCTGGACAAGATAGCGAGGAAGGTCGGCTCGCGGAAAAAGGCGTTCGACCTGGTCAAGCTCGACAAGGAACTTGTCCGGTTCTATCTCCCCTTAAAGCCGAAGGACCCGGACGAACCTGTCTGGTCGGTTATCCGCAAGCTCTCCGACAAGATCGGTTTGACGCTCACCACGTACCTTCGGGACATCGCCCGGGAGAATCCCCGCCTTTCAGGGATCATCGACCGCGTCGATTTTAACGCAACTACCCATGGTCAACGCGACATCGACGACCACGCCCTGAGCAACCTCATCGAGAAGATCAGCATGAAGCGGCTCGGACTTGCCGACGTGGAGGCTGATATCATAGGCCGCAGCTATGAATACCTCATCCGGAAATTCGCGGAGGGCAGCGGTCAGAGTGCCGGAGAGTTCTATACCCCAAAGGAAGTGGGCATCATAATGGCGGGCATCATGGACCCCGAGCCGGGAATGGAGATCTATGACCCCTGCTGCGGTTCGGCCGGGTTGCTGATCAAGTGCCAGCTTGCGCTGGAAGAAAGGATGAGTTTACGATCCAAATCGAAGTACGCCCCCTTAAGGCTTTACGGCCAGGAATACACGCCGGAAACCTGGGCCATGGCCAACATGAACATGATCATCCACGACATGGAGGGCGAGATAGAGATCGGCGATACCTTCCGCAACCCGAAGTTCCGAAGGGACAATCACCTTCAGACCTTTGACCGGGTGGTGGCCAACCCCATGTGGAACCAGAACTGGTTTACCGAGAAGGACTACGACAACGACGAACTGGACCGCTTCCCGAAGGTGCCGGATACCCCGGCAACAAGGCGGACTGGGGGTGGCTCCAGCACATCCTTGCAAGCCTCAACGAAAAAGGAAAGGCCGCCGTCGTCCTCGACACCGGCGCGGCCTCGCGCGGCTCCGGCAACGCGAACACCAACAAGGAAAAAGAAGTGCGAAAGTGGTTCGTCGAGCAGGACCTCATCGAAGGGGTCATCTACCTGCCGGAGAACCTCTTTTACAACACAAGCGCCCCGGGCATCGTCATCTTCCTCAGCAGGGACAAGCCGAAGGCCCGAAAGGAAAAGATCTTTCTCCTCAACGCCGCCAGGGAATTCGCCAAGGGCGACCCGAAGAACTACATAAGCGACGAGGGAATCGAGCGGATAACACAGACCTTCAGGCGCTGGCGTGAAGAGGAAAAGTTCAGCCGCATCGTCGACAAACCGGAGATCGCCCGCAACGACTACAACATCTCCCCCAGCCGTTACATCCACACCGCGGACGGTGAGGCGTACCGCCCCATCGCCGAGATCGTGGAGGAACTGAACGCGCTTGAGGAAGAGGCAAGAGCGACCGACGCGGCATTGAAAGCCGTTTTGCAGAAGCTGGGGTATTGAATGAGCAATACCGTCACAAAACGATGTGTGTTCATCAGCAGTGTCCAGGCGGAGTTTGTGGAAGAGCGGGCCGCCCTGCGGGATTATCTGCAAGGCGATGCACTCCTCGGCCGTTTCTTCGAGGCTTTTCTCTTTGAAGATGTCCCAGCCGTCGACCGCAGGGCCGACGACGTCTATCTTGACGAGGTGGCCCGGTGCGACATCTATGTTGCCCTCCTTGGCAATCAATACGGACGCGAAGATTCGGCCGGTCTTTCCGCCACCCACCAGGAATTCAACGAAGCGACAAGGCTCGGCAAGACCCGCCTCGTCTTTGTCAAAGGCGCCGATGACACCGTTCGCGACGAAAAGATGCAGGGTCTTATCGCAGAAGCGGGCACGCAACTTGTCCGCCGACGTTTTCAGAGCGTGCCCGAGCTTACGGCCTTTGTTTATGCGAGCCTCATCAAGTACCTGGAGCAATCAGGTCTCATACATAACGGCCCCTTCGATGCTGCTTCGTGTAGCAACGCCACAGCGAACGACATTTCTCCCGAAAAAGTAGCCTGGTTTCTCCAGCGGGCGAAAAACAGCCGGGGGTACACCCTTGATGAAGATACCCCCATGCTGGAGGCGCTGACCCATTTGAACCTCTTTAACAAGGGAATTCCCAGCCATGCCGCAATTCTGCTCTTCGGGAAGATACCCCAGCGGTTTCTGATAACTTCGGAGGTCAAGTGTATGCATTTCCATGGCCGGGAGATGCAAAAACCCATTCCTTCGTACCAGATCTACAAGGGAACGGTCTTCGATCTCGTCGATCAGGCCATTGATTTTGTCATGTCGAAGCTCAATCGCACCGTCGGAACCCGCGAGCTTGGACCCGAAGCCCCTGTTGAGTACGAGATACCCCGGGAGGTTGTTGCCGAGGGCATTGTCAACGCGATAGCCCATCGTGATTATACGAGCAATGCAAGTGTGCAGGTCATGCTCTTTTCGGATCGGCTGGAGATTTGGAATCCAGGGGAACTGCGTCCCCCTTTAAGTCTCGACAAGCTGAGCCGTCCACACCCGTCGATCCCTGCCAATCCCCTTATCGCCGAGCCCCTTTTCCTTGCCAAATACATAGAAAAGGCCGGTTCAGGCACACTGGACATAGTAACCAGATGCAAGAGCGGCGGATTTCGCCCGCCGGAGTTTCGCCTCGATGCAGGCTGCTTCATCCTCACCATCTGGCGGAAAGCCGGCCTGATCCTGGAAGTCACCGGACAAGTCACCGGACAAGTCGAGCCCTGGGTCCTGCAGGTGTTGGAAGCGTGCGTGACACCTCTCAAGAGCAGCGAGATCAAGGAGCTGATCGGTATCAGGCACAGAGAGACCTTTCAGAGAAACTATCTGGATCGCCTCCTCACGGAGGGCTGGCTGGAACGAACGATTCCTGACAGACCAAAGAGCAGCATGCAGAAGTACCGCGTTACCGAAAAAGGTAAGGGGTATTTGGCAAGTATCAAAAACGACAAACGAGCCTAGATATGAGCAAACGGAATAGAGCTATTTGGTGCGTAGACTATATTATTCGAGTGGGGTTTCTGTGCCGTGTCTCGCTTGACACTGTTGTGGGGACATTTTGGTGAAATCTGCCGATAGTACATATCCTTATCCACCAGACTGGCGACTGGTTTCACTGGAAAGCCTGAATGCGAAGAATTTTGGGACTATCAACCCCTCACGTTATCCAACGGAGAGATTTGAATATTACAGTATTCCAGCATACCAGAAGAGTCGGCAACCCCTAATTGCGGCTGGAAACGAAATTGGAAGCGCCAAACTCCTATTGTACCCCGGAACCGTGTTGTTCGGGAAACTCAATCCTCGCGTAGAAAAAGTATGGACGGTGGATAACTGCAGCGCTCATCGAAAAATCGGTTCAACTGAGTGGATACCCATTTCTCCACGCGATGATGTAGACAAGCGATTCCTCTATTTTCTGATGTGGTCGGAACATGTGATGCCCAAAGCAAAGGCCCTTGTTTCGGGTTCTACGCCAAGTCGCCAAAGGGTCGACCCGAAATCCTTCTATCGCATCGCTGTACCCCTCCCGCCCATCGACGAACAGCGGAAGATCGCGGCGGTTTTGGAGCTTGCACAGCGAGCCATCGAGGAGCAGGAACGGTTGATTCAACTCACCACGGAACTGAAAAAGGCTCTCCTCCAGAAACTCTTCACCGAAGGTCTCCGCGGCGAACCACAAAAAATGACCGAAATCGGCCCGGTACCGGAGAGTTGGAGCGTCTCAACGCTAGAGAATGTCGCGCTTGCGTTTGATTACGGTACGTCTGTAAAGTGCGACCTAAATGAAGATGGTTTACCGGTACTAAGAATTCCAAATGTCCTGATAGGCTCGATTGATCTCGGCGATCTCAAATATGGTCGGCCGAAACAGAAGGAAATTGATCAACTCAGATTGGTCAGTGGCGATCTGCTCTTTGTAAGAACCAACGGAGTCCAAGAAAATGCTGGTCGCTGCGCCTTGTTTCGGGGGGAACTGGACGGGTGCTATTTTGCTTCGTACCTTATACGTGTTCGTGTCGATCCTTCCAAGGTTCTTCCGGCTTTTGTAAACGAATATGCTCAAACCGAAGCGGGCAAGGGTTTTCTAAGCGGACGCGCGATGCGAACCGCCGACGGCAAATTCAATATTAATTCTGGCACATTAAGGAGATTGTCTCTGCCGTTACCCACGCTTGATGAGCAAAGGGAGATGGTCTTTCAGCTAGTTAGTGTCCGTCCGGAAACCCC
>DIFE01000140.1 GCA_002418985.1 Deltaproteobacteria bacterium UBA5756
GGCAATGGGAGAAAAGAGACTCATCTGAGGGGTGAATTTCTGGCGCATTCGGGAATCCTCGTTGCGTGTATTTGCTAATGATAACAACCTATTATCGTCATCATTATACCAGATTCGACAGACAATTGACAGCACTTTATTGCCTTTTTGTGTTATATTTCATGGAGTTAGGGTTTCCGGATGGAAACTAGATATGAGCTTTGGGGAGAACCCCCTGTGGATAGCCAGGGTCATGGGGCACCGGGACACAAATATGATTATCAGGGTCTACAGCAAGTACATCGAGGACGCCTGTGGCTCAAAGGACGGGACGCTGATCAATTCCGCGTTTCAGTCTGCCGGCTTAAATAAGGGTAATAATGGGTAATTATCTGATTTTTGGCAAATTTTTGGCAAAAACGTTACCTTCACGAAAAAGGGGCTAGCCTCATGTTGGCTAACCCTTTGATATTATTTGGCTGGGAGACGAGGATTTGAACCTCGATTCACGGAGTCAGAGTCCGTTGTCCTGCCGTTGAACGATCTCCCAATATCTTTTAGACGGTTTCCGTTGTTTCCGTCTTCTCTTCTGCTTTTGCCGCCTTGGGCTTCCTTACTCTCTTGGGTTTTGCCTCTTCTGAAGACCCCGCCTCTCCAGGTGCGGCCTTTTTCTTCGCCGCCGCCTTTTCCTTCTTCTCTTTGGCGGGCTTTGCCTCTTTTTTCTCTTTCGTCTTGCCCTTCTCTTTTTCTTTCTCCGATTCCTTCTTCTGCGTCAGCTCAATAATGGCCATTGGCGCCGCATCGCCTTTTCTGAGACCGATCTTGACCACCCGGGTATAACCACCGTTTATGGCCGCATAGCGGTCGCCGATGTCGCTGAAGAGCTTCCTGACAACCTTTTTGTCCCTCAAGAAGGCAAAGACAAGGCGCAGCGAATGGAGGTCCTTTTTCTTCGCAAGAGTGATGAGCTTATCGGCCACCCTCCTGAGCTCCATTGCCTTCGGATTCGTCGTTTTTATGCTTTCATGATCGAAAAGAGCGTTGGCAAGGTTCATCAGCAATGCCCGTCTGTGGCTCTTGGATCGATTCATTTTCTTTACTCTGTTCTGATGCCTCATTGTCAACCCCTACATGTGATCTTTTTTCTTGAGAACCATTTTGTCGAGTTCTTCTCTGGCAGGAAAACTGTCTAATTTTAAACCAAGCCTCAGCCCCATGCAAGAGAGAATCTCTTTAATTTCGTTCAGAGACTTTCTTCCGAAGTTCTTCGTCATCAGGATTTCCTGTTCCGTTTTCTGGACAAGTTCTCCTATGTACTTGATATCCGCATTCTTCAGGCAGTTGGCACTCCTGACCGAAAGCTCGAGTTCGTCGACGCTGCGGTACAGGTTTTCATTGAAGTCGGGTTTTTCCTGCCCCCTTTCTTCGGCCGATTCCGCTTCTTCTATCTCGTCAAAGTTTATGAAGATCCGCATCTGCTCCTTGATGATCTTTGCAGCAAACGACAGAGCGTCAAGAGGATCGACGCTGCCATCGGTCCAGATTTCCATGGAAAGTTTGTCATAGTCGGTCCGCCGGCCCACCCTGGCCTGGCTGACATTGTAGCTCACCTTTCTGATGGGCGAGAAAATTGCGTCGATCGGCGTTGTGCCGATGGGGTCGGCATCGTCGATATTCTGTTCGGAAGGCTGATAACCGCGACCGAGTCGCGCCTTCATTTCCATGTAAAGCCTGGAGTCACTTGAGAGCGTGGCTATATGCAGGTCGGGATTCACGACCTCCACGCCGCCGTCATGGGTAATGTCTCCCGCTTTTACTTCCCGTTTACCTTTTACGTCAATCTTCAGAAGAGCAGGTTTGTCATCGGTCATCCTGACAACAACCTTTTTCAGGTTGAGGATGATTTCCGTAACGTCTTCTTTGACACCGCGGACCGTTGAAAATTCATGGTCGACAGAGTCTATCCAAACGGACGTTATGGCCGCGCCCATGATCGATGAAAGCAGCACCCTGCGGAGGGAGTTCCCGATCGTCACACCGTATCCCCTCTCAAAAGGCTCCGTCGAGAACTTGACATAAACGCTGTCCTTCTTCTCTATCTCGATCTTGGTTGGCCTGATAAGCTCCTGCCAGTTTTTTTCAAACATAGGCATGTACCCTCCTTGGGGTAATAACTACCTTGAATAGTACTCTACAACCAACTGTTCCTTTATCGGCAATGAAATATCATCGCGTGTCGGGAAGAGTTTAATGGTACCCTTCATATTATCTTTGTCGAGATCGATCCACGTGGGCACACCCCTTCGCACCACCGATTCCAGCGCATTCACAACGCTTGGCATTTCTTTGTGCCTGACTTCTATCACGTCGCCCACTCTGACAATGTAGGCTGAAGAACTGACGGTCTTGCCATTGACGGCAATGTGTTTGTGCGAAACCAGTTGGCGCGCTTCCGCGCGCGACGTCGCAAAACCCAGGCGGAATACCATGTTGTCGATCCTTCTCTCAAGGAGGATGAGGAAGTTCGTCCCGGTGATCCCTTCCTTGCGCTCGGCCATCGTAAAGAACCTTCTGAACTGTTTCTCACTCAGTCCATAGATCCTGCGTGCGCGCTGTTTTTCTCTCAGACGCATGGCGTATTCCATGACCTTGCCTTTGGTATCGACGTGCTGTCCAGGTGGATAGTTTCTTTTCTCGATGGCACACTTTTCGGTGTAGCATCTTTCACCTTTTAAGAAAAGCTTTATGCCCTCTCTCCGGCATAATTTGCATGATGGTCCAACATATCGTGACAATTCGTGCCTCCTTTAAACCCTTCTGCGTTTCGGCGGCCTGCAGCCGTTATGGGGGATCGGCGTAACGTCCCGGATGAGGTGTATCTTTAAACCTGCACTCTGGAGCGCCCTGAGTGCCGCCTCACGTCCGGCCCCCGGACCTTTCACATAGACATCGACCGTTCTGAGCCCATGTTCCATGGCCTTTTTTGCGGCGTTTTCGGCAGCAAGCTGCGCTGCAAAGGGCGTGCTCTTTCTCGATCCTTTGAAACCTACAACCCCTCCGCTTGACCACGACACGACATTGCCCTGCGGATCGGTGATCGTGATGATCGTATTATTGAAGCTTGACTGTATGTATGCTCCACCGACGGGGATATTCTTTTTTACTTTCTTCTTTCCGCTTCTTCTGACCTTCGCCATGTACGCACCACCTCGTCGTTATTTTCGTTTCATTGAAGTCTTCCGGGGGCCCTTGCGGGTCCTGGAATTCGTTCTCGTCCTCTGTCCGTGGACAGGAAGGCTTCTTCTGTGCCTCAGGCCCCGGTAACATCCGATATCCATGAGCCTCTTGATGTTCATGCTCACTTCTTTTCGCAGATCACCTTCGACCTTGTATTCGTTCTCAAGGATGTCCCTGATTTTCGCAATTTCTTCATCGAGGAGTGTATGGGTTCTCTTGCTCGGATCGATCCCCGCCTGCGCCAGGATCCTGTTGGAAAGCGTTCTCCCGATGCCGTAGATATAGGTCAGGGCCAACTCGATCCTTTTCTCCCTAGGTATGTCAACGCCAGCAATTCGTGCCACCTTTTGCCTCCTTAGCCCTGTTTCTGTTTATGTTTGGGGTTCTCGCATATGATCCTGACAACACCCTTACGTTTGATGATCTTGCACTTGTCACATCTCTTCTTCACCGAAGGTTTTACCTTCATGCTTTCCTCCTACTTAACGCGATAAATGATCCTGCCCCGTGTAAGGTCATACGGCGAGAGCTCGACAACCACTTTGTCTCCCCTCAGTATCTTGATGTAATGCATCCTCATCTTTCCTGATACGTGGGCCAACACCTTGTGGCCGTTGGGAAGTTCCACCCTGAACATCGCATTGGGCAATGGCTCCACGACCGTTCCTTCTATTTCTATACCCTCGCCTTTTGGCATTTTACCTCTCTAGGCTTTGCTCAATATCTCGGGACCGTTGCCCGTTACGGCAACAGTATGTTCAAAATGAGCTGACAGGCTTCCGTCCTTCGTTGCGGCCGTCCACCCGTTCTCTTTAATATAAACCTCACTGTTTCCCATGTTTACCATCGGTTCTATCGCAAATACCATTCCGGGTTTCAGCCTGAGCCCCGTCCCCTTCATCCCGTAATTCGGCAGCTGGGGTTCTTCGTGAAGACTCCTGCCTATTCCGTGGCCCACAAACTCCCTCACCACGGAAAACTTCTCTGCTTCAACAAAATCCTGTATAGCATGGGAGATGTCATGCAGCCTGTTGCCTTCGCGCGCCTCCGAAATACCCCGGTTCAGGGCCTTTTCAGTAACCTCAAGGAGTTTCCGGGCGGCCTTCGAGATTCCCCCGACAGCGTAGGTCATAGCAACGTCCCCATAATATCCCTCGTAAAGAAGGCCGAAATCAATGCTCACGATATCATTCTCTTTCAGCTGCCGTTCAGACGGCATACCGTGCACCACTTCATCGTTTACGGATATGCACAGGCAATAAGGAAACCCGTTGTAGCCTTTAAAGGCGGCCTTGATATTTCCTGTCTTTTTTATCTTTTCCTCGCAAACGGTTTCCAGGTCAATGGTCTTTGTGCCTGGCCTTACAAAATCCTTCAGATAGAGAAGCATTTCCATCGCCTTGCTGCTGGCGACCCGCATCTTCTCAATCTCCTCGTTTGTCTTTAGAAAGATCATTCCTCAGCTCAGAGACCCTTGACCCGTTCATGCGCGAGTCTGCGCCTCATATAATCTCTAACGTCGTCCCTTGATTCTCTGCGATTTCTTTACCAATCCATCGTAGTGTCTCAATATGAGGTGCGACTCGATCTGCTGAATCGTATCAAGGGCAACACCTACCACAATGAGAAGGGCCGTACCACCGAAATAAAAGGGCACATTGAACTTTTTGACCAGCAACGTCGGCAGCACACATACAAAAGAGATATATATGGCCCCGATGAAGGTGACCCGCGTCAGTATCTTATCAATATATTCCGATGTCCGTTTTCCCGGCCTGATGCCCGGTATGTATCCGCCATACTTCTTCATGTTGTCCGCCACGTTATCCGGGTTGAAAACTATGGCAGTGTAAAAATAACAGAAGAAGATGATAAAACCTATGTAAAAAATTTCGTGCAGCGCCGACCCGGGCGTAAAAAGCTCAGCTATCTTCTTCGCGTAGGGGTGCGTGATAAAATTCGAAATCGTTGCCGGAAACATAATGATGGACGACGCGAAGATCGGTGGGATAACACCCGCCGTGTTGATCTTCAATGGAAGGTGTGTCGTCTGCCCGCCCATCATTTTCCGACCGACCACCCGTTTTGCATATTGCACGGGAATCCTTCGCTGCGAGGTTTCCATGAATATTATGAAGGCGACAACCGCAAGCATCATCGCCACAAGGACAATCACGACAAACCAGTTGAGCTCGCCCGTATTCACGAGACCCCATGTGCCGGCGATGGCATTCGGCATTCGCGCCACAATACCCGCAAATATGATAAGAGAGATCCCGTTGCCTATACCTTTTTCCGTGATCTGCTCTCCAAGCCACATGATGAAAGACGTTCCGCCCGTCAGCGTGATCATCGTCATCAGCCTGAAACTCCATCCCGGATTGAAAACAACAGCCTCGCCACCGGCCCCGCGCATCTGTTCCAAACCTATGGCGATGAAGAGACCCTGGATAATACTGATAACAATCGTTCCATACCGGGTGTACTGGGTGATCTTTCTTCTGCCCGCCTCGCCTTCCTTCGATAGTTTTTCAAGGGTAGGTATGACCACCGTCAGGAGTTGAAGGATGATCGACGCGCTGATATAGGGCATGATGCCGAGGGCGAAGATAGACAGTCTCTCCAGGCCGCCTCCGGCAAACATATCGAAAAACCCGAGAAGCGTCCCCTTCGCACGCTCGAAAATGCCCGCAAGGACATTTCCGTCAATACCAGGCGTGGGTATATGAATGCCGACGCGGTAAACAGCAAGCAGTGCGAGAGTCCATATGATCCTGCGCTTCAGCTCGGGGATCTTTCCAATATTTTGGAAACCTCCCATTAAACGAGTACCTCCACGTCACCACCCTTGGCCCGTATCTTTTCGACGGCCTTCTGTGATGCCTTGTGAACCGATATTTTTATGGGGAAATCTATGTCTCCCACCGAGAGAAGCTTGATCCCGTCTTTCATCTTCTTGAAGAACCCTGCCCTCAGAATATCTTCAACACCGACCTTTTCAGTACCTTTAAAGACCTCGAGGTCGCCGATGTTGATAACGGAATACTCTTTGCGAAAAGGATTCTTGAAACCTCTCTTGGGGATCCTTCTCGTGAGCGGCAACTGACCGCCCTCAAAGCTTTTCCCTTTCGTTCCGCCGCTCGTGGACCGCTGGCCCTTGTTGCCATAACCCGCGGTTGTGCCAAGGCCCGATCCGGTTCCCCGTCCGACACGCTTGCGGCTCTTTTTTGATCCCGGGATTGGTTTAAGATCTGATAGTTTCATTTACCGAGCATCCTCCAATACTGTAACGAGGTGTATCACCTTTTTGACCATACCTCTGATCTCAGGGGTGTTCTTGACCGTCTTTTCCTGGTGCAGCTTCTTGAAGCCGAGGCTTCTCACTGTGGCCCTCTGGTCCTCAGGACACCCAATAAAGCTCTTAGTCCATTTTATCTTGAGGTGGCTCATCTTAACCCTCCTCGACCTTCAGTTTGCCTCTCTGTTTCAATGCCAATTCAGGCGATTTCAACAGGGAAAGGCCTCTGATGGTCGCCTTAACCACGTTATGGTAGTTCCTGGAGCCATAACACTTCGTCAGGATATTGGTGATCCCCGCCACTTCGACGACGGCCCGGACAGCCCGGCCGGCAATAACGCCTGTGCCTTCCCGTGCAGGTTTCATGAACACCTGACTCGTTCCGAACTTTGCCATGATCTCGTGTGGGATGGTCCCTTTATCCACGGGAACTTCTATAAGGCTTTTCTTCGCCCTTTCAACGGCTTTTCGTATTGCATCGGGGACTTCGTTGGCCTTGCCCAGTCCGAAACCGACCTTTCCATTCCCGTCGCCGACGACAACGATGGCGCTGAAGGAGAATCTGCGACCACCCTTGACGACCTTCGCGACACGGTTAATGTAGACAAGCCTGTCCTGCAACTCGAGATCGCCTGCGTCTATTCGCTTTCTTTCAACCAACACAACCTCCCGTTAAAATTTTAACCCGGCTTCACGCGCCCCATCGGCGAGCGCCTTGATCCTTCCGTGGTACTTGAAGCCATTGCGGTCGAAAACCACCTCGGTTATGCCGAGTCCCAGGGCCTTTTTACCGATCGCTTCGCCGACCTTTTTGGCAGCGTCATTGTTGCCGCCGCTCTTCAATCCGGCCTGCACTTCCTTGTTTAGCGTTGAAATCCCGGTGAGGACCCGCTGCTCGGTGTCGTCAACCAGCTGCGCATAGATCTGCTTGATACTCTTGAACACCGTGAGCCTCGGTTTATTCTGAGTGCCCTGGATCTTTTTTCTTATTCTCCGTTTACGTCTCTGCCGGGCTTCGACTTTATCCTTTCTGTGCATACCGCTACTCCTTATTTCCCGCTTTTGCCTGCTTTCTTTCTCAGGACTTCGTTGGCGTATTTGATGCCTTTGTTCTTGTACGCATCCGGTTTTCTCAAGGCGCGTATCTTTGCGGCGACCTGCCCCACCAGTTCCTTGTCAATTCCCTGGACGGAAACCTGCGTCTGCTTTTCAAGCTGACCGGTAATACCCTCGGGAAGAGCGAAGACGATGGGATGTGAATAACCAAGATAGAAGGTAAAGCTTCCGGTCTGGAACTCCGCCCGGTAACCGATCCCGACGATCTCGAGCTTCTTTTCGAAACCCTGCGACACGCCGTCCACCATGTTGGCTATCAGTGTCCTCATGAGGCCGTGATACCCTCTGATGGTCTTCTCATCGCTCGTACGCGCAACCGTTACGGTACTGCCGTCCATAGCGAGTGTCAATCCTTTAAGGAACGGTCTCTTCAGAGAACCCTTGGGCCCTGTCACGAAAACCTCGCCGTCTTTGAGTTCCAGCTTTGTTCCCTGGGGGAGTATTATTGGTTTTTTTCCTATCCTAGACATATATATACCTCACCAGATCACGAAGAGGGGCTCGCCCCCAACCTTGTTCTTTATTGCATTCCTGTCAGTCATAAGACCCTTCGACGTGGAGATGACAACGATGCCCGTCCTGTTGCGGAGCCTGGGCATGTTCTCGACTTTAGCGTACACACGCCTGCCTGGTTTGCTGATCGTCTTAAGGCCGGTAATGACGCTCTTTGAGTTCTCGTCATAGCTGATGTAGACCTTGAGAAACTTCTTTCTCGCTTCATCAATAAAGGTCTTGTAGTTTCTCACATATCCTTCTTCCTTGAGGATCTTGGAAATGGAGAATTTGATGTTTGAATAAGGAATGTCCACCGTTTCATGACGCGCCGTGATGGCGTTACGGATTCTCGTCATCATGTCTGCTATTGGATCAACCATGCCCATATTGCCACCTCACCAACTTGATTTTGTAACACCGGGGACTTCTCCCCTCAGGGAATAGGACCGAAAGCAGACCCTGCACATCTGGAATTTCCTGATAAAAGCCCGCGGCCTGCCGCAGACGGCGCACCTGTTACGCACACGCACCTTGAACTTCGGCGCCCTCTTCGTTTTCTCTATCATTGCTTTTCTTGCCATGCACTCCTCCGTCAACTCCTGAAAGGCATACCCATGAGTTTCAAAAGCTCATGGCCTTCTTCATCCGTCTTCGCCGTTGTTGTAATCGTTACGTTCATTCCCCTGGTCTTGTCTATCTTGTCGTATTCAATCTCAGGGAAAAGGATCTGCTCTTTCAACCCAAGGGTATAATTCCCCCGGCCATCAAAGGATTTCGGGGATACTCCCTTAAAGTCTCTCACCCTGGGCAGGACGATCGTTACGAGCTTGCGATAGAACTCATACATTCTTACCCTGCGCAACGTCACCATGCATCCCACCGACATCCCCTCGCGAAGCTTGAAGGAGGCGATAGACTTCTTCGCCTTCGTGATGACCGGTTTCTGACCGGTGATCAACCTGACATCACTCGAGGCAGCATCGAGGGCCTTTATATTCTGCAGAGCTTCCCCCAGGCCGATATTCACGGTGATCTTGACGATCTTTGGCACTTCCATAACATTTTTATATTGAAACCGCCTCACAAGGGCCGATTTCACTTCTTTTTCGTAAAAATCCCTATAAGTATTCAACGACCGCCTCCTGCTTACTTATCGATGACCTCTTCGCACTTCTTGCAGAAACGTACCTTCTTGCCGTCTTCAAGGGTCTTCTTCCCCGTCCGGACAGGTTTCGCACACTTCTCACAGTAGATCATGACGTTCGAAACATGGATGGAGCTTTCCATTTCCATGATGCCGCCCTTGGCCTTCTGGCTCGGCTTAACGTGCTTCTTCACCATGTTGACCTTTTCGACAATCAACCTGTCCTTCTTCTTGTTGATCCTGAGGACTTTCCCGGTCTTTCCCTTGTCTTTTCCGGTCGTCACCATGACCAGGTCATTCTTCTTGACGTGATAAACCTTTTCCATAATTACCTCACACAACCTCAGGCGCCAGCGACACGATCTTCATGAATCTCTTCGCACGAAGCTCTCTCGCCACGGGTCCGAAGATACGCGTGCCCACCGGTTCGTTATACTGATTTATGATGACCGCCGAATTGTCGTCGAACTTTACGTAGGAACCATCATTCCTCCGTATCTCCTTCTTGGTCCTGACGATAACGGCCTTGACCACTTCACCTTTTTTCACTTTGGAATTGGGAATCACCTCTTTCACGGATGCTACAATAATATCTCCCACCGTTCCGTAGCGTTTTCGTGACCCGCCGAGCACCTTGATGCATCCCAGTTTCTTCGCACCGGAATTGTCGGCCACTTCGAGCTTAGATCTCTCCTGAATCATGCGACACCTCGTTCTTGACCAAGAAAAGTTCCTCGTGCCTGACAACCTCTTTTACGAGCCAGCGTTTGTCCTTGCTCAGAGGCCTTGTCTCGACGATCAAAACCCGGTCGCCGGTCTTGACGGAATTATTCTCGTCATGCGCTTTGTATCTCAGCTTCCTCTTGATAAACTTGTGATACTTCGGGTGTTTGAGGAATTTTTCGACTTCCACAACAACCGTTTTATCCATCTTGTCCTTGATGACCTTCCCAACCATCCTTCGCTTGCTTATTTCACGTTTCGCTTCCATGGGAACCTCTTTAAGCCTTTATTCCTTCTCGCTCAAGACGGTTTCTATCCTGGCGACGTCCTTCTTCAGTGTATTCATTCGCGCCGTATTCTCGAGCTGCGCCGTCGAATGCTGAAATCTTAGGTTGAAGAGTTCTTCTTTGACATCCCTCTTCTTCTTTGCCAGCTCTTCTTTTGTCAGTTCCTTCAGCTCTTTCGCTTTCATTGTTCCTCACTTCGTGTAATAAACTTGGTGCCGACAGGAAGTTTGAAGGAAGCAATTCTCAGCGCCTCGCGCGCCTTATCTTCGGGAACACCGGTGATCTCATAGAGGACCCTGCCGGGTTTCACAGCGGCCACCCATCCTTCGTTCGGCCCTTTTCCCTTACCCATTCGTGTTTCAGCGGGTTTCTTCGTTATGGGTTTATCCGGGAATACTCTGATCCAGACCTTACCTGTCCTTTTGACGTATCTCGTAAGGGCGATACGGGCCGCTTCGATCTGCCGGGCTGTGATCCATCCGCCTTCCGTGGCCTGTAGCCCGTAGTCACCGAAGCTGACCACGTTGCCTCGCTGTGCGACGCCCCTGAGGGTACCCTTCTGCACTTTTCTGTATCTTACCCTTTTTGGTGCAAGCATTACCGAGCCTCCTGAAATACTTCTCCTTTAAATATCCAAACCTTTATACCGATGACGCCGTATTTCGTCGACGCGACAGCACAACCATAGTCGATATCGGCACGAATGGTCTGCAGGGGCACCCTGCCTTCACGGTACCATTCGGTCCGCGCCATCTCAGCCCCGCCAAGCCTGCCGGCACACATGGCCTTGATGCCCTTGGCGCCGAACTTCAGCGACTGCTGTACGTTCTTCTTCATTGCCCGTCTGAATGAAACCCTGCGCTCGATCTGCAGCGCTACGTTCTCGGCGACAAGCTGAGCATCCGTCTCCGGCCGTTTGACCTCGGTAATGTTGAGGATGACTTCCTTATCAGTGATCCGCTGCAATTCGCGCTTCAGGTTTTCGACCTCGGCGCCCTTGCGTCCGATCACAAGACCAGGTCGCGACGTATGGATGTTTATCTTCGCCCGTTTGTCCTTGTTTGCAGCACGCTCTATCTCGATCTTCGAGATACCTGCCTGGTAGAGCTTCTTCTTCAGGAATTTCTTGATAACCAGGTCTTCGTGGAGAAACTTGGCGTAGTTGCGCGCCGCGAACCATTTAGAATCCCAGGTCTTGATGACCCCGAGCCTAAAACCGAAAGGGTTTACTTTCTGACCCATTTAACCTCCAGGTTATGCTTCATCCAGGATGAGCGTTATATGACTTAATCTCTTGCGTATTTTCGTTGCACGCCCCATTGCCCTTGGCATGAAACGTTTCAGCACCGGGCCGCCGTCCACCATAACGGTCTTGATGTACAGGTTATCGACGTCAACGTATTTCTTCTGACGGGCGTTGGCTATTGCGCTGTCAAGGAGCTTCTTCAGTATGAAAGCGCCTTTCTGCGGCATATAGGTCAAGAGCCCCGAGGCCTCGTTGACGTTCTTTTTCCTGATCAGGTCAGCGACGATCCGCACTTTTCTGGGTGATACATGTATCATTCGAGTTTTCGCCGTGATTTCCATTGTATTAATCCTTTTTCTTGGCCACTTTCGACTTCCGATCACCGGAATGGCTGTGGAAAGTCCGCGTCGGTGAAAATTCGCCCAGCTTGTGGCCGACCATCTCTTCGGTTACGAAAACCGGTATGAATTTCCTGCCGTTGTGAACCGCAAAGGTAAGCCCTACAAAATCAGGGGTGATCGTCGAACGCCGTGACCATGTCTTGATCACCTTCGATCCCTTTGTCTCTTTAGCCTCGTCGACCTTCCGGGCTAACTTATCCTCTAAAAATGGCCCTTTTCTGACGGAACGTGCCACAAGAACCTCCTAACCTCTCAGTTTAATGATAAACTTGTCTGTCCGTTTGTTTTTTCGGGTCTTCTTACCCTTTGCGAGCTGCCCCCAGGGTGAACAGGGATGCCTGCCGCCTTTCGATCTGCCTTCACCGCCACCAAGCGGATGGTCAACAGGGTTCATGGCCGTACCACGGACAGTCGGTCTGACACCGAGCCACCTGGGCTTGCCTGCCTTGCCGACAGTGATGTTCTCGTGATCGATATTGCCGACCTGGCCGATCGTCGCCATACAGGAAAGATTTACCAGACGCACGCCGCCTGAAGGAAGCCTCAGGTGCCCGTACTCGCCTTCCTTCGCCACGATCTGCGCGTAGCTTCCCGCACTCCTTGCCAGCTGTCCGCCCTTGCCCGGCTTCATTTCAATGTTATGGACAAATGTGCCCAGAGGGATATATTTCAGGGGTATGGCATTGCCTTCCCTGATCTCAGTTTCCGGCTTCATGCTGGCGATCACCGTGTCGCCGGCCTTGACGCCGAGCGGGGCCAGTATGTAACGTTTTTCACCGTCGATATAATGGATAAGGGCTATATTCGCCGAGCGGTTAGGGTCGTATTCGATCCCGGCCACTTTTCCCGGGATCTCGAACTTGGTCCGCTTGAAATCGACGATACGCAGGCGCCGCTTGTGTCCGCCGCCTATATGCCTCGTGGTGATCTTTCCGCTGTGGTTTCGTCCGCCCGTCTTCTTGATCGGTTTCAGCAGGGATTTTTCCGGCTTGTCCTTCGAGATCTCATCGAAGGTAAGGCCGCTCATAAAACGCCTGCCGGCGGAAGTTGGCTTATATTCTTTCACGCCCATTACGCACCCTCAAAAATCGTGATTTTGTCCTTCGGACTCAGCTTCACAATGGCCTTCTTCCAATCCGACCGCTTGCCTGCGTAGCGTCCGAGACGTTTCTTTTTTCCTTCCATGTTCGATACATGTACATCCATTACCTTGACCTTGAAGAGCTTCTCCACGGCCTTTCTGATCTCTATCTTGTTTGCACTTCGTGCTACCTCGAAGACGTACTGGTTTCCCGTATCTTTCACCAGTGTACTTTTCTCAGTAATGATGGGCCGCAGGATGATATCGTATTCGTTCATGATGCCAGCACCTCTTCAACTTTTTTCAACGCGTCGACCGTCATGATGAGCTGTTCGTGGCGGATAATGTCATAGACATTCAGCCCCTCCACTCTCAACACCTTGACGTAGGGAATGTTCCGCGCCGACTTCTCGACCGTCTCGTCCTTCTTGTCGATGATGAACAGAGGCTTCGTCAGGCTTAATGTCCTGACGATCCCGAAAAATGTCTTCGTGCTGATATCGGCCAATTCGAGCTTATCGAGAACCTTCATGTTTGAACCGCTATTCCTGACGGTAAGGGCCGACCTGAGTGCGCTCCTTCTGACCTTTTTGGGAACGGAGTAACTGTAGTCCCGCGGTTGAGGCCCGAAAGTAGTGCCGCCGCCCACCATCACCGGCGAACGGGACGACCCGCGCCGTGCCTGGCCCGTGCCTTTCTGTTTGTAAGGTTTGCGGCCGCCACCGGAAACTTCCGTGCGTCCTTTTGTCTTGGCGGTCCCTCTCCTGCGGTTGGCAAGCTGCATCTTGACCACGTCATGGATAAGATGCTCTTTGACCTCGCAGTTGAAGATCTCGTCCTTTATTTCAACTTCTCCAACCTTTGCACCCTCTATATTCAGTATGTCTGTGACTGCCATAACCTGCTCCTAAGATTTGATCTCCACATCTACTCCGGCCGCCAGTTCGAGCTTCATAAGGGCATCAACCGTTTGCTGTGTGGGATCGACGATGTCCATCAACCGTTTATGTGTACGGATCTCAAACTGTTCCCGTGACTTCTTGTCGATGTGCGGCGATCTCAAGACTGTAAACTTCTGTATTCTTGTCGGTAGCGGTACCGGTCCGATCACCTGCGCGCCTGTCTTTTTGGCCGCATCGACAATCTCTTTCACGGACTGATCCAGCAGTCTGTGATCAAACGCTTTCAGGCATATCCTGATTCTCTGCCGCATTGTAATTCCCCTTTATT
>DIFE01000105.1 GCA_002418985.1 Deltaproteobacteria bacterium UBA5756
GGGGGCATCGCCCATGACTTCAACAACATGCTCGCCGCCATCCTCGGGTTCACGGAGATGGCCATAGAGGATGTTCGGGACCGCCCCCATGTGGACAAAAGCCTGCAGAACGTCTCTAAAGCGGCCATGAGGGCACGGGAGCTGGTGAAACAGATACTCACATTTTCCCGCAAGACGAGCCACAAGAGGCACCCGCTGTCCCTGACATCCGTTGTTGAAGAGACCCTCCAGTTCCTGAGAGCCTCAATCCCCGCCACCACCAGGATCACATTTGCTGCAACAGCTGCCACGGATATGGTATCGGCTGCCCCCACAGAAATACAGCAGGTCCTTATCAACCTCGTCACCAACGCCTCCCTTGCCATGCGGGAGAAAGGGGGAGTTATCGAGGTGGCCCTGAGCGATATCGACGTTGAACCCGGCTCCTTTGATCTCCTTGAGGACGCCGCACCGCATGAGTACGTCCGGTTGCTCGTGAGGGACACCGGTGTCGGAATGAGTCCCGCCGTAATGAGAAGGATGTTTGAGCCCTTTTTCACCACACGCGAGGTTGGCGCCGGCAGCGGCATGGGGCTTGCCGTGGTGTACGGCATCGTGAAAGACCTTGGAGGGACGATTACAGTCGAAAGTGAACCCGGAGTCGGTTCCACCTTCAGTGTATTGCTGCCCAAGGCGAATGCTGAAGAATCGACGCAGGACACGCAGCCTGGTGAAATCCCGGGCGGCACCGAGAGGATCCTCTTCGTCGATGACGAGGAACTGCTCGTCGAATGGGCCAGAACCACCCTTGAAAGGATAGGCTACGAGGTAACCGCCGTTACGGACAGCCGGGAAGCCTTGAAAGTCTTTTCCGCGAATCCGTCATCCTTTGACCTCGTGATCACCGATCAGGCAATGCCGGGAATGGCAGGAACACAGCTCGCCAAAGAGCTTCTCGCTATAACAGGGGGCATTCCGATCATTCTTTGCACCGGCCATAGCGATATCGTTTCCCGCGAAAGCGCCGCTGCGATAGGCGTTGCCGACTTCCTCATGAAACCCATCAACAAGGTGGAACTGGCAACGAGTATCCGGCGGGCCCTCGATACAATCAACAAATAGCGCCGGGGCTCATCTCCCCCCGCCTCGGTCCTGACCCCAACGGGTTCCCGCTGCCCGGACAGGGAAGAAAAGAGACCGGCTATTTGAACAGCTCGCTGAAAAACAGCTTCATGTCCGCAAAGGAGCGTTTGTCCGCCTTTTCGTTGTAAGCTGCCCCGGTCGACGGGTTGCTGCCCGAGGCGGGATTGGTGAATGCGTGGACCGCCCCGCTGTATATATTCATTTGCCAGTTCGCTCCCGCGGCGCGCATCTCCTCCTCGAAGGCAAGGCGCCGGGCCGGGGGCACGCCAGGGTCATCGGCCCCGGTAAGGACGAGCACCTGCGGCTTTACCGACCCTGTGGCGGGACTCGGCGTGTCCAGACCGCCGTGGAAGCTGACCACGCCCGCCACTTCGGCATTTGCCCTGGCAAGTTCCAGGACTGTGGTCCCTCCGAAACAGTAACCGATCGCCGCAACGCGCGAGGGATCGGTATAGCGGAACTCCTTGAGCGCTTTGAGACCGGCCAGGGCCCGGGCACGCAAGAGCTGCCGGTTACCCCGATATATACCGGCTGTCTTGCTTGCTTCCTCGGTTGTCGTGGGCCTTACACCCTTGCCGTAGATGTCGGCGGCGAGCGCGACGTAGCCCATGGAGGCGAGCTGTTCCACCCTCATTTTTTCGTAGGCGGTTATACCCTTCCATTCATGGACAACGAGAACGCCCGGCCGCTTGCCGGTAATCCTGTCATCATAGGCAAGGTACCCCTCGAGAGTGACCGAGCCCTGACTATACGTGATGGTCTCGGTACGGACCGCGGCCCCGGCGGGTCGTGCCGAGACTGCCACAACCGCGCCGACAGCCGCAGCGACCACTACAGGCCAGAAGAGAAGGTTAAGGCCATGCGCACACCTGGGAGAATCGATCATGTTTCACCTCTCGTCTTTATAATGGCCGGGTGTCCGTCATCGACAGACGGCACCCTAACCCAAAAGGTGTGCATTGTTCCGACGGTTGGCAACAGTGGAGGCATGGGCTCTTAACAACTCTCTCCCGGCGTTTCAAAAGCCAGAACATTTAGCGGGGTCTTAATTCCCGCCGATCTTGTCAAGTGTCTCTGCAACGTCAATTCCCTGGAACGTGCCGCCTTTGCGAAAAATCATGCCAGGTGCTATCCTCATTATCCTGCCGGTCTTAGTGGTGATATCTGAGTTCTTGACACAAACCCAGGAACCGTCCGGCTTCCTCTCATACTCCTCAACGGCAATCTTGGCAATTTCTTCCATTATTTATCCCTCCTTGTTATTAATGGTTAGAATTATATATTAAATCATCACTGCTTCTGTCAAGAATCAGTAGGAGTCCGGGGGACGTTTGGCAAGGATCTTCACGCTCATCAGTGGCCATCGGTTAGGTTGGTCCGCGACGATCCCACGGTTTTTCTCAGGCGCCCGATCAGCGCGGGAGTGCGACGTAGAACGTTGCACCGCTGCCAGGATTGCCCTCGGCCCAAACAGTGCCGCCGTGGAGGCCGGCAATTCTTTTTACGATGGCGAGGCCCATGCCGGTGCCGCTGAACTCTTCCTGGGAGTGAAGTCGTTGGAACACGTTGAACAGCTTGCCCTTATGCTCCATGTCGAAGCCGGCGCCGTTGTCTTTGATAAAGAAAACGTTCTCGGTTATGCCCTCAATGCGTCCTATTTCGATCACAACCTTTGCCTGCCGGCTTGTGAACTTGAATGCGTTGGAAATAAGATTGGCAAACATCTGGCGCAGCATACGTTCGTCTCCAATACAATCGGCGAGGGGAGAAACGATGACCTCTCCATCGGGATAGAGCGCACGGAGGTCCGCAAGAACCGACTCGACGAGCTCGTTCATGGGCACCCGCTTTCGCTGTAGAGCTTGTTTGCCGAGCTTTGCGTAGGCCAGCAGGTCATTGATCAGCTGCTCCATTCTTTGCGCGCTCGCCTGTATCGTACCCATCTGCTCGATGAATTTCTTATCGAGCGATGGGGCATACTTTTCGCTGATTCTCCTGCAAAAGGCCTTGATAACCATGAGAGGTGTTTGCAGATCGTGGGAGACCGTAGAGTTGAATGCCTCCAACTCGTCGTTTGCATTCCTGAGATCGAGAATTTTTTGCTCCAACTCCTGATTGAGTCTCATGATCTCGGCCTCTGCCCGTTTTTTGTCCGTAACGTCCCGGAGAACCGCTAACGTGGCAGGTTGGCCCTTGTACGTCGTCGTCACTACCGAAACCTGCACCGTCCGAATCCCTCCGTCCGGTCTTTGGATCCTGTACTCGACAACATCGTCAGGATGCTCACCTCTCTGCCTTGCGAGAGTGCGCTCCCTGACCACCTCCCGGTCTTCACGGAACACAAGCTCCTCAAGGGGGCGGCCCACGACCTCTGATTCGCTGCCAAGGCCGTGAATGGCGAGAAAGGCCCTGTTGACAAAAACCCCTTCCGTCTTCACCGTGATTGCAATGCCGTCGGCGATGTTTTCTACCATTGCCATATAGAGTTCTTCATCTTCAAAGAATTCCGGATTCCTCTTCGGCTCTCTGCCGGTCGACGGATTGAGAACGGTATGCCTGAACCTGCGATTTCGATCATCGCTCATCTGTCACCCCCTCCTTAACAGGGCTGACGTAAAAAACAAAAAGAGCGTCCTCCTGCCCTTTCGCGCAGGCATGAGACGCCCTTGTCCTAACTGGCAATAGCGGTCCCGAAGAACCCCATTGTTTCACCACGTCGATGTGTCCAATGGGTAGTATACGAAAGATTACCGCGAAGTGTCAACGCACTCCTTTCCCTCCGCCACAGGCGGCTTTTCGATTGACACATGGCTCCACAGTTTCTATACTGCCTAACAGAAAGGCCGGTTCCGGTCATACGCCATGAAGCTGTCGAGCCTTGTCGTGGCGGTTGGCAGACAGACGGGCCTTTGAGGATTTCAAGACAGCAGGCGATCCTGCCCGGAGCGTGGCACAATGCTGAACCGCACTGCCTTTCGGCTCATCACTCTAATCATCGCCCTTGTCGGGGTGTCCGTGGCGGGCATTGCCGCCGACATATCCGCCGATGTGGAGAAGATACTCCGGGAGGTCCGCCAGGACCAACCGGTGCCTGCCGTCGATTACCTGCAGCCGGCCGCACCCATCAACGCCGACTGTGCCAGTTACCGCGGCAGCTTCCGCGGCATCGGCATCACCGTCGAGACCCACCCGGCCAGTGACCGTGTGGCTTCCCTCCTGCTTCAAATCCCCGGTGCCGACCGGACGAGACAGATCTTCCCCGCCGTCAAACGAGTGATCGGCCCCCCGCGTTACGCCAGTCCGAAGAAGTCGGAGTACGGCTGGGAATGGCCCAACTACCGCACTGCCTCCCTTCACTATGTCGGTGGCGCCAAACCGGGCGAAGGATCCACGATCGTCTCCTTGTTCTACCGGTAGCCGGACCGCCGCCGGTGTCCTTTCCGTTTTGAGCCGGCAGAGGAGAGATATGTTCTCGAGAAAGTGCCCCTGGTCCCTTCGGTTATACGAACCGGGGCAGGTCGTCCCATCGAGCGGGTGATTCATAATTTTCTCTGTTGCATAAAAAAGCAAAAAAATGGATAAGAAACTAACAAGGCCAGCGACACGTGGGGGACATTCCCGCGATTTGTGGGACAATTGAAAAATACATGGTTTTTGGTTTGCATCCCGATGGTTTTAGTGTAAACACAGGAAAGGTCAGGTGTATCTATGCAGGGTTTTCTTGATCGTACGTTTCTCATATTAGGCCACGAAGGAATTGAGGTGCTTTCAGCTCCCCTCATCGCCATTTCCGGCCTGGGAGGAGTGGGCGGAGGCACCTTCCTGAACCTCGTTCGCTCCGGGGTAAAGCGGTTTCGACTTGCTGAGAACGGCGTATTCGACACCCCTGATATGAACCGTCAGGCCGCAGCCTTTGCATCGACCCTGGGGCGGCCGAAGATCGAAGTGTACGAAGAACTTGCCCGGGGCATCAACCCCGAGATCGAGCTCGAACTCTTTCCTGAGGGGCTATTGACCGGCAATCTCGAACGGTTCCTCGACGGCAGCGATGTCAATATTGGCGTCATAGATTTCGAAAAAGGTGCGGATGTCAAGGCGATGACCCCGGATCTGCTCAAACGTTTCAATGTTCCCCTCTTCTCGGCCATGGTGTTTGGCTTTGGCGCGATACTGGTAGCTCACCATCCGGAAGGCATGATGCCCGATGAGTTCTGGGGGCTGGCGAGAAAGAGATCCGCCGGTGAGGGTTTCCCATCCTTTATGTCCGGCAGATTCGGACCAACCATAGCTGGACGGATAGAGAATTCCTTCGCGGCCGGCAAGAGCCCGTCAACGAGTATCGGCGGCGCCTTCGCAGGTGCGATTCTCGCTTCCGAAGTTATGGCCTATCTTCTTCGGGGAACCGATCTTGTCACCAGGGAAACCATTTTTGCCCCCAGATTCATGGTGGTCGACCCCATGAGGCCGACCGTGGAAGTGGTCGACGTTACGGCTCATGAATCTTAGCTGCTCTCTTTCTTTTTCAATACCCGGTGTGCCTCATGGAGTTTCATTGCCGTCTTCACGGAGGCACCAAGGGCAGTCATATCGCTCTCTTTGACGACATATCCATAGGATGAGATCTCTTTTGTCCTTTTCACGATTTCTTCTCCCTCGTGGGAGGACAGGAACACAACGGGTATATCATGATCTTTGAGGATTGTACTTGCCGCCTCTAACCCGTCCATTCCAGAACGAAGGTTGATGTCCATAAGGATAAGGTCAATACCGGGGGTGGTTTGTGTGACCTCAATTGCCCTTTCTCCACTGGAGACGGCAATGACATTGAATCCGAGTCTCTCGAGCCGATCTGTTTGCAGAATGACGAGGAGGTCTTCGTCTTCGACGAGCAGGATGGTTTTTTTATCTGGCATGACGACCCCTGGTACCGGGGATGCGTTCCCGATAATAAAATCGTACTTCGCCCTTATTATCTCAGACTGAGCCCGATAAATAAAATGGTTATTGACGAAATTCTTCTCCTGCCCGCCCTGCACCGTGTTCATTTTATTCCCCGGCATGCCTATCTCCTGAGGATCCATTTCATCACAGAGACACGTTACTCTCTTCAACTTGTTCTTGATTTTTGACCTGTTTCGGTTCATTTTGTTGACAACACTAAAGGATACGTCTTTTTTATCAGCGTACAAGAAACTTGAGTGTGACTCTCGCCGGAGAATTGAGAGTCCGTGTAGTGAAGCGATAAACTCAACGTAAACATCAACGCGACAGGGAGGAAATATGGGAACACTTCAACACCCGGTCCTGCAGTACCGATGGCAGGTCAAAGAGACGAACGCGGGCGCGCAGCTTGTCTATTTTGGCTTGCGCAATCCGCCAAATCATACAGGGAACATCATCCCTTTGCCCCGCGAACTGGCGGACCGCCTGCAATTGCTTGACGGTCGGACTGCCGCGAAGGATCTGCCATCAGACCTTACCGATCATGAAATGTATGCCCGATTGATTGAGGAAGCGATCATAGTGGAGGCGCATGAGATCCGTCAGCCATCCACCAGGGACAACTTCCAACAGTGCGTTCGCTGTGTCACCAACGACTACGTTCTGCCCGGGCTGGAATTTGATGCAAACGGCCTGTGCGCCTTTTGTCAGTGCTACGAACTGGCGGAAAGATCCGGGCAGGGCGCGATAATGCAGGATGGCATCACGGACGAGGACCTCATCCGGACATCCTCGGAGAACACCGGTTCGCGCTTTGACGTTATGGTCCTGTACACCGGCGGCAAGGACTCCACCTACCTGCTCTGGTATCTGGCCAAAAAACTCAGGCTTCGCGTCCTCGTCGCCTCATGGAATATGCCCTACACTAACGACACGTGCAGGGAAAACATGCGTCGGGCCATGCGCGTACTTCCGGATGTGGAATTCGTCGAACGCACCCTGCCCTAGAGCATGATCCGACAGGCGATGCGTGACCAATTCGAGCGTATCGGCCACCCCTGCCTCTGCCCAACGGTGGC
This sequence comes from Deltaproteobacteria bacterium UBA5756, assembly GCA_002418985.1. GTDB lineage: Bacteria > Desulfobacterota > Syntrophorhabdia > Syntrophorhabdales > Syntrophorhabdaceae > Delta-02. The sequence continues at coordinate 7,143 of DIFE01000105.1, forward strand.
TCACGCCCTGTTTTATCCCCTTGCAGTACAAGAAAACATTCCCATGATCATGCACGGGGTCGAAGAGGTGCAACTGGCGGTCATGGACTACGTGATGACCGAGATCAAATCCGGGCAAACGCACAAGGAACAGATCCCCGATCATCGCTCCGGCACATTAAACTTTTTGCGGATGGTCACGAAAGCCCTCGAACCCTCGCAGCCTTATTCTTTGACCGCAGACCTGGTGCGACATATGTCTTCCGTCAAGAAGCTCCTGGCCCCTGTTTACGGACCCCTGGATGATATTCTGGCCAGAGCGGAGAGTGATCCGAACATGCCGATTCCCATTTTGCGTCGCCTGAAGTCCAACACCGTCTATGGCACATGGGCAAAGGCCGCCGAGCTTATGAAGCAGGAAATGGATTGGCATATGCCACCGGGACAAAAAGGGCTCCTGCATACCAGTTGCCGCATCGAAAAGGTCAAAGACCTTTGCCAGTTCAAACGCTTCCAGGGAGCAGGGACAACCTTTTTCCCTCAGGCCATTGTCGAGCTTGGCGCAGGCGTCTATTTCGGGCTTGTTTCCCGGGAAGATGCTTTAGAGGAACTGCAGGAATCGGGGTACTACCACGAACCCCAGGTGCTGTCCGTACTAACCCGTGATCTTGGCATTGATCCCGGTCAGGGGCAGGTACCGGGTGAAATGTCATGGACCCTGGGAAACAGGTAAGGAACGCATGGCAAGTTGAGTTCGCGGTGCCGTCATGCGAATCGTGCCATAGCGGCCGGAAAAATGTTACTGGAGAGAAGATCATGGAAAGAAAGCTTTCTGTACCGCTCCTTGTTGCGTTGGTCATTTTTTCAATAATATTTTCCGGCGAATTGTCGGCTGCGGAAAAGACAGTCCTTCCTGACTACAGGAACACGATATCTGTTGCACGTGAGGCCATATGGAGGGCTATCACGTCGGGACAGGGGAGCGGGGCCACCATCGCCGTCATGGACCAGGGCCGGATCGTCTATTCGGAAGGTATCGGCATTGCGCACCGTGCACAAAACAGGTCCGTCGACAGGAACACCCGTTTCAATATCGGTTCGACCAGCAAGATGTTTGCCGCAGTCGCTGTTCTCCTGCTTGTCGAGGAGGGGATGAAACCGTTGCACGGTATATTCCTGAATTTTCGATGAAGGATGAACGCTACAAAAGGATAACCGTGCGGATGCTCTTCAATCATTCTTCCGGTCTTCCCGGTTCGACCTTCTATTTTGGATATAAACCGGATACCCGGATGCATAAGCTCCTGCTGGATAAGCTCAAAGATGCCTATTTGAAGCATGATCCGGGCGCCATGTCCCTCTATTGCAATGACGGCTTTACGCTGGCCGAAATGATCGTCGAAAAGGTATCGGGAGAGAAATATGTCGATTTCCTGAATCATAAGATCTTCACCCCCCTTGGCATGAAAGACACGTCGGCCAGTATTGGTGAAATAAATGAGCCGAATAGCGCGGAATTCTACGACGCGCAGACGGGCAAGAAATATCCCCGTTTGGCTATTTCCGTCTATGGTGCCGGCGGAATGTCCTCTACCGCCGAGGATCTGTGTCGCTTCGGCGGCAGTCTTTCTCCGAAAGGGAAAAGGATCCTGTCCGACGCGTCCATAAAAGAGATCCTCGCAGAGCAACCCACTCTCTTCTCCGGTAAACTCAGGGGTCCGCAGATCATGGGCCAGTTCGGTTGGGAATATTCCGATATTGCCGATTATCACAAAAAGGGCATCCAGGTGCTGGGCAAGGGCGGTCATTCAACGGGTTATACAACGAATCTGCAGATCGTTCCGCAGGAAGGGATAGCTATCGGTTTCAGTATATCCGGAGATGCGAACGGCGAGGCAATTACCCGCCCCATTCTTGATGCCCTGATGAAAGATAGAAAGCTGATGGAAGACAGGGTGAGTGCGGTTCAGAAGCCTGTCGCTCCTCAGAGGGTTCCGGCCGCCCTCACGAGGTATGCGGGGTATTATGTTGACGACAACGGCGCAGCGAAGATCGCCTTTAATAAACAAAAGGACGGTTTCACCATCACCCGGCTTACCGCAAAGGGGCCCGGCAAAGAAAAGCCTGCCGTCTCCAAAAGCTTCATCTATAATAGCGGTTATTTTTATGGCGACCAGGAGGGAATCAGCTACTATTTTACGACAGTGGACGGCAAATCCTTTCTCATTTCACGGGGACAGCCGAAACCTTTTGACATTGACATGATCTCCTATCAAAAGCTTGAAATCATAAAAAACCCCGGACGGCTTCAGGAGAACATGGAGGGGAGGATATGGCTTATTAGAGACATGCCGCCCTATATGCAGGGAAGCGTGATGCCGGTCTTATCATCACTGTACAAAGAATTGCCCGGATACGTGGACCTTATGGGGGTTGAGAAGATAGAGAATGCCAATTATGCAGGGATTGCGGCGACTGCCTTCCGTGACCAGGCAGGGATTTCGCTTTTTACCAGGAACGGCGAGACCTGGATAGAATGGCGTGGTTTCCTGCTTTCAACCGCGGATGGTATTCCAGGGGTCAAGGTCAAGGGTCGTACGACCATCCGAATTAAAGAAGACGACTATAATCAATGGCTCAAAGTCGAAAATGGCGCGCTTCTGCGCTTCGAAAAACCTGCCGGCGGAAGACTGATCGTTTCTACCCTGGATAAAGTACTCTATGACAGTATCATTGATTCAGGCGAAATTTACGCGCCCGCGGGGAGCTATATTTTCTGTGCCGGAGAGGCAGGAGATGTATTCACGATCTACATGCAATAAAGCGGAGCAGATTGACAGCTGTTTCTGTCAAGCTGTACAAGAATAATGTGGAGTATGTATCAAGATCACAGGCAAGAAGGGTCGTTGTCGGCCTGGAACGTTTCAAGACGATAGAGCTGGACTTCCAGGGCATTGATACGGTCGGTCAGGCGTTTGCTGATGAGATATTCAGGGTCTGGCACGTGCGCCACCGGGAATCACGGATAATACCCACGAACATGAACGAGAATGTGGAATTCATGGTAAAGTGGGCCGGGTGGCTTGATGACCTTTTGACAACTGCCGATACCGGCAACGGTATGTAGTTGTCAACAAAGGCGGCGAGGCGCAATCTCTATTGAGAGCCATTATCGCTCTTGCTTTTGGCCGGAGTATTCTCTGCGAAGATAACTCAGGCTAAACTATCACCGGCTGTTTCGAGAAACACCCCTGCGATCAACGGTGGAGTCGGTGAAAACGGTAGAATGTAAACGGCCTGTTGCCCAAATCCCACTTCCGAAAGACTTGTCTCACGTTTATCCCGTAACAAACGGGGCCCGCTTCACCCCCTGGGGGGGGTTCGCTGGAGGCATAAAAGAGAGGGCAGGAGGAAGCCTTGAAAGAATTGCGTCCAGATCCCTGGA
>DIFE01000133.1 GCA_002418985.1 Deltaproteobacteria bacterium UBA5756
CTGAAAGAACTTGACCATCTCTGTACATCGGACACGCCTGATCAACGAACGTAATCCGGTTATTATTCTCTTGTATTTCTCTGAGCATATCATTTTCAACGGCGGGCGTATACCACTTTGCTATACTTCCCGGTGCGTCCGCATCCCGTTTGTGCCGCGGTTCGCCTTTAGAAACCTGCGCCAAACATAGACATGCCGTCTGTTCGCATCCGCGGTCAGCCACGACGATGTTGAGCAGCTTTTCCTGATCGGCGGCCGTCAGTTCCCCCCCTGTACGAGCCTGGTACCGACTCGCAGGTTCCGTTATCAAAACCCCCTCTTTGCGGTCGTTACCAACTTCCAGCGATCAGTTGTGATTAGTAAACTTTGATAAGCCGCTCCGGTCAAAAAACCTATACCTGTTTCTCCGGTGCGAGCACTCATAGTGTTTCTTCCCGTCAAATGCAGCCTGGTGGCCTGGTCATAATATCCGTTTCCCCAGCTGCGGAAATGGCGAGCAAGGGCGCGTGATGAACTACTTGTGACCAGGGCATGCCGGCGCTCAGATGCATGGCAGCGCCTACCGCCAGCGAAACGACCAGGGAAGCTACGACTATGGCTTGGACTTGCAGAAACTCCACTCCAACTCGCCGCTTCTTCTTTAACATCCCGTAATAGAACATCAGCGGGACCGCACCGGCAAGGCAGAGCAGGGTAATCCAGGCCTGTGCGGGCCAGCCCAACGTCGCGAGGCTTCCGTCATGCGGCGCGAAGCTCCCCGTCGAGACCGCCGCAAACGTATACAGTACCGCGTCGAAAAGCCCGACTCCTACCGACAAGGAACCGATGATGCCCAGGGCGGTCAAAGCCCCATAAATTTTCAGGACCTGCCGTGCCTGTGCCCGCGTGCCACCAACCAGATCGTCGGTTTCCGTCTCTGTGACAGCCAGTCCTTTCGCCAGGAGACCCGGGTGTATCACGAACGCCAGCGAGAACACGATGATACCCAGTCCTCCATACCACTGCATCCAGGCGCGGCCAAAGAGAAACGTCGCCGGCGCGCCAACCAGCGTCGCCATCGTGCTCAGTCCCGTGGTTGTCACGCCAGAGATGGCTTCAAAAAGAGCATCCAGGAAACTCAGTCCCGAACTCATCATCGGGTAACACATGGTGAGCGGCCCGAAGAGGAAGATGAGGGCCACCAGCACCATGCCCTCATTGGCCTGCATGCCGGAAGGAGCCCGCAGCCGCGCCATCCCCAACCCCAGGGCTATGAGCGCGCCAACCACAACGGCATATCTCACGGTGATGTCATTCTCGCCAAAAATCAGCGACATCACCAGGGGCACCATCGCCAGCACGGCAAGCACGAGGCACAATTGTCCGAAATACTTGAAGATCACACGAGGACGGACAGCATACCTGAGTTCGGTTGCCTGTTTAGCCATAGATGAATCCTTCCTCTTTCCGCCCGAGAGCAAGCGGTCGTTCCGCAAGCTCCTTGCGATTTGTTGTCTACTCCAATAAGCATAATGAGGGACAGTTGGAACGTCAAGAATCTCCAATAAACCGGGAAACATACATAACTGAATCATGAGACAGGGGGGGAAGCGCCGTGAATTATCGGAGGGTACTCAGGATAGTACTCTGGAAACGGCGGGGAAACCCTGGCGACGAGATGGGAATCAGTTCCCTAAAAAGAGCTTGGGAAGAAACGTTGCGATCCAGGGAACATAGGTAATGACAAGAAGACAGCCAAAGAAAATCAGGATAAAGGGCAGGATGGCCTTGCCTACGTCGACAAGGGAACGTTTCATGATCGCCATCGAAACGAAGAGGTTCAATCCGAATGGCGGCGTCAGGAAGCCGCATTCGACATTTACGATCATGATGATCCCGTAATGAACGAGATCGATATTATATTTCGCGAGGGTCGCACCCAGGATGGGAGAAATGATGATAATGGCCGTCACGATGTCCATCAGCGCACCGATGATGAGAAGCGCGCCATTTATAGCCAGGAGAAAAAGCCATTTGCTCTCGATGTTGGCAACGATAAGTTCCGCAAGTTTCACCGGTATCTGTTCGACCGTAAGAAGCCAGATGAAGGTCATCGCGCAGGAGAGAATGAAAAGCAGGCACCCCGAGAGAACCGCCGAATCCCTGCAAATAGTGAACAGGCGGTTGAACTTGAGTTCCTTGTATACAAAAAGCTCGATAACAAGGGCGTAAACGACCGATACCGCCGCTGCCTCGGTAGGGGTAAAGATACCTCCATAGATCCCGCCGAGGACAAGAACGGGCAGGAAAAGCGCCCATATGCCATCTTTGAGGACCTTTAGAGCTTCCTTGAAGGTGTAAGTAGTTTCCGATTTCCAGCCATGCTTTCTGGACTGGTAGAAGGAATAGCCTATAAGACAGACGCCTATGAAAATACCGGGAAGAAACCCGGCCATGAACATCTCCGCCACGGATACGTTCATGACGAGGGCGTAGAGAATCATGGGAATACTCGGAGGGATAAGGATCCCCAGGGAACCGGAGGATGTCAGAAGACCCATGGAAAAACGCTCTCCATACCCTTCCTTCATAAGGGCGGGCATCATGATGCTTCCGATAGCGATGACGGTAGCCGGTGAAGAACCGGAAATTGCCGCGAAGAACATACAGGCCAAAATGGAAGCTATGGCGAGTCCGCCGGTGAACCGGCCGACGCAAAGCTTCATCACGTTCACAAGCCTCGTCGAAATGGCGCCTTCCGCCATGATGTTCCCCGCAAGAATAAAGAAGGGAACGCCGAGAAGAACAAAATTATCGAGCCCATTGAACAATTGCTGAATGAGCGAGGTAAGCGGCGTCTGAGCAATAAAAATAAGGTAGATCGCCGTCGTTGCCACGAGAACGATGGCAATGGGGGCGCTAAGAGCAAGGAGGACAAAGAAGCACAGGAGGACAATCGTAAGGCTCATCGGCTATTTTTTCCTCACCCTTTCGAATGGTTCCCCCTTGAGACAACTTCTGAGATGCCGATGAGACAGCGCAAAGAAACGAACGGCCATCGTCAGGGCGAAAAGGGGGATCGGAATATAGGGAATGTACATCGGTATCTGCATGGCGGAACTCGTCACGCCAAACTTCTTGAGCGTCATAAGGTGCACGGTGCCATAGTAGATAAAGAGGATCGTCACAATTCCCGATATGAAATAAGCGACGGTTTTTAAAAGGTGGCTCACCCGGTCAGGTACAAATTCCGTTAACGCTTCCATGGAAAAATGGGTTCCATACTTGATCCCGATGGATGCGGCAAGATACGTACAGAAGATCATCGTATAGTTCGCCACCTCACCGAACCAGGTAAAGGTGTGGTTCATGGTATAACGGAGAGCCGTCTCAAAAAATGTGAGAAGAGCAATTCCGAGCAGCGAGAAAGCGGCAAAACCTTCCTCGATCGTCTGGAGTTTCCTTACGAAGTCTTTCATGTCGGATGGGGGGAGAGGCTCGCCCCTCCCCCTTATAATTGGCCTTTACTATTTCTTCTTCGAATAAAAATCGATCTTCTTCATAAAGAAGTTGTACCACTCGGCGCCGAACACGCCTTTGTACTTATCGTAGACCGGTTGTACCGCCTTCCTGAAGACATCCCTGTCCTTCGCGGTGAGAACGTAAACGTCCACTTTCTGGGCCTTTGCCTTCTCGATTGCGTCGGCGCTGCCCTTGGCGTTTCCTTCCCTGTTCACCTTGATCTGAACGGCGGCGGCTTCCCTGAATATCTTTTGCTGTTCCGGCGTCAGAGAGTTCCAGAATTTCTTGTTCACCACGACGGGGCATTCGGTGAGAATGTGGTTCGAGACAGTGGCAAACTTATTCACCTCGGTGAACTTCATGAGAACAGATGTGAAAAGCGGGTTGTCCTGGCCATCTATAACCTTCTGCTGAAGGGCGTTATAGATTTCCGGAAACGGCATCGGCGTGGGGTTCGCACCCAGCGCCTTGAAGGTATCGATAAACACCGGACTCTCGACGACCCTTATCTTCAGTCCATTGAGGTCCTCCGGTTTCTTGATCGGCCGTTTTGAGTTCGTCAGGTCCCTGAACTCATTCTCTGTGTAGCCGATAAAGATAAAACCCTTCGGCTCGCAGTATTTGGCAAAGCGCTGCTGGACTTCCTTATCATCGAGAACCTTATAGGCAACCGCCCTGTTGGGGTAGACGAAAGGCAGCTCGATAATGCCGATTTCGGGAACGAAGTTCGCGAGCACCCCTGATGTGACCGCTGTCATGTGGAGGGTTCCTGCCTGGACCTGTTCGGTCATCGAGCGTTCACCGCCGAGCTGACCCAGCGGGAATACCTGGACCTCAATCTCCCCCTTGGTCTTTTCCGTCACATACTTGGCAAATGCAACCGCACCGAAGTGCTGCGGATGAATGGGTGGACCAACGTGACCGTATTTCACGATGATCTTGGCGGAAGCGTTAACCTGCAAAAAGACAAAAACCACAATAAGAATCATTGAAACAATCAAAAGTTTCTTAAACATGGCGAGCTCCTTCACGAGTCTTTTTCTTAATGAGTCTCATACAAGTCATTCCTTGTCAAATAAAAAGTAAATATTTCGCGGCCCTGACGGCGTGCAATTTCATGACAAGTAGCAGGAATCAAAAGGAATATCAGGTTAGATGGTTGAAAGAAGCTTGAAAAGCAATGAGCGGCCATAATGCATATCCGGGGATGCATTATGGCCGCTCTCCTACAGAGACGGTTTTATATCATCGGTCAATGTTTTTGTCTTCCATTACCATTGCCGTTCTTGTGACTATTCCCGCTCTTTGCCCTATGTTCTTTTTTCCCGTAGCCGGCCCGATGCCCCGAAGGCCCGCCGGCCCGACCGTCCCAATGACGATCTCGTTCCCAGTTCTTCCAGTTCTTTTTCATATGGCCGTAGGGGATCTTCTTGTGGCCCGGTGGAACATGTCTGTAATCAGGCGGGAGCTTCACAAGCACGGGTGGCACGGAGCCATGATGGATCTGCGCCCACGGTCCCCTGTAGGACCTCGCCCTGAACCAGCGGCCCTGATGTGGGCGATACCAGTTTCCCGCGTAAAAGAAAAGACCGACGGAAATATCGGGGGCGTAGTAAACGTAAGGCGTGCCGTATACTACGGCCATTGGAGGGGGACTTTCGATCACTAACGGCGGCGGAGGCGCAAAGACCCCTATGTTCACGTTTACCTCGGCAATGCATATTCCGGACACTATCGCCCATACGCAGAGGGAAACGGACAAAAGAAGGTATTTTCTCATGTTGATTTTCATCATACGTTCCCGTTACTTCTTCTTCTGAACGTCATCATAGATCAAGCCGCCTACGGTACCGACTCCTGCCCCGATGGCAGTTCCCACCAGGACGCTCCCACCTGTCAGGATAGTTAAAGCCGCTCCGGATCCTGCCCCGATTGCTCCGCCACTGAGAGCCCGCTGTTGGGTGGCACTCATGTGAGAACATCCCGTTATCATTGCCATCAGCACCGCGAGCGCTACAACAACTCTACGCTTGTTTTTCATTGCAAACCTCCTCCATCAGGTTACGGATGAACAATACAATATCCGTGCCAAATTGTAACTCGTTGTAATGATTATGTTAATATGAAGAGATTTGCTTTTTTTGTATGGATATTCATTCACCGGTCATAGCGGGAAAAGGTGCCGTAAAAGGGGTATGTTATTGACAATATAAGGGAATCTGGAAAAGAACCCGGTGCAGGGAAACCATACACTATGTCTTCTTGAAGCTATCCGGCTTGAGATCGTATTTCCTGAGGAGGGAATAAAGATCAGCGCGATATTTTCCTGCCAGGTTTGCAGCCTTGCTCACGTTACCCTCCGCCACCTGGAGGACCCAATTCAGGTAGTCCCGTTCAAAGTCCTCCTTGGCCTCCTTGAAAGGCTTTGGTGATGTCGAAAGGTCCTCCTTCAGTGGAAGGATCGCGTCCTCCGATATGGACTCCCGGCGACTGGTGGCCACTGCGCACTCAACGGCATTTTCCAGTTCTCTGACGTTGCCCGGCCAATCGTGGAGCATCAGTTTTTGTATGGCCATGGGTGTAAAACCTTTAATGCCCTTGTTCATCCTTTCTGATGTCTTTTTAAGGAAGTGTTCCGCCAACGGGAGAATATCCTCCTTTCTCTCCCTCAGGGGAGGGATGCGGACAGGGATGACATGGATCCTGTAAAACAGGTCCTCTCGAAAAGCCCCTCTCTTAACCTCGGCTTCAAGGTCTTTGTTGGTCGCGACGATCAGCCGCAGATCCACATCAACGGGTTTCTCGCTCCCCAACGGATAGAATTGCCTTTCCTGGAGCACCCTCAGGAGCTTCGCCTGAAGCGATAACGGCATATCCCCAATCTCATCCAGAAAAAGTGTCCCTCCGTCCGCCTGCGCCAGGAAGCCCCTGGAGTTTTTTACGGCTCCGGTAAAAGCGCCTTTCTCATAGCCGAAAAGTTCGCTTTCCAGCAGGGTTTCCGGTATGGCGGCACAGTTGATGGCAGTAAAGGCTTTATCTTTTCTGGTACTCGCAAAATGAACGGCCTTCGCAACAAGCTCTTTTCCGGTACCGCTCTCGCCGTAGATGCATACAGTTGAATCCGTGGGTGCAATTCGCGACACCAGGCTGAGGACGGACTGCATTTTGCGGCTGTTTCCGATGATATTTGAAAAGGTATATCGCTCTTCCAGAATACCTTCGAGTCTTTTTACCTCGGAATGGAGTCTGCGGTTCTCAAGGGCCCTTTCTATCTGCAGAAGCAATTCGTCAAGGTCGAAAGGCTTCGCAAGATAATTGAAGGCCCCCATCCTGATCGCCTCAACGGCGCTCTTGACGCTGCTGTGGGCGGTAAGAATGATAACGGGCATTTCCGGGTTTATTTGATGGATGTCACGCATCAGGGTTATCCCGTCCGTACGTGGAAGCTTAAGATCGACGACGGACAGATCAAAGATTCGCCCTTTTACAGCCGCGAGCGCCTCCTCCCCGTCGTGGGCCGTCGTTACTTCATAATCCGCCGACTGAAGCATCATGCTCATCAGTTCGAGCAGGTTTCGATCGTCATCAACGATCAATATCTTTCCCAAAGGCATTTCTCTACCTCGCCAGTTTCTTCTTTGTCCGCTCTATCTCGATGTCTATATCCTTTGATCTTTCAATCACCGCAAGAACTCCGATCCATGTCCTGGCTTGCGGAACAAGGGGGCTCTGCGGATATTCCCTGACCACCCTTTGAAACATGGCCATTGATTTCCTGTAGTCCTTCTTCACGTAATTATTGCTGGCATAGATGAGACCCATGTTGAAGAGGGCTTGCTCGCACGGCGGTTTCTTCTCGCAGAGCGACATAATATTCTGGTTCGCCTTCAAACCCCCCTCGAAGTCGCCCCGCGCATATAGTTCCTCCGCGTTCTGAATATCTCCGGATAATCTGCCCTGCTGTAAAGAAGAACATCCGAAGGGAAGAATCATCGTCAACCCGGCAAGAAAACAGTAAAGGTACTTCCTCTGCCCGATTCGCTTTCTACACAAATTTTGCCTCCATGAGCGTCCACAACATATTTTGCAATAGCCAGACCAAGGCCCGTTCCCTTGACCCCGGCATATACATCCATCCTGGCCTGTTTGTACTTATCGAAGATCGCCGTGCGATCTTCCTCGGGAATACCGGGTCCTGAATCGGCCACGGCGATCTCCAGTCCTCCGGGGGCAGGCTTTAAGGATACCCCTATATGGCCTCCATCGGGCGTAAATTTTACCGCATTTCCCACAAGGTTCCTTATGACCTGGAGAATCCTTTCGCTATCCATCATAACCGCGGGGGCCTTCGGGTCCTCGCCGCATTCGAAGGTTATCGCCCTGGATGAATATAGCGGCTCGATCTCCGCAACGGCTTTATCCACTAAAGGTTTGACATCCCCAATGGCAAAGTCGAAGTCCACTACACCCGCCTCCATCCTTGACAGGTCGAGAAGGGAATTTACAAGTTGAATCAGTCGATTGCACTCCTCCGACATAATGGTCAACACTTTGTCTCCCGCTCCAGCCCGTGACCGGTCCGGGTTTATTTTCAGGAGGGTTATCCCTGCTTTCATTGACGAAAGGGGGGTGCGCAGTTCGTGGGCCATAAGGGAAAAGAAATCGGACTTCAACCTGTCAGCGTCTTTCAGCCTGTCACACATCAGATTGAACGCCCGTGAAAGCTCTCCGATTTCAGGAGGAGAAGAAATGTCCAAAGGACTATCAAAATCCCCCCTGGAAATCTCCCGCGTCTTTTTCTTCATGATAGAAAGGGGCCTCGTAATACTCAGCGTGATGCCGGAGGCTATGAGAACGCCGAATAAAAGGGAGAAGGAGGCCATGACCAGGGCCAGTCGCAATGCTTTTGTCCCGGCTTTTGCCAACCCCTGTATTCTGTTTTTCGTGTCATCTTCGACATAAAGTTCCAGGTTCTTGATCTCTTCGATCATGGCTTCCAGGGCTTTCTCTTTTTCAGCTTTGTACCGACCGGGATTATAGACATCTGCAGATCCGGGACGTTTCGCCTCTTCCTCGACGAGGGTTCTGTAACGGGAATGCTGCTTTTCAATGTTATCCAGTATTTCCTTACTGCCCAGGGTATCGGCTATCGCACCCGCTTCAGTCAGGTACCGTGAAAAGTCTTTCCCGGCTGAAACAAAGCGGTCGTAGAGCGCGCGGTCCTTCGAAAGGGCGTATTTTTTTTCATAGGACAGTTCCGAAAGCAGTACATCGCTCAGGCGTTCCTTGTATTCGACCAACCGGTCGCCGAGGTTCAGCATATACGCACTGGACTTGTTGAAATGGTTCAGTTTTATGATGGAATACACACTAGTCGAGATTGTAATGACGAAGAGGGCGGCAAACCCGATGGTCAATCGTGTGAAGACATTCAATTTGGAGAAGCCGGAAACCAGGCCTGTCTGCATAAGATTACGATCCTCCCCGGACAATCAGCCCCACCGCGTCACTGCGCCAAAGGCCGGAGACCTTTTCACTCCCTTCTTGATATACGTCCGTCGTGCTTCATTCTACACTCTTAACGAAGCGAAAGAAAGTTATAAGAAAGGCCCTCCGTGAGAGGGCCTTGTCGGGCATGAAAATAATGTTTACGGCACGACAAAATCGTATTTGTGGCACTGGGCGCAGAAGTTTTCCGACTTCTTGTGCTGGTGGTGGCAGAGGTTGCAATCGAGCGTAGTACCGTAGTGGGGCGATGTGTGAGGGTTTTCAGGTTTGACCTTTGCCGTCTTCTCGGCAAGTTTGTCGGCGTTGTGGCACACGACGCACTTATCCATCGCGACCTCTTCTTCTTTTTGCCCGCTTTCGTGACATTTCACGCACGTTATGCCCCCGAGCTGATGGATATGGCTCCCTGGCAGCTTCCCTTCGAGTTTTTGAGGGCCTGCCTTCTCATGGCACCCAAGACAGTCTTTATAGGTCATCGCCTTCGTGTCGACATGAGAAGGGGAAAAGACCTTTTCCTGTCCGTGGCAGGCAGCACAGTCGCCCGGCTTTGCCGATTTTACCTGCTTTGGCGCGGCCATCGGAGTGCCGACATATATCAAAAGCGCTGCGAAAACCAGTCCGAGAACGATGAACCAAGCCGCAGGCAATCTCATGATATTATGCTTGCCTGTCATCTTTGCCTCCCCGGGATTATCTTTTCAACCCCATGCAGTTTCCTTGGCCGCGTTCTTGCCGGCTATACGACCAAACACCACGCAGTCAGCCATGGCGACTCCGCCGAGACGAACGGCGCCGTGTACCCCGCCGGTTACCTCGCCCGCGGCATAGAGCCCCTTCAAAGGTTTCAGGTCAAAGCCAAAGACCTGCGCGTTCGTGTCGATGACCAACCCGCCCATGGTATGGTGAACCTTAGGCCAGAGCCTGGCGGCATAAAAAGGCGGGGTGACCGTGGGCCTGGCGTCGGGAAAGATCATGCAGTCAAAATCGCTATCCTTCTTCTTTTCGACAAAGGAATTCCACCGGGCGATTTCCTGTTTGAAGGCCTCGACAGGCATGGCGTAGTTCTTTGCCAGGGCTTCCAGGGAGTCGAACTTTTTGACGGCCCCGGATTCCAAACCTTTCTCAAGGGCCCTGGGGAATACCTGCTTGGGAACCGCATAGGAGTCGCCCATAATAATGACGGGGTGGCCGAGAAGGATGATAGCATCTGCCCTCTCCTTGCGATTACCCGTCTCCTTGAAGAAACGTTTTCCTTTGGCCGGATCGATCATAGGCCCGTAACCAACAAGCCTTTCACAGAAAAGGGGAACGTTGCCGAAACCCTTTTCGTCAGGGCTCGTCCATGGCCCGAGTTGTATCCAGTCCATCTGGACATCCATTGCCCCCGCTAAGCAGGCGGCGAGCAGCGCCTCACCGGTCGCTCCCGGTTGGTTTGTCGACTCGAATTTTTCGGTCAACCGGGGGTCCTCGATCCGGCGCAGGGGGACATCGTTGGAAAAACCTCCCGAAGTCAGAATCACAGCCTTTCGGGCCTTAATATACGCCGTCTTTCCGGACTTTTCGTCAGGAAACCTGTAGCCCGTTTTTACCTCGATGCCCACAATCCGGCCGTCCTTGTCCGCTATCATTCTCTCCATTTTAGTACGGGTCTGAACCGCTACTCCCAGGGCCCTGGTTTTGGCGAGCATCTTGTTGACCAGTTCCGAACCGGAGGCGTTGACGGTTTGGTTAGCCCTCTTGACGGAATGGCCGCCATGGAAGTTGAGCCGTGTGAATTTGGCCCCCACGTAATTCTCGCACCATTCCAGAGCGTCTTTGGCCTGATCCGCCAGAGTCCTGGCCAATTCGGGATGGTTCAGGTAAAGTCCCGCTTTCATCATGTCGTTGTACATGAGGTCCGGTGAATCCTGAACTCCGGCTTCTTTTTGCAGCCTTGTCCCGGGAGCACAAAAGTCTCCGCCATTGATTATCGAGTTTCCCCCGTGAACGGCCATCTTCTCAATGACCACGGCGCTTGCGCCCGCATTTTTCGCCTCCATAGCTGCGGCAAGACCCGCAAACCCGCTGCCGATAATGACCACGTCATAGGTCCCGTCCCACTTCTTCGGCATCGACCCCGCTGCCGCCGAACCCTCGCGCACCCCTGCGGCAAGACCACCCGCGGCCATCCCGGCAACCGCGGCAACCCCGCCCGCGGACTTCAGGAAATTACGCCTCGTCAAACCCTTCTTTTGCTGCGCATCATCATTCATTAGTCCCTCCTCTGGTCTGTGGGCGCCCAACTTCAGGAGGCGCGCTCATTAATTTCCCTCTTTATATAGATTCTACGCAATAGACTGAAATTGTCAAAGAATCCGATTCGCAACCGGACTGTCGATGCGCTGCTTCCAGCCAACGACAAAGCCAAATAAGAAGGGGTGACATTGTCCTCCATGTCACCCCGGTTTCTTTGGTTTCTCTATGGAGGCCGGAATCTATCCCGCCATTTTCTTCCTGAAAACGAAAGCACCTACAAGGCCTGCGCCAAGAAGCCACACGGTGGGAGGCAACGGCACGGGGTTGCGATTGTAATCGGGCAGATGCTTAGGATCAAGAGCCACCCATCCTGAGCCCTGCGAAAAATTGGGAACTCCATTTACGATCGTCATGCTGATCGCATAGACGGGTTTGGTCTTGTTATTGGTATAGACGAGATAGTCGAGACGAAACTCACTTGGCGCGGTGCCGCTGAACAGAACATCCCAGTACAGTGAACCTACCTTCGGTCCTGTTGCCAGAACGTATGCGGGGTTTATCTTGGTGGCGCTCCATCCGGAAGACAAGTCTGTCACGCCCTGCCCCGACCATGTTATGCCCGCGTTCTGGGGAACACTGGGAATAAAAAACTCGATCTTCTTTATGTTGTCGTAATGTGTTGTCCTGCCCGGGTTATAACCGTCATCACCCATACTGAAACCCCAGTCCGCGTGAGCAATCACGGGAGCAACCAGCAGGAAGAAACCAATCAGGGCCAGTAACGTCAGGTTGTATCTCTTATTCTTTTCCATGGCATCACCCTCTATCAAGAATTGCAGGGAACTACAATAATAGTCAGTATAACCTTCGTTTTCGCAGAACGTCTGTGACATACATCAACGTTGTGCTATAATCATTGAAAAATGTGACAGGCGCATAGGCTCCATCCTCCACAATGTCTGCAGTATATTTCGGCGTTTTGTGATAAGACTTAAGAAAAAACACAGATCGTCTAATGATGCGGGTCGGCAGGGATTGAGTTCTCAGTCCGCAGTGGTCTGTTTGACGTCCTGTCTGTTCAGGACAAAGCCTATGACTTTTTCCTGTGGGATCAGCTCTATGGCCTTTTTTATATCATCGATGGGAGTGACCCCATATTGGACGACTACGATGACATGGTCCACCAGGGGCACGAAATCCAGTGTATCGGCGCCGGTCAGTATGGGCGGGACGTCGAAAAAGATGTAACGGTCGGGATAGCGCGTCTTCATCTCTTCCACAAGTTCCTTCATCCTCGTCGACCTTAAGAGTTCCGCACTCTCGTTGATCGACCTGCCGCCGGAGATAAGCGTCAGCTTGTCAATGCCCGGCCATATCATGAGTTCCGAGAGCGGCGTGTCATCGATCAGATGGTCTATGAGCCCTTTGTCACTTGCAAAACCCAGGGTCTTGTGAATGGCCTGCTGTTTCAGGTCGCCGTCAACAAGAAGCACCGTCTGTTCAAAAAGCTTTGCAAAGGTGAAGGAAAGGTTGATGGCGGTGAGAGTCTTCCCCTCTCCCGGCAACGCGCTGGTAATCATGATGGCGTTACCGCCCTTCTCTTTGGTAGCCTGCAATATCTGGGTGCGCAGGACCTTGTATATCTCGGCCTCCCGCGCATAGGGAAATATTCCCACGCATCGGTTATCGGCTAGCACCGCCGGATCCAGCTTGACCGTTCTCGATTTGCTGTAGTTCGGGGAGACCCATCCGGCGTTTTCCTTTTCTTTCTGTGTGAACTCCTGAGATATAGCCTCTACGGGGATGATCTCTTCCGCGGGCATTTTCCCCCAGAACGCTTTCATTTTTTCCGCGACATCCTTTAACAAACCTTTATCCTTCAATGTATGCCTCCCTGGTGCGTACTCATATGTTCTCTCTTCATCACAGACGCCTCGTCAAGCGTGCCCACAGAACAACAAGGTCCACAACGAAAAAGTGTATGAGGATAAGGCCGATGACAAAAATCACCGCTGCAATCACGGCGATACGCTTGCGCTGGATCTTCTGACGAAGCACATCCCTGGCTGTGACGATGACCGGGACCGTGACAAGGACGGGAAGCCGCATCAGTTCTGTAAGGACTTTGGGGTCTCTTACGGATCGATCGTTAAATTCCTTCATCGCCGCCGTGCCGACACCGGCGCCGACACCGAGAAAAAGTCCAATGAGCAGTATTGCCGGGACATTCGGTTTTACAGGTTTTTCCGGAAGCCTGGCAGGATCGATAATGGTGAAGCGTTCACCCATCTGCTCTTTTTCCAAACCCTGGGCCGTTTTCGCTTCCATGGTCTTCTTCATCATCTCGTCGAATTTGGTTTGGATGTTATTGCGGTCCGCCATCAAAGCTTTGTACGCTTCTTCGACCCTGGGCGATGTTTCTATTCTTCGGTAATAATCGTTCCGTTTCTTGTTAAGATCGTCTATCTGGCGCTGGAGCGTTCCAATCTCTGCCTGGACGGAAGAAAGCTGTGCCGCAAACGAAACATACGCGGGATTGTCCGGCTGGTCATCCGCCTGGAATCTTTGCCTGCCGCCTGGGGACTTTGCAGGCGTTCCCTTCACCCTCTCTTCCAGTTCTGCGATCTCCGCCTTCATTTTCCTGACATCGGGATGCTTGTCCGAGTATCTGCTCTTAAGCTGAACGAGCTTCGCCTTGAGATCCTTGAGCAGTATCCTGTCCTGGCTCGAGGCGTCGACGGGTATGCCGGCAAGTTGGGATTCCAAAAAGCCTTCCCTTTCTTTAGCCGTCCTCAACTGCTGCTTGAGCATGTCGACTTCACGCTCCACCCTGTCGAGGGTCTGGATGTTGATAGACACAAGTTCGGGCAATTCATTGACGTGCTTTTCTTTGAACTTCGCTATCTTCGCATCTACCTGGGAAAGCTGCTCTTGCATGTTCTTCGTCTCGTCATCGAGAAACTTGGATGCCTCCCTGGCCATATCGGCACGCACCTTCAAGTTCTCTTCAAGATAAAGCGTCGCCAACACGTTCGCAACCTGCTGGACCACCTGGGGACTTCGGCCTTCGTAGGAAAGCGTAAAGGCGATGGTCATCGGCGTCGGCGACCCTCCCCTGCTGCGGTCGACAACGTCGACGCTGATCGCAGCAAACTGAATGTCTTTGCGCATGATTTCGATTATCTCATCGTTCGTCAACTTCCTCTTCAGTTCAGGATAGAGATGGAAACGGCTGATGACCCCAGACAGATTCTGAGAGCTCATTACCCTTTGACTGATCGCTTGAAGGCGCTGCTCTGCATATCCTGTCACGGTTGTTTTTACGTATTCGGGGGGTATGTCCTGTTCTTCGATGAGAATCGTCGACGTGGACCTGTAGATACGCGGCAAAACGAGCGTTACGATGAAGGCGAGAAGGAAAATGGCGCACGCGGGAATGATGATGGCCCATCTCCTGCGTTTCACGATATCAAGATAGTCGCGTACCGACTTTACTTCTTCTTCCATTCCTGCCCCCGATAGGTTTCAGTAATAATACACATATTTACCGTTTTGTTAAATCAAATCCTGATTGGCTGAGCCGTGTCACTGGAAGAGGTCATGCTGAATTTTGTATCGTATCTGGAAAACGTTTCGCTCGGCGTCTGTGCTGGTTATGTGATAGTAGGTCTTGTTGTAGGAGTAAGAAAAACTAAGTGAAACATCTTTTGAATATTCGTAGACAAGGTTGGGGCTGATCCAGATGCTGTCCTCATCTATTTGCTGAACGGAATATTGGCCAGCCTGGGACTTGTTTATGAAATATCCTCCACTGAGCACGCAACGAAATTCATACGTCAATCTCGTTGTAAGATTGAAGAGAAAACTCGTCCGTTCTGTGGTTCCCGAACGACCGCTCGCAGGCATGATGTCGTGATTTATTCGCACGTCGCCGGAATTTTTGAGTCCCTTATACGTCAGGGCCAGTTGTCCCACTCCCCCCCAATCCTGATTAGTGTCGTACTTGTTGGCGGAAAACGGCGGGATGGGAATAAATTCGGCGTACGTAAAACTGGAGTCGGTGTAGCGCACACCTGCATCGATCAGGAGGTTCCATTTCTCATCAAGCGCCCTGTTGATGCCCGCAGTCCATTCGTAGTTGTCCAGTCGCAGATTGGGTATGTTGTACCTTGCGTACTTGATATTCATCCTGGCCTGTGTCTTTTGCATGAAATAATTCAGATCGTGGACAACTCCCAACCCGAACACGTGTGCTTCCATATCGCTATAGCGCGGATCGTTGTATGTGTCATTCGAATAATCATATGAAAAAGTAGCGAGTAATATTTCGGACAACAGGTAGTTTGATCCAAACCCATAGCTCTGACGATACCGGGTCACCCCGGTATATGCCAAGCCCGTAGTCTCGAGATCCCGGTCCGGCCGCGAATCCTGCGAGTACTCCGCTTTTCCCGTTATACCCAGGCGTTCCGTCAGGGAGTATCGGCCGCTTCCATTGTAGAACTGGTCCGTTGCATTGAATTCGCTATATTTTGAGTAAATCCTTCTGTCCGCCCGGCCAGAGAGGTCTACTTGCAGCCTTTCGGTCTTTTCAAGAAAGGTCAGACCCGGAGAAAAGGTGGCATAGAAATCTTTGTACGTGTCGGAGGACCCGTACAGTATGTTGTCATTGTACTCCTCCTTGACTGCGATAGACGGAGTCAGCTTAACCTCGTCAGCCCGGCCAGACACCACGCAAAGAAAGAGCACAACAAAACATATCCAGCCATCTATAAATCTGAATCGTATTTCCAGCCTCCGAATCAATAAAGAAAACGTTCCGGGTTACACGGTAAAGTAAATGGCAATTAAAGGTTTCTGACTCGTAACTCGGAACCCGGAACAAGTCCCTACGGAACTACTACAACGTCGCCTCGTTTGAGAATTATGTTCTGCTGCAGATTTTCCCCATCCACCACCTCATTGTAATCAAAGGGGTACGTGACGGTCTTGCCTCTCTCCTGGCGGAACACCTTTATCTTGCTGCGTTTCGCGAAGGCGTTTAGGCCGCCAGCTATGGAAAGGGCCTGGAGCACCGTTACCCTGGTATTTACAGGATAACGACCCGGCGTGTTTACCCTGCCCGTCACATAGATGATCATGCTGTTGACCTGCTTGACATCAACGTTCAACACGGGTTCAGGGACGTACTCTTTGAGCTTCTCGACCATGTCCTGTTTTACCTCACCAACGGTTCTGCCGGCCGCCGTTACTTCACCGATAAGGGGAAAGGCTATCTTTCCATCGGTGAGAACGGTGACCTGCCTTGTCATGGCCTCATCCTTCCAGAGAGAGATATCAAGTATATCGCCGGAGCCTATAATGTAGTCGTCACCTGGCTTCTCTGGTTGGGCAACCCCGGCCGCATCCTGCGAAAGAGTTACATTCCTGCCGGACGTGCAAGCACCCAACAGCACAAGAACAGACAGCATTAGAATTATACCTTTCAATATCTTATCTCCTTTTCTCGTTGTTCTCCTACGTTTCTCCCAGCGCTTTTTTTGCTTCTTCCCTGCCGGGAAAGTTTTCCTTGTTTTGCAGGGCTTTTCTCAAATGTTCTTTTGCTTCGGCTGTTTTTCCCAGCTTCCGATAGGTCATCCCCAGATGATAATTGATAACAGGGCTTTTCGGGTTCTTCCGGCCGGCATTCTCGATTAATCCAAGGGCAGTGTTGGCGTCGCCTTTCTTGTAATATATCCATCCGAGCGTATCCAGTACGGCCGGTTCATCGGGTCTTTGCTTTCGGGCCTGCAGGGCAAGCTCCAATGCCCTGTTGAGATCTTTTTTGGAATTTCCATATTCACTCAACAGGAACGCCAGATCGTTGACGGCAACCCAGAGGTTCGGCTCTTTCTTCAAAATCTTCTCGTAAAGAAGGATGGATTTCTTATAGTCGCCGCTTTGTCCGTAGACCCGGGCCAGCGAAAGGTGGGCTCCCGTATTTTCCGGGTTCGCCTTGATCGATCCCTCAAGCTTCTGAATGGCCTCAGCTGTCCGGCCTTCTATTACATAGAGTCTGGCAAGGTCGGTATGCGCTGCTGACAGAAGCGGCTGAAGAGAGATTGCTTTTTGAAAGGATTCCTCGGCCCGCTTCATGTCTTTCTGAACTGCATAAACTCGTCCCATCAGATCGTAGGCAACGGCATCTTTCGGGGTCTCGCGTATCTTCTTCTCGCACAAAGAAAGAGCACCCTGGTAGTTCTTCGTTTCCATGAGCGCCAGCACGGCTAACCCCAGAAGTCGCGTCGACGAAGGGTTTAGTGCGTAGGCCTGCTCGTATTCCTTCGCCGCACGGTCCCATTTATTCTGGGCGGCCATGAGGTCCCCCGTCTTAACGTAACCATACGGATTTTTCGGCTCTTTTTTCTTGATATCGCTGTAGAGGATCTCTGCCCTGGTATATTCTTTCATTGTCATAAAAAGGTCCCCGAGATCGGCCTTTGCTTCCAGGTCGTCGGGGTTCTGTTCGATGACCCTACGCATGTGTGATTCAGCTTTCCTGAAATCCCTCTGCAAGGCATAGGCTCTGCCAAGGGCGCCGGTGGCCTCTTTCGACTTTGGCTGCGCATTGAGGGCATTTTGAAGGGTATCAATGGCAAGATTGAGCTCACCGGCCATGACGTGAGCCTCGGCGAGCTTGATGTATCCCGATATGAACTCGGGCCGCTCCGTAACTACGGTGCGAAACTCGGAAATAGCTTTCGCGCCTTCTCTAAGCGTGAGAAAGACATCGCCTCTCAGGTAATGCGCCTCAACATCCCTGGGGTTATCCTTGATCACCTCGTCGACGAGTTTTTGGGCCTGCGTTATCTCCTGACGTGAAAGGTATATCCGGGCCAGAGTGTTTTTTGCCTTGATCATATTCTGGTCTTCACCACTCTTTTTGAGGCCGGCCGTTTCTTTGAGCAATGCCACTGCGTCGTCGGACCTTCCCGTATTGATATAGACGTCGCTGAGAGCAAACCGGATAGCAAAGCCCCCGGGGGTCTTTCGCAGCCCTTCCTTCAAGATTGCTTCTGCCTCGTCTGCACGCTCTTTTGACGTATAGAATGCAGCAACCTGAACCCAGGTTTCCTCATTTTTGGGACGCATCGACAAAAGTTCTTTTAACGTCTCACGCGACTTGTCTTGTCTACCGGAATCCCAATAGAGGCTCGCAAGGGTGAGCTTATGTCGCGGTTGATTGGGCTCGATCTCGACCAGCTTCTTTGCGATTGAAAGGGCATCGTCAACTCTACCGTTCTTGAGGTAGAAATCCCCAAGAGTGCTATAGAGCAAAATGGACCTAGGGCTTGCCGTTATCCCTTTCTTAAGAACACCTTCTGCTTCGGAGACCGCGCCCTTGCGCATATACACACCCGCCAGAAGGAGGAAAACGTCCTGGTCTTTCGATCCGTCCTGTAGAAGTGCGTTAAGATAAGATATTGCCGTCTCGTTCTCGTTGTTTGCTATCATGATGGCGGCCTTGAGAAGGAGGGCGCCCTGATTTTTCGGGTCAGCTCTCAGGACCAAGTCCGCCTCTTCGGTGGCCTTGTCTGTGGCCTTCGCCACAAGATAGATCTTCCCCAATTCCACGTGCGCGTCCTTATGTCCGGGATCCAACTCAACAACCTTCGAAAATTCGGAAAAAGCGCTCCTGAGATCGTCTGTTTTCGCGGCGACTAGGCCGAGCACATAATGTGCCTCGGTGAATTTCGGATCTATCTGTATGGCGTTCTTGAGTTCCAGCCTTGCCTTGATATATTCGCCCTGTCCATAAAAGACCTTTCCCTTCTCAAGATACTTCACCTTCTTTGCCGCAGGCCCGCTGCAACTGACAAGAAGAAGAGCCAACGCAACGATAGTCAGCTTCATGAAACTTTTCTTAATGCAAACCACCATGTTACCTCCACGCGTTCCGATAGATCACATCAGTCCCCTGACTATTATCACAGCCAGAGAACACGCGGTAAAAAGAACCAGCCTTTTGTATTGTCCCCTCAACTCGCCAATAAGCACTTCGAAGCTGAAGAAAAGCATGACCGTCTTGGCAGCTACAAAGGTCACCTGTTTGTGTTGTCCATAGACCCCTGAAACAAATGGAGCAATTATCGCTATGAACACTATGAGGAAGTCCATCGGGGTCACTTTGAAACCGCTCCTCCTGCGGGTCAGTCTCAAGGTCATAATCACAAAGAAGACCAATACGATGAAAGCACAGTTGTATGCCCACATCATGGACTGTGTCACAAAGGGATAGGCCGATTGAGTGCTGAAAAAGACGATGAGCGGTATCACTATGTAAAGGTCGGCCATAAGGAACCATTTGAGCCATTTTTTCTTCACAAATGCTATGACGGTGGTGAGGATAAGTAGACCTGCCGCGATATAGGAAAAGTATCCTGGCACAGTTGTGGGCAGAAGCGTCGTGACAAAAAGAAGCAGCGGTATACCATACTCAACTACTTTGAACGAAAAGACAATCCATACTCCTCTTGACTTGACCTTTGCCAGTCTTCCCTTTATGTGTTTGTCGAGAAACGTGTAGCGCTTCGCCTTCCACCGCGTGATCTCCGCGGCAAAAAAGCCTATGATGACAACGTTGACAAAAATACCGTAACCGATCAACAGGAACCAGTCCGAATAGTATCTGAAGACAAAAGCAGATACAACCAGAAGCGCCTGTAGGAGATAGATAACAAACACCGCCTCTTTATGGACAAGACCCAGGCGGATAAGTTTATGGTGGAAATGGTTGCTATCTGCCTTGAAGGGAGATCTTCCCGCGCCGATACGCTCCAGCATGACAACACCCGTATCAAGGACAGGAAACCCGAAGATTATCATCGGCAAAAGAGGGCTCAAACCTGCGGCACTCTGGGTCAGTGAGATGGTGGTAGTCGCAAGGGAGAAACCGAGAAATTGGCTCCCTGTATCGCCCATAAAAACAGAGGCGGGGTGAGTGTTGTACTTGAGAAATCCAAAAATGGAACCGGCAAGCGCAACCGCAAGGAGTGAAATATCCGTGTTGTTGCTCAGATAGGCGATATAGCCTGTACAACAAAAACTGAGGATGCAAATACCGCCCGCAAGACCGTCTAGACCATCCGCCAGATTTATGGCGTTCGTTACACCCACGATGACAATTATGGTAAGCGGGATGGCAATCCATAAACTCAATTGGCTGCTGCCGGGAAATAAGGCGCCGAGGTTGCGAATCTGGACATCCCCCACAATAACAACGACCAACGCCGCCAGGAATTGGCCGGCGAATTTGTAGCGGTAAGGCAGATCGACAAAGTCATCGATAAGTCCGAAGACAACGATAATGCCCGCACCCGTAACATAAGCGCTGAGTAACGAGCTTTCCTGCGCCCACAACAACATGGAGCTGAAGACGGCAACCGCCATGGCGATACCACCCGTTCTCGGAACAGGTGTAGTGTGGACCTTACGCTTGCCAGGCATGTCGTACTTCTGGATCATCTCGGACACCTTGATAGTGATCGGGACCAGGACGATCGTGACGAGTAAAGTTAACAAGAGAGTGGAAAGGTAGATTATCATAAGATATCGTTCAGGGTTTCTATTCCGGCAAAAACTCGTGCAGGATCGGCCTTATGTCTGTTACAAATCTCTGGATGCGCTGGTCGGCCTCTTTTGCAATTTCTGTGGGGTAGATGGGAGTTATGGCCATCACCAGGGCACCGTCGGTTCTTCGTCTAGTCAGAGCATCCCAGAAATTGTGAAGTTTGATCTGGTAGAGCTGTGTCAGCACCTTCCCCCGCATGGGGAACCAGTAGTATGCAGCCTCAATCCGCCCTTCCTTTTCCATGAAGGCCCGGCGGACTTTCATTGACGGCTGGCCCAAGCTCGTTGGAATCCAAGCTCCCCCCGCTTCGCGGAACTCCCAGCCACTGCTCGGTAAACATGACTCCGGTGAATGGATGGATGCGCCTTTGCGCTGGTCGTCATAGTATGCAATGTATAAGTTGACGGTTTTTCCATTCCTATCGTAGAAGTTGGCGCTAATGTAGTCACTGAACTTCAGGACATCTATGAACTGCTGGTCCATGATCTGTTTTGCACCCCGCCACTCTCCCACCATCATGGGAAATTGGCTGAATGACTTCCTGACGGGCATCTTTTCGCGGAATTCGAATGTATTGGCGATTGCAAAGATGCCAAGCAGGACAATCACGGCGGCGACAAAACGGGGCTGAAACAACGCGTCCTTCCACCCTTTGCTCGGCATCGGCTGCGCTTTGGCCCGAAGCTCCAGCATCTCGGGCGTGACATCCGCGAGTTGCAGTTTGAATCCGGTCTCCTTCGGCGGAAGTTTCTTCAAAAACCAGACTATGACAAAGAAAACCGGCAGAGCAACCACAAAAATGAGTCCACCCGCAAACCCGTGGAAGAATCCATTGGCTATTTCAGCTCCGGCGACCCGATAGAGGATGCCTGTCATGGCTATTCGAAAACTATTTATGAATACGGCTAGCGGCACAGCCGAAGCGAAGAGAACCAGTCGTTTCCAGAAATGGTCCATGAACCAGTGGGCGAAAAGCAAACTCAAGACCATTAATGGCACAAGGTATCGCAGGCCACTGCAGGCGTCGACCACCTGAAGTTGAGTGAAACCTAGATCGATCACGTTCCCCTCCCTGAAGGCGGACATCCCCGAGAGGTGGAGCATCCATACACCGAGTTGCGAAGAAAGAAGTTTCAACCCGAGACTGACCTGCACGCAAATAACATTCGGTGGTGGAAACATGGCAAGCACCATCACCAGGGCAAACCATATCGTCTTTACCTTTCGCCATCCGTGATGCAGCCATATCAGGCCGACGACGACCATCCAGAAGGATATAAAGAGGGTATAATACTCACCCCCCAATTCACCCAACCAGTAGAGAAAGATGCCGATGCCGAAGACCACGATTCCTTTCCATGAAGGATTTGATGGTATCGTTACAAGTCTTTTTCTTTTTTCCCAGATGAGGAAAAGTACAAAGAAAGGCACCAGATAACAATAAGAAAAGTCATCGTTATTCCAAAGATGTACAAGATAAGTGAAGGCGGAGAAATAGGCGACGCCAATGAGAAGTGAATATATGGCGGCTTTAACCCAGCTTTCCGGCCTTACCTTTATATCTTCAAATACTTTCAATATACACACCTCAAATTATCCATTGGAAAGATGGCGTCATAATGCCCGGACTTCATTGTCCTAGATTGATGAATAACTGTTCGTAGGCATTTATTATCTTGTCCCAGGAATAGTATGATTCTATCCTTTCTACCGCCTTTTGGCGCAATTCCATCATTGCAGCGGGGTCTGCCAGGAGACACCGGAGGATGCGCGCAAGACTTCCCGACTCTCTGGAGAACGACAAGCCTGCATTGTCAATAACTTCCAGATTGTAGGGGACATCAAGAACAGCCACGCAATTCCCGGCAGCAAGAGCTTCAAGCAGCGACGGATTGGTTCCACCCACCTCGTGCGCATGGATGTAACAAAAGGCATTACTGCGCAACGCGTCATAATCGCGGCCATAGACAGCACCCATAAACATTACCCTTTTGTCTGCCATTTCTTTCAGCCTGTTCTTGTAGCTGTCACTGTAGGGTGCATCGCCCACTATAACCAGAGGAAGGTCTGTTTCCAGTAAGCCATACTCCCTGATCACGAGATCGCTATTGTTCTCCGGTTCCAGTCTGCAAACTTGGAGGAAGTATTCATTCTTTTTGAGGCCTAGTTTGTCCAACACACCATCGTCTTCCGCTGCACCCGGGTCGGCGCCATAGGCAATGTATACTGCGTCCTTCTCGTATTCATTTTTCACGTATTCTTTCAAGACCATGGAGTCGGCAATGATCTCATGGCAGAAAAGGGCCCCAAGGCATTCGGAAAACTTCAAATACCACGAACCGAAACGTCCCCACTTTCTTCTTTTCCATTCGAGTCCGTCGATGTTGACGACAAGCTTCTTGCCCGCCAATCGAGGTATCCAGGCGAATATTGCAGGCGCTACACCCAAGAAAAGGATTACATCGCATTCCGAAAAAGAGGCGTGAAGGCAAGACAATACCGAACCGCTGAGTTTGTCCAACGATTTGAGAGGAATATTCGGAACAACAGTCCTTTTGATACCCCTGTAATCTCTTTCGTCTGTAGTGCTTGATGTCGCCGGGCAGTAAACATTAACCAAGTGGCCTCTCTTGACAAGACCTAAACCCAGTCTCTCGGCAAAGGTCTCAAAGCCGCCATAGTTGCCAGGTATACCCCTGGAACCCACGACCGCGATCCTTATCGGTCTCTTATCTACTCTCTTTGGTTTTTCCATTGTGTAGGTCGATGGCCCGTGTATAAGCATCCATAATCATCTGGTAATTGACGTCCCGCGTGTACTTTTCTTCAAAAATGGTCCTTCCTTTTTGCCCCATCCGTTCGGCTTGAGCGGGATCGGTGTTGAGTATTTTCATTATTTTTGCGAGTTCGTTGTCTGCTCCCGGTGTGAAGACAAACCCGTTTACTCCATCCTTAACCATCTCCGACATAACACCGATGTTGGAAACAACGGCTGGCTTGCCGGCCGACATGGCCTCCAGAAGAACCATCGGGACTCCTTCATACCACAGCGACGCCAAAACTAAAAACCTTGCCTTCAGCAGGTGCTCCATGCACTGGCTGTGGTTCTTAACCCCCAGGTATTCGACGTTTTCCAGTTGATATTCTTCTATCTTTCGAACCAGATACTCCTTGAGTGGACCATCTCCTATTATCTTGAAGGGCAATTCCGGACACATTCTAAGCGCATCAAGCAGGGAGGGTATACCCTTTTCTTCACCGATCCTGCCGATGTAGATACCATACCCTAAATCCTCATACGTCGGTTCTACGGGTTCTTGGAGGAAATTGGTCTTTACATAGAAACTCCTCGATGGAAAACCAAGGCGCACATACGTATCGAGTGCAAAATCACTGAGGACAATATAGAGGTCTACACAATTTTGCCAGGTTCTTATCATACGGTGGAAATAAACGATGGCCGCCATCCCGGCCGTCTGGAGAGAAGAATCACGGTAGCATCCATGGAGTATGCCTGGCAGAAAACGCATGCCCGAGCATTCTTCGCAGACACTCCCTTCCCTGAAAAGAAGAGCGCCGGGGCATACGATCCTAAAATGATGCAAGGTCTGCACTACTGGTATGCCAGCATTCTTACAGGCACGGTAAGCAGACGGCGAAACCAGCGGGAAGATATTGTGGAAATGGGCAACGTCCGGTCTTTCTCTCTCCGCCAGCACGCGAATCTCCTCATAGTCAATCCGGGACCAGACCGCCCTCAGTGGAATCATTGTCTTTCCAACAATCGTCATACCATTGATCTCTGAATTCTGTCGCGTATAGCTAAGAACGCTGTGGCCCTTGGATTCAAGCAATTGTCTCTCTTGCTCGAAGACAGTGTTTTCACCGCTTGGCGGTCTCAGATAATCGTGAACCATAAGAACCTTCATTACCTTCCTTCCCCGAATACAGTTCTAATTTCTATCTACCGCTATGCGCTTGTAGATGTCGTTTATCAGTTCACCCTTATTACTCCAATGGTATCTCCGAGACCTTTCTCTGGCACCCTCTGCGAGTTTGTTTCTTAGTTCATGGTCTGCACCTAGTCTTAGCACCGCTGAGGCAAGGCTACGAACAACGTCTTGGTAGCCCTGTATCCCGGCTTTGATTCCACACGTTTCATCGATGAACTCGCCAGGTCCACCGAAATCGAGGCAAATTACGGGCTTGCCTAATGCCAGCGCCTCCAGTACGACCATCCCGCCGCCCTCGGTACTTGGAAATAAGAAAACATCTGCGTCCTGCATGACAGAAAGCGCGTCCCCCCTTGGCAGCCATCGAATAAACTTCACCCGGTTGGACAATCCATAGCTTTCCACCCTGCTCTTAAGGCTGGACATCATAGGGCCTTCGCCCAGCATAGTGAAGAGTATGTCCTTGTTTGTATTTGATGCTTCTATGAAGGCGTCCAACGCTATATGAGGACACTTCATCGGAACGAAACGACCCATGAAGAAGAACATTACGTTTCTTCTTTCAGAAAAAGGGTGTTGTTTCAGATCATCTTCAACACCTATCGCTGGTTCGATGACCGTCTTGTTTCTGGCCAGCCAGCCGAGCGGAGGTAGGTTTAGAGATTCCTTGTTAATAAGGAGAACCTTTCTGGCCCTTATGGTCGATAGCCAGAAAAGTGGGTC
Organism: Deltaproteobacteria bacterium UBA5756; assembly: GCA_002418985.1. Lineage (GTDB taxonomy): Bacteria > Desulfobacterota > Syntrophorhabdia > Syntrophorhabdales > Syntrophorhabdaceae > Delta-02. The sequence continues at coordinate 25,531 of DIFE01000133.1, forward strand.
GATAAACCTTACCACACATTGGAAAACAAATCTCATCGTATCAAAGAAACGCGACCTGTATTTATCTAGCAATGGCCAAGGGATTCTTGGATGGCTCCCTATGGGACCCCATACAAAAGGTATTGAAAGAAGTGGGAAAAAGGTCCACAACCAATCGTTGACAAAGGACGTATGGTGTCCCACGTCAAATTTGTGTTTGCAGTCCAGTCGCCGAGCTTGTTTTAATGCAGCAAATTGCCAGAGATAATAGTATGTCCTTACCCCTCTCTGGCCCTTTTTGAAGAAACTAATCCACTGTGGAAGATCGACATATTCAAAGTGAACGTTTGGCATCGGATTCTTAGACAATTCTCTTTCTATGCTCTGGCGGTTATTCTTCCTTGTCAGAACCCATACTTCATTCTCCTCAGCTATTGTTTTGACCCAGTTCCACCCAACCCCGGGTTCCGAACCTTTATCAGGTTCACATGCATATGCTGAAACCAATACCTTCATAGCAATAAACTCACTTTCTCCTTCGTGGCCCGCGCAAGCAACCCTTTCCATCGGGTAAGAAGCTCCTCTCCACCGACGGTACGGCCATAACCCCTGAAATGGAAAAGATACATCGTGATCATATCGACAAGATAGAAGGCGATTAGGGCATGGTAAACATCGCCCTCGATTCCAATCATTGCTGCGCTTTTCTTCAAGAACCTGCCTTCGGACGAGTCGTCACCTATCAACCGCTCCCATAGCGAACCTTCTGAGGCATGGTCTACTAGTATCCCTTTCTGCAGAACAAAATGGAACGCATCGGAAAGAGGGACCCACTCCGTTCGCCCAAACTCCCAGTCGAACACATATAGAAACCCTTCTGCAAGAAAGGTGTTCCACGGAGTGAAGTCCCGGTGCGCAAGACTCAGAGGAACTCTTGCCTCATCAATAATATCAGAAGACCACTCAAGGGCATCGGCAAGGTTTCGAAGCGGTTCGTCCTCTGCATACCCCTCAAGCCCGCGAACTCGTTCCGTCACCTCTAGGTAAACCGGTGCCTCCCTGAATCGCCGATCCACCCTTGTTTCCTTGAAAAGCCGTCCCAAAAAATCACCGTGCATGACCTCCGGGACCAGTGGGGCGCAGGAGAGGTGTGTTTTTTTCGTCGATTGCACGAGCACCGTTATTCCGTCTATGGTTACTCCAGAAAACATTACATCGGGTACCATTGCATCACCAAGGTCGAGACCGGCAACGAGTTTGATCATATTCGCCTCGTTCTCAACCATCGCCTTTGTTTGAAAGTTGTCACCTATTTTACAGTAACCCAGTATCGACCCGCAGACATCCATTATTTGTATGGTCGGCTTTCTGAGGTATCCCTGTGTTCCCGTGAAAAGGGCAAGCTGAACGTCTTTACCAAAACACTTCACAAGAATGGCCGGCAACCCTTTCATGGCTGGCTCATTCTTGTACGACACGTACATAAGCCATGGCGTCCATACGGTCGAAAGTCCGAACCGGGCAAGCCAATAGGCCAAAAACTTGCGAAGCTTTGCTTTCCAGAGGCTCGGCTGATATAGAGCCAGCGAAGCTGACGCACAGGCCCTGTTTTCGACGGGCAGAATAAGACGGAGATCTTGTATGGAAGGCGATAATCCGTACACTTTTGGCGCGCGAAGACTGTCCTCGACTTTGGGTGAACCGAAGCGATCGCGAGGCATGACAATCACTGCGGCTCCTTCCAGACCCGCCGCATCGATGGTTGCTTCAAGCTTTCCTCGTTCCGGGGGAACATCAAAAAACGAAAACACAAGGTCGAAGGCACCCTTCTCCGCACTTCCCAATCGATCTACATCAGTTATAGCTAGATGCTTTATCTTCTTTCTGAAAGCAGCTATGACGTTCGTATCGCTTATCCCCGCGATGAGACCCCGCTCAAAAGAATTGGCTGACAGAAGAAGCAAAGCCTCGGCAATCCTCTCATCCATGGACGTGACGGCCCGTCCTTATTTCAAGCCTTTTTTCAAGCATATCAACAATCTGATCCTCTATCCGGGAAACCTCATCAAGGACCGGCTGGTCAACACTAACCTTGCAAACATTGTGAAGACGAGCGGAAAGACGATCTATCGACATGAGTTGCCTTTCAATCTCCTCCACGGGAATCTCCTGTTTGCGTCCGTAAAGTACATGAGAGGGACCGGCGAGAACGAACAGAACATCCCCCTTCGGCACGAGAGACAAGCAGGTGACCGGCAGCCATGCGGGAATATTGAGGCGGAATCTCTTTGTGTCCACGAGAAAGTCATAATAGTAACGCTCAAACACAACCAGGTGGGTACGAATCTTTGGCCAAAAGGCCTTCGGGAAATATCCCAACAGGTAATCACAGAAATAGTAAAAGAACCTTATCGTGGAACCCGTCACCCCTTTCGGGGGAAGGCCGTGTGGGTCGTAATTAGGGGCATCCGGTTCCTTCCACCTGGCCGGAGTCAGCAGCTTTCTGGGCGGTGGTAAGAGATAAGGCCGCCAGTGCATCCTCCTAACATTTCTGAAGCCATACCTCAGACGCTGAAGAAGCAGATCCGCAATAGTCGACTTCCCTCCTCCGTCGGGGGAGATGAAGATGGCTATCAAGCCGGTGGGAGCCAAAATACGTCCCAAGACCCTTCTTGCGAGCCAAAGCATACCCAATGCGGGCAGATGAGGCTTAAGTACTCTATGGCGCAGAGACAAAGACCTACGAAGCGCTCTTATGATATTTGCCTGCTCAGAAGGGTCTGTTCCACGAATAAGCTTTTTGACGTCGCCTACTCTGTCTGCGCCGAAGTAGCGAGCAACCATCCTGGTAATGGCCTCGCCACCTTCATCAAACAGAGCGCTCAATTTCGCCTCGTGCTCTGGTGAGAAGCTGCCCTTGACCACCTTCTTTATGAGGAGGTAACAGGCTTCAGCCGGCACGGACGGAATGTAGAAGTTCTTGTACGGCCTTCTGCCTTCGATGAGCACCTTTGTCTTGAGAATGTATCGCCCTAGACCGTAGTCGTCGTTCAGGAAATCGAGTTGGACAAATCCGGGACTTCCATCGGCATCCCGGAAAAAAACAACATAGTAGTAACAACGAGGTATGTCATAGTACAGTTTTTGAATGACTTTGAAGCCCAGCGACCTGCAAACATCGAATACAATCCCGTTGACCTCCTCAAGATCACTGGAGGCGACAGCCATATCTACATCGGATGAGGCAAAAACCGGCAGGCTTTCGTAGGAATGCAGTACACAATACCGAACCGACTCAGAGGCAAATCGGTCAAAGAGGGCGGTCAGAAAACTCCCAACTTTGGCTGAAAAACGAAAATTATCATTCTTAGTCATCTAAAACACCGGTGATTATCGTGCATGGGTAAGCCCATGCGATTCAGGAGCGGATGTAAAACCTCGATGCTGTGTCGACAACTGAGAATATCCAAGTATAAGCAAAAAAACGATGAATTCCATATCATGCATAACGAGCGCAGTCGCGGTAACGGATCGAAATGTTAGCAGAACGACTATCGAAACCATGAAAGTATGAAACAGCAGGGTTTCAGGATGCATTTTCTTCGAGTATTTTAGGAATGTTCGAAGAAGTTGAATCCATACTCCAAATATCGCACAGAGCCAAGGTATTACACCAACGAGTCCCAAATTAACAAGCACGTCGAAGATGGACCCGTGAAGTCCAATCATACTACTTCCCTTCAAGACGTCAAAGCGCGCACCAGACGCAAACCCATAACCAAACATGGGTGATTTCTTAAACATTTCCCACGCATACTCCCATGCCAAGGTACGGCCTGTAAGTGTTTGAATCATGACGGGGTTCTCCCCTTTTATCATGTACCCGACAATAATATCGCTCAGCGCACCCGATATAAACACAATGCCGGCAATAACACACGTTACGATGATCCATTTGATCTTCTTATTCAAGACAAGGAACATGAGGATAGCGAAGAATACCCCAACCGTTGATGTACGTGATTGGGCTAGCAGAAAGATCGGCAAAGTGAGTAGAGTGACTGTTGAGAAGAAAATCTTTTCCTTTTTCAATTTAGAAGCGACGACGCCAAAACAAGATGACAGTAGTAGAAGAGCGCTTATAAAGCCGACTTTGTTTGGATTGATAACCGGTAGTATTCCACGTAACTGTTTTCCGAAAATACCCTTGCCGCTCTTAAGAGCAGCAGTGGGCCAAACCATCATCCCGATCCAAACTGTAATTTCCATAAACAGGAAAACGCCTATTGCAATAACAAAGAATTGAACGAATTCTCTCAGGTTATTGCAGGAACCCAAGATTGACACAACCAAAATTACATCAGTGAACGTTTCCGTAGCTTTGTAAAGGGTGTACATGGGAGCGGAGGAATACAGCGTAGATAAAATACCGGCGCAAGAGTAAACCAGCGCAAAAGTTAACAGGCTAAACATAAGGTAATTCAACGAACCCTTTCGAAACCGTAGAACTCCAATCAATAGGGCAAGGACAATTTGTGCTATCCTGAATCCGGCAACAGTATCGACTGGAGCCGCTTCAAACTCAGCGCTGAGTCTGACACGCCACAACATGATGCTGGAAAACAGCAACACCAAACCAACCTTCAACAATGTCTCATTTGCCAGACTTCTTCGGAGTATGGTAAACGAGGTCCTGATTATGTGTTTATTTATAAGGAGATAGGTTATCGATACAACCAACAGAATTATCGGCATCTTGACACCAGCAAAAAACAGCAGCAGAGCCATCAATGCCAGGTAGCCAGTTATCACAATGTAACTCGTCATTACAGGATGGTGTCTCGCTTAATAGTTAGTTATTATTCTTGAGCGATAGGATCTTTTCAATTATTCGTTGTCTGATTGAATTAGGCGACTGAGTGAAATCTAAACCTGCAATGAAACTTGCGACATCTCGTTCTTTGCCTGATTTCTGAGCAAGGTCACTGAGAGTCGCCAAGTAACGAATATCATCAATCCCTTCCCTGAGGCCCTCCCATTGTACCGTTGGAATCGGACCCGTAGGGGTCGGATAGGTCATCATGTGGTCACGATACTTCTTATGATCGAAGTCGTCCCAAGGATCTTGCCCCATCTCACATTGATATGCATAAATCGCTATTCCATCCACCTGCAGTCTCGACAACAAGAATCCATAATTATATCGATAGACAGCGGGTTTTTCCTCGCCACCTTGCGGATTCCCATATATCCAAATCTTGTTTTTCTTCTTATGAACACTTTCTACTATACCACGCCCCGGCGGGCCTCTGAAGATAGCCAAATCCAGCAGATCATCTATGATTCCCAAAAAAGATTGATCCGTTGCAGTCATGGTCATTGCGCCAGCTTCCTGAATGGTCTGTAACATGGCCCTTTCAAGCGGCAACAATTCGGATTTGAGTTCGTCTACTGCATAGTAATAAGTCTTTTGTATCATGCGCGACCGTGCGAATCCTACCAGCGTTGCAACATCCTTATTCAATTTCTTCAGGGATTCATGGTCGGTAGCCAATTTTGGCCAGGCGGTAAGATAAAGCGAAGTCCTGTCCAATCCCGCAGAATCCTTTAGGTCCAAGATATCATTCAGCACATCCAGATCCAGCTTTCTATGAGATATGATAACGTTGTTTATCCCGTGCGACTTAATATCGAGAAAATCCTTGAACATGGAGGGCTTGGTCTTAAAATGAAACAGATCGTGATTCTTCGATTGTTTCAGGTTGTTGAGATAGTACATCGTATAATACAGCTTTGGTTGTTTCAATTCAAAAGGGAGCACGGTGAGCACGAGCTGTATTCTTGTCGAGCTGGCGTTCTTTGGTCTTATGTGGATTGATCCTTCATATTTTCCTGGCTTGGAATCCTCCGGGACTTTGAGAGTTATCCAAATCTGTTTGTTGGAGTGTTTCTCGCAATTGAACGGCATTAACCTGTCTTTGTCGCCCGTGGCTTTGAAATCCCGAATGACATTCACTTGATAGGTGTGATCTACCTGTACGAGCGCGTCATCATGCAGTAGCAACTCGGGAGTCAACGTCTTCTTCTTGATAAGCATTTCGGGTTCAGGAATCGATACCCCGTGTTTATCGTTGCGTTGAGATTCTCCGGCTTGATACCATGGCTTGACAACCCGTATATCGATATATTTGCTTTCAATTTCTCTCGCGGCGCTTACCCTGTTTACTGGTTGGAGACTGGAAACAGTGATTCTTACATTTTCCAGACCAAGGTCTCCTGTTCGAATGACAAAGCTTGCAGGCTCATATTCTCCCCTACAAGCCCGAACGTTTATCAGCTTGGATTTTGTGGTATTCTTCAACGAATGGGTTTTAGGAAGCACTTTGTCATCCGTGATTGGATCTGAAATTACAAGAATGTCATAGGCGGGCCCTTTTAGCGGCCATTCCGTCGTCTTGAAGTAGTCGCTATTTGGAGGCGCGTATGCCCCGATAATAAACCATTTAGCATGGTTCTTTGTGAATGACGCCTGCTGCCCAACTACAATATAGGGCTTACCCTGGGTTACGGAGCGACAGATATTGTCGGGTGTAAAGGATTGAGTGTCTGCTGTCGAAACCGAAGCTACGACACTTGTCCCCATAACAAAGATGAACGCAATTGAAAGGAATAAGAACAACAGGCTATGATAGGCTGACTCTTTGCACAATTTCGTGCTCCTTAGTGAAACTTGTTCTCAACAACAACAGCGTGACTAAATTGGAGAGGCACATCAGGAACATGACGCCGTTTACCTGCCAGTGAATGGTAAAGAAATAGCCCAGAACAACGAATAGACCGAAGCCAACAATCATGGAATGGAATATTCGCTTTGTCCTGTCAAGCACGCTCAGTCCGGCAGAATAGGGGCGATGGAAAAAGCTTATTACGAAATACACACCCCACCAGATAACGATCCAGCCGTATCCCCGGTATGCCGAGCCATAGAGCAATCTCATCCAATACTCATTCCAGATGCCTGCCACCAGTGCAACGGCAATGGTTATGATGCCTCCAAGTACGGCAACTTGTCCAAGATACCTCCTCAGGCCTTTTGTACCGCTATCTTTATAGACTCGTGAAGCATCGGGCAAGAGTATGTTCTGCAGTCCAAGAAAAAATATGTTCAGGATTCCAAGCACATTCTTGCAGGCATTCAAGGCACCAACTGTCGCGACAGAGATTGCACCGACAACGAAATAGTTCACGATCTGAGCCTGACCCCAGTACATCGTATTGGCTCCTAAGAGCCATTTTCCAAAATGATAGCTCTCCCGGAAAACCTCCACAAAGTATGATCGGTTACCCAATCCAGAGGTCATTTTCCTGCCGGATTGCATAAAGGCAACAAATGCCGCAAGAAAAAAGGCGAAGACCATGAACCACAGTGCATATGCTGTATCAATGTTCTTGCTGATACCGAAGAAAAGAACCAGGGTAAACTGGATTCCATAGCTGACTATATCATTAATGAAAGCAAAAACAGGTTTCTTCACTACAAAGAAATAACGCCTGTAATAGTCCTGTATGAGAAAGACGGCCGTGGCCAGGGCAAGGGGCACAAGAAACCGTTCGAATTCATGGAAACCGAACATCGATCTGGCAATAAGACCAGCAATTATGATGACTACAGCTGAAAGAACAGAAAACAAAAATTGCTGGATGGTTACGACCGAGAAGTATCTTTCCTTCAATGATTCTTCGATGGCGGCCCCCCTCACCATCATCGGGGATACGATTAAAGAGATCTGAAGGGTAGAGAAGAAAAGGGTCACTCCATACACCAATACATACTGGCCGTAGCCTTCAAGACCGAGAAACCTCGCAAGCGCCAGACCCGTCAGGAAGTTCATTCCGCTCACGAAAGCCTGATCGACAAAAGCAAGGTTCGCTCTTGAGAAAATATGCTTTGTTGTAAATGTCATTGGTTGCAGAAGATAGCTTCAACTTTTCTTTAATACGCGGTGGTTGCTAAAGATACAAAAGCTTCTAAACTTGGAGATATTTATGACAGGCTACCGCCAGCGGCGGGAGTTTGGCGCCATGGAATGGGGTTTGGTTTTCGTGATGCTTTCACTAGCACACTTGCATTAATGCCTGGCACGGAGTCGGTGAGTAACCCGTGCATTAAATACCGGGGCGGCTTTATCAATGATCATGGTGAACAGGGTTGAGTAAATGTTTGATAACTGCCCCTTTGTCGTTGTTCATATCGGAGTTGCGTCGTAGCCAACATGAACAGGTGATAAGGACTGAAATCTTTTACTGATTAAATGTCGGTCTTCGAACCCGGCGGTCTTCGGCCCCCGGAAACCTTCGCTGAGCCGACCACATTTTATGTAATGTTTTCAAATACATTACATCTATGCATGATATTCTACTTAATCAATCACTTAAGTCAACAAAAGATTACGGGGAAATTGCATGTCAGACATACGCAGGGGAAGACGATGCGAGGTTCTCCCAGAAACGGGAATAGTATACACTATGGAATTTCAGTAATAAAGAGAAACGTTACCCCTTCTTCCCTTTTTCTCCATTGGCGGAAGAACCTTGCTGGACAGGGATTGCCGCGGGGGTCCAGCCGCCGCCGAGGGCCTTGTATAGGCGTACCAGGTTGGCTATTACGGTTCCCTTGCTTACTGCCAGGTTGTCTCTTACGGAGAGCAAGGTCCTTTGGGCGTCGAG
>DIFE01000089.1 GCA_002418985.1 Deltaproteobacteria bacterium UBA5756
TCGATGATCTCAATGTTTATATCGAAGGAGACGGTTCGGCCTGGCTCTCGCGCACACGGCTTTCCGATGATCCCACGCCCCGAAGACCTCTCGTGCTGGAATTAGCCGCCAGGGACCCTGCCCCCAACGTTGCCTATCTGGCTCGCCCGGGACAGTATACCGCCGCCGCCAAGCCCGGCTGTCATCCTGATTACTGGTCGGACAGGCGTTTCTCGCAGGAGGTCGTGGCCTCGGTAAACCAGGCTCTAGACAGTTTGCTGAGACAGGCCCGGTCAGACGGGGTCAATCTGATCGGTTACTCGGGAGGAGCTGCAATTGCCGTATTGATTGCGGCACGCCGCAATGACGTCGCCACTCTGAGGACCGTGGCCGGAAATCTCGATACGGAGGCCGTAAACCGGCATCATGGCGTCAGCCCCCTGAAGCGCTCTTTAAATCCCATTGATGCGGCGGAAAAGGTGAAGAACCTGCCGCAGCACCATTTCGCCGGGTCGAAAGATACCGTGGTCCCCCCTTTCATCATTGAATCCTTCCTGAAACGGGCGGGCGACCAGGATGGCCGCAGGTTTACTATCGTTGACGGTGTCTCCCATACACGTGGCTGGTCCGAGAGATGGAAATCGCTGCTGGCTGCTCCATTTTAAGGCGATAGTTCAAACAAACCCGTCCCCATTCATAATCGAAACAGTCGGACACTCTTCGGCATACCCACTTCACGACCTTTGCCGAACCGTACGGAAGTTTACTCGACAGTCACGCTCTTGGCGAGGTTCCGCGGCTGATCGACATCGGTACCGAGAAAATTCGCCATATAATAGGCCATGAGTTGAAGGGGGACTATCGAAAGAATGGGCTGCAGCTCATAGATGGTCTCGGGAACCACGAAAACCTCGGCGACCTTCGGGGTCATGTCGTGTTCGGGATCGTCGGTGAAGAGAAGGACGTTGCCTCTGCGCGTAATGACCTCTTCTATATTGGAGCACGTCTTCTTATAGGTCTGGTCTCTGGGTGAAACGAATACGATGGGCATATTCTCGTCAATGAGGGCGATGGGACCGTGCTTCATCTCCCCGGCCGCATAGGCCTCGGCGTGGATATAAGAGATCTCCTTGAGTTTCAGGGCCCCTTCGAGGACCGTCGGGAAGCTGATGCCTCGTCCAAGGTAGAGGAAATGCCTGTAATGCATGTTCCTGCGGGCGCTTTCCTCGATGACGGCGCATGAATCGAGGAGCATGTTGATCTTGCGCGGAATTTTCTTAAGCTCCGCGACATGTGCTCTTATATCGTTGCTATCGAGGGTACCCATGAGCTTGCCGATGTAGAGCATGAGCATGAAAAAGACGGAGATCTGTGTGGTAAAAGCCTTGGTCGAAGCAACCCCGATCTCCGGGCCCGCGTGCGTGTATACTACACTGTGGCATTCCCGGGAGAGCGTGCTTCCCAGAACGTTGCATATCGCAAGGGTATGAAGACCCCTCTTCTTCACCTCTTTCATCGCCGCTATGGTGTCGGCCGTCTCGCCCGATTGCGAAACAAGAATTACAAGGTCGTTCCGGTCAAGGATCGGATCCCGATAACGAAACTCCGAAGCGATGTCCGTTTCAACGGGTATCCTCAGGTTTGCCTCAAAGATGTGTTTGCCGATGAGACAGGCGTGATACGAAGTACCGCAGGCGACCATCCAGATCTTTTTGGTTTTCGTCAGATCGGGAAGGTTCAGCTCTTCAAAGAGGACCTCTCCCGTCTCTTCCTGGACTCGTCCGATGAGCGTGTCCGATATGGCCCGCGGCTGCTCAAAAATCTCCTTGAGCATGAAATGCCTGAAGCCTCCCTTTTCCGCCATGGCCCCCGTCCACTGGACACTGCGGATCTCACGATCCACTTCAGCCCCGTCAAGGTTCGTTATTTTCAGGGCACCCTTCTTCATGACCACAATATCGTCATCTTCAAGGAAGATAAACCTGTTGGTCCTGTTGATTATGGCCGGCACGTCACTGGCGATCATGAATTCACCTTCGCCTATGCCGACGAGGAGAGGACTCTCCTTTTTTGCGGCGATTAGAGTCTCTTCACCTTCCCTGATGACGCCGATGGCATAGGAGCCTTTGAGTCTCCCCAGCGCAAGCCTCACCGACTCTTCAAGGGTGGCCCCGTTATCAAGGTAGTCCGCTATGAGATGGGGAATCACTTCGGTATCGGTATCCGATACGAAGGTCCGCCCCTTCTCTTTCAGGATTTCCTTTAACTCGAGGTAATTTTCTATGATGCCGTTGTGCACGACGGTGACACCGCCGACTTTATGCGGGTGAGCGTTTCGCTCCGACGGCACACCGTGGGTGGCCCACCTCGTATGGGCAAGTCCCATGGATCCGTTGAAGCTCTCGTCGCGGATCGCATCCCACAACTCGCTCACCTTTCCCTGCCTGCGGGCAAGCTTGATCGTCCCCTCATCCCAGATCGCAATGCCGGCTGAATCGTAACCCCTGTATTCCAACCGTCTCAGCGCATCGATTAGGATGTCCCGTGTTGCCTCCTTGCCCTGATATCCTACAATTCCGCACACAGTTATTTCCTCCTGTAGCCTTCAATATTCGTTTGCCGTGTTCTGGATACGGCGAGAGAACCATCGGGAACGTCCTCTGTAATCGTCGATCCGGCACCCACAACGGCGCCCTTCCCCACCCTTACAGGTGCTACAAGTTCGGTATTGGCGCCGACGAGAACGCCGTCTTCAATGACCGTCCTGTTTTTCCTGACGCCGTCATAATTACAAGTAATAGTTCCCGCCCCGATGTTAACGTTCTTGCCTATCCGGGCATCCCCGATATAGGAAAGATGGTTTACCTGCGAATTGGCTTCAAGCGTCGAATTTTTCACCTCGACGAAGTTGCCTATTCTAACCCCCGCCTCAAGGACGGTACCACCCCTCAGCCTGGAAAAAGGGCCGATTGCAACTCCTTTCTTTGCCTCGACCCCCTCCATTACTACGAAACCCTCGATGGTTACGTCATCATGGATCACACAGTTCCTTATGATCGAGGATGGCCCGATGGATACCATTTCTCCGATGACCGTGGTTCCGGTAACGTGACAATTCGGTGCGATTACCGTGTCGGCGCCTATTGTGACATCGTCATCGATCCAGATGGCGGTATCGAGAAAGGTCACGCCCTTGTTCATGTGCCTTTCGTTGATTCGCTGTCTCATGACGACGTTCGCCTCAAGGAGGCCTTTCAGATTATTAATGCCCAGGACCTCTTCGGACCGGGGACAAAAGAAACCCCTTGCATGCTTTCCCTGTTTTCCGGCCACCTTGCAGATATCCGTCAGGTAGCGCTCGCCTTTTGCGTTGTCCGCGCCTATGAGATCGATGAGACCGAATGAGGCGAAGGGAATGTAGCAGATACCCGTATTGATCCTTTTGATCCGCCTTTCCTCGTCACTGGCATCGGAATGCTCCCGGATATCGGTGATCCTGTCACCGTCCATCAGCACCCTGCCATAACCGGATGGATCTCCAACATCTGTCGTAAGGAATACTATCGACTCCGCACTGCGGCAGAACGCCAGAAATTCACGAAGGGTATCACTCTGGATGAGGGGCACGTCACCGAGAAGGACAAGGACGTCATTTCCGCCCAGGTGCCCCTTCGCCGAGGCCAGGGCATGGGCCGTGCCCTTCTGTTCGGCCTGAAACGCCGTCACAACCCTCTTGTCCTGAAGGAAGGCCTCGACAGACTCGCGCCTGTAGCCCGTAACGACGATAATCCGCGAAGGATCCAGGTTCTGGGCCCTGTCTACAACGTACCCTAAAAGGGGCTTTCCCATGATCTCGTGCATCACCTTGGGTTTTCTGGATACCATCCGCTCGCCCTTGCCAGCGGCAAGTATGACAATATCAAGCTTGTCCATCTGCAGTCTCCTTTTTTCCGAAAAACCGGGCAATGACCACGCTCAATTCATACAGACCCCACAGAGGCATCGCCACAACTATCTGGCTCACGGGGTCCGGCGGCGTAATGATGGCGCTGAGAACAAAGGCGCCCAGGATCGCATATCTGCGTTTCTTTGCAAGGAAACGGTAATTGATAATCCCGGCCTTTGCAAGAAAATAGGCGACAAGGGGAAGCTCAAAGAGGAACCCGAAAACGATGAGCAGCTTCAGTGTCAGGCTGACATATCCCTTGAGGTCCGGCATGGGAATAACGAAATCCGAGGCGTAGCTCACAAAGAACTTGTAAAGATAGGGCATGACAATTCCGTAGCAGAAGGATACGCCCACGGCAAAGGAGAAGCTGCCCCACAGAATAAGGGGGTATACATACCTCCTTTCCTTTTCATAAAGCCCTGGCGCCACGAACATCCACATCTGGTAAATAATCATGGGTGAAGCGACCGTCACGGCGGTAAGGATCCAGATCTTGAAATAAGTGAGAAATGCCTCGGTTACGCCCGTAAAGATGAAACTGCTTCCCGATGGCATCACTTTCCTGAAAGGCTGAAGGAGAAAAACGTTCACTCTTTCCCGAAAAAAGTAGGTAACGACAAAAGCCAGGCAGACGGCAATGAGACAGTACGTTAACCGCTGCCGCAATTCCTGAAGATGTGAGACAAAGGGTTGTTTTTCGTCTGGTTGAGTTTTTTTAGCCATAGACGGCTGACATCGCCCTTTTCGCCGCAGGGGGCGATCAGGCTTCCGCAGTTACCCCCTTAAATTGCTGTAGGTATCAGGCGGGTTCTCCACGGACCCGGTCTTTTCCTCAGATTCAGCAACGGCTTGATCCTCGACCGGCTTTTCCTCCCCGGGAATGTGGGTTTCATCGGGTCTGGCCTCCACTTCGGCTTCGGTGGCATGAGTCTCATCCTCGCCGGAAGCTTCGTTTGTATCCTGGCCCGGGTTATCGTCCTTTGCGAGGTCTTCTTCGAATGTCTGCTTTACATCGTCGGTCATGCTCTTGACTTGATGAAGGGCCTTTCCGAGAGACCGGGCAAGCTCGGGTAACTTTTTCGGTCCTACCACCAGCAACGCTACAATCATTATAAGGATGAGTTCAGGGAGACCTATACCAAACATTTTGGATAAACTATCATAAAAACCACGGTGTTAAAAGATAATTATACCGGCAGGCGCGCGCCGGATCGTGGTTTTATGCTCCTTGACGAGGTTTTGGACGTTGCCCGGAAAGTGCGCGCCAGGGGCATTGACATCACCATAGGCGTGTATTAACCTGAAACCATCAGTTTCTTGGACTTAACGTCAAAATCATCGAAGAAGGAGGCAGGCATGGCAGAGAGGCTTCAGGTATTCAAATGTGAAATCTGCGGAAACATTGTCGAAGTACTCCATGAAGGCAAGGGAGTTCTCGTGTGCTGCAATGAACCGATGAAGCTCCTCACGGAAAACACTGTGGATGCTTCCAGGGAGAAGCATGTCCCGGTGATCGAACGAAGGGACGACGGAATTGTAGTAAAGGTGGGCAGCGTTGCCCACCCCATGGAAGAGAAGCATTATATAGAATGGATCCAGGCGATTGTTGACGGTATGGTGTACCGGCGGTTCCTCAAGCCGGGGGATGCCCCGGAGGCATTTTTTCCCGTAAAGGGGGAATCCGTTACGGCACGGGAATACTGCAACGTTCACGGATTGTGGAAGAGTTGATATGGAGAAGACAATGAAAAGCGTAAAGGGAACACGAACGGAACAGAATCTCCTGGCAAGTTTTGCCGGCGAATCTCAGGCACGAATGAGGTATAACTATTTTTCATCACAAGCAAAGAAGGAAGGTTTTGAGCAGATAGCTTTCTTCTTTGCCGATACGGCAGATAACGAAAAAGAGCATGCAAAACGGTTCTTCAAATTTCTGGAAGGCGGCGAGGTTGAAATAACCGCGTCCTACCCGGCCGGCGTCATCGGGAACACGGCAGAAAACTTAAAGGCTGCCGCAGCCGGTGAAAATCTGGAACACACAGTCCTCTACCCGGAGGCAGCGAAGGTTGCCGACGAAGAAGGTTTTGAGGAGATCGCCGGGGTTTTTCGGGAGATAGCAAGGGTCGAAAGAGAGCACGAGAAGCGCTACATCGCTCTTCTCGGGAATGTCCAGACGGGGGCGGTTTTCAAGCGGCCGTCTGCGACAAAGTGGCGCTGCAGGAATTGCGGTTACGTCCAAGAGGGGCCCGAAGCACCCGACGAATGTCCTGCCTGTGCTCACCCCCGGGCATATTACGAACTCCTGGCAGAAAATTACTGAGTGACTCTCGCGTACGGAGAAAGGACAAGACGCGCCTTTTTCCGTACGTGCTTATTTTTCCTTTATTTTTCCTTGACATGCATTATTTTCATCTGGTAGTTTTCTGTGAATTGAAACAATTCCAAAGGAATTAAGGAGATTTACGGCACAAACCCGGCGTTTTATGGTATTATTTTTTGCCCGGCGCAAAAGGCCGTATCTATGAACAGGTTTCCGGGCATCGATTACGGGATGGTCGTCAAAGAACGTGCATGAAGATAGCTGGAATACAATTTGCCTGTTCCAAGGACAAGGATAAGAATGTCAATACAGCGGCAAAGCTTCTCAGCGTTGCCCTCAGTGAAAAAGCAAAGATCATATGCTTTCAGGAGCTTTTCAACCGGTACTGGTTCCCCAGGGATCGCGATGAGGCGGCATTCGAACTAGCGGAAGACGCAGACGGCGAGACCGTCCGGTTCTTCAAGTCACAACTCAAGGGAACCGATGCGGTGATCATCCTCCCCATCTTCGAAAAAGCCGAAGACTCTTACTATAATTCAGCGGTCGTCATAGAGGGAGACAGGACGCTGGGGATTTACCGGAAACTTAACGTTACCGATATTCCGCTATGGGAGGAAAAGTTCTATTTCACGCAAGGCAATACCGGCTTGCCCGTCTTCGATACTAGCCATGGCACGTTCGGGATACAGATGTCGTGGGACAACTTCTTCCAGCAAGGGACACGGATCCTGACCCTCAAAGGGGCCGATATCGTCTTTGCCCCGACCTCATGCGCATTCAAGTCTCAGCACATCTGGCAAACCGTTATCTCCTCCAACGCGATAACGAACGGAGTCTACGTCATGCGCGTCAACAGGGCCGGCAGCGAGGAGACACAGGATTTTTACGGCATGAGCTTCTGCGTCAATCCCGAAGGAGAGCTTATCGGTGGACCCACGGGCCGCGCCGATACAGTGCTTCTCGCCGACGTCGACATCGACCGGCTGAAACTCATCCGCCGGGAATGGCCGATCCTGAAGGAAATAAAACCCGGATTATACGGGGAAATTCTCGGGGAGAACCTGTGAGCGACGAACCCACCCTTTGCGTGGTCTGTGCCTGGCGCGAAGAATGTAAAAAGAAGTACCTTCATGGAAAAGAAGTATCCCTGCGATGCCCTGACTTCACGAAGGACCTTCAGATCAATAAGGACAAAGCGGATGCTCAGACCCATAGCGGCAAAGATAATCAGTAAAGTTGTAGAGGATGCACGCAAATCAGGTTCCCTGCCCGATGACATACGGCTGAACTACATCATCGAGACGCCCCGCGAGGAGGGGTTCGGTGATTATTCCACGAACATCGCCTTCATCCTGGCCCCTCAGCTGAGAAAAAGACCCCTGGATATCGCCGCCATGCTCGTCGAAGGGATGAAAGGCAGCGAATATTGCGAATCCATTACCGTTGCGGGAGCTGGTTTCATCAACTTTTCGCTCAAAGACAGCCTGTGGCAGCAACTCCTCAAAGATACGGCCTCCGTGGGGATCAAAAGTCTCTATCCCAATGCAGGAGGAGGTAAAAAGGTCCTCATTGAATTCGTCAGCGCTAACCCTACCGGCCCTCTACACATCGGCCACGGCAGAGGCGCGGCTGTCGGAGACGTCCTCTCCAACCTGCTTGAAAGAACGGGTCACACAGTCGCAAAAGAATACTACATCAATGATGCGGGCCGGCAGATCAAGACACTGGGCCGATCCACCTTTTTGAGGCTCAAGGAGCTCAGGGGCGAGGCAGTGGAATACCCCCCCGACCTTTACCAGGGCGACTATGTCCGCGACCTCGCGCAAAGGGTCATCGACGAGGGAGTGCCCGTGCCGCCCGGGGACGAGGAGGCGATCAGCTTTCTCGCGGGCTATGCAAGCTCCTTCATAATGGATGGGATCAAGAACGATCTCGGTGAATTCGGTGTGAATTTCGATAATTTCTTTCTTGAGTCCTCGCTCTATGCCTCGGGTATCGTCGAGGAGACGCTGCAGATCCTCAAGGACCGTGAGATTGCCTATGAAAAAGACGGTGCTCTGTGGTTCAAGACGGGCCTCTACGAAAAGGACGAAGACAGGGTCCTTATCAAGTCTGATGGAGAAAACACCTATTTCACATCGGATATCGCCTATCATCTCGACAAATTTAAACGTTCTTTCGATGTGCTCGTCGATATATGGGGTTCCGATCATCACGGCTATATACCGCGGTTGAGCGCCTCCGTTCAGGCACTGGGCAGAAACAAGGAAGATCTCCGATTTCTCCTCATCCAGTTCGTCACCCTCATCAAGGATGGCAAGCCCGTGGGCATGTCGACTCGTTCGGGTGAATTCACGACGTTGCGGGAGGTCATGGACGAGGTCGGCCGCGATGCCTGCCGATTCTTCTTTCTCATGCGCAAGAGTGATGCCCATCTTGAGTTCGATCTCGATCTCGCGAAGAAGACATCCAATGAAAACCCCGTCTATTATGTGCAGTATGCACACGCAAGAATAGAAAGCATCTTCCGCAATGCACGCGAAGCCGGAGTTGATACGGACAATATCTCCGATGCCGACTGCACCCTTCTGACCCTCAAGGAAGAACTGGACCTGATACGATGGATAACGCGATACCACAGCGTCCTCGACGGCAGTGCAAGAAGTCTTGAGCCTCATCGCGTCACATTCTACCTCATCGAAATCGTCGGCCGTTTTCACAGTTACTACAACAGGACGAGGGTGCTGGGCAACGACATGGGGCTCACCCGCGCCCGCCTTCTGTTGTTGTCCGCACTTCGCGACGTGATCAGGGACGGCCTCGATCTTGTCGGAGTCTCGGCTCCGGAAAAGATGTAAAACCAACCGCCTGGCGCGTCCGTCCACCCCGGCGGCTCCGGGAACATGTAAAGGAGTATTAATGGAGAGAAGAAAGAGTAAAACCAGGGAATATATTGAATCCATCGTGATTGCCGCCCTCATAGCACTTGTTGTGAGGAGTTTCGTCATTCAGGCGTATAAAATTCCTTCGGGGTCCATGGAGCCGACACTGCTCGTCGGTGACCATCTGCTCGTCAACAGGATGAGCTACGTCATCAAGATGCCCTTTGTCGACACCGTTCTTTTCTCCACCGGAAAGCCACAGCGGGGGGATATTATCGTTTTTCGCTACCCCGAAGACCCGAGCAAAGACTATATAAAACGCGTCATAGCCACCGAGGGAGAATCGGTGGAGATCAAAAACAAGGCCATATTCATCAACGGAAAGAAAATAAGCGATACCTGGGGGAACTTCAGACCCGACAGCTTCACCTCCCGCGGCCTGCTGCCCTTCATCGACAAGGACAATATTCCTCCCATAACGGTGCCGAAGGACAGTTATTTTGTGATGGGCGACAATCGTGACAACAGCCTCGACAGCCGCTACTGGGGTTTTGTGCAAAAACAGCACCTCGTCGGCAAGGCGTTGATCATCTATTTTTCATGGGACAGTAACGCGATGAACGCGCTTCAATACGTTCGATGGTCGCGCATAGGCTGGCTCATAAAATAGGCCGTCCATGCCATCCTATGATTAGATTTCCCGAGAATTCTGTGTTATTATGCAAGGTAATGAAACTACCAGTATTAGTGATTTCACTCCTTCTTCTCTCTTTCACACAGCTTCACGGCGCCGACTCTTCCAATTCAGTGTACTTCTACCTCAGGGGATATTTGAGTGAGACCCGAGGAAGCTATAGCGTTGCCATGGAATATTACGGCAGGGCTTTGAAGGACAATCCGGGCTCCTCCGAAATCAGAACCTCACTCGCTTCGCTCTACATTAAAAAGGGCGACATCGCAAGGGCGGAAGAATTCCTCAATTCGGCAATAGCCTTGAACCCGAAAAACCGGATCGCCCTTATGTTCCTCGCAGGGATCCATGCGTCAAGAGGCGTTACATACAAGGCAAAGGCGCTCTATGAGAAGGTTATAGAACTCAATCCCGAGGACACCGAGGCCTACATGTACCTCGGGAGCGTCTACATCGGGGAGAAGAAATATGATGACGCCATATCCGTGTACGAGAAAGTACTGGCCTACGATGATGATAACATTATCGCCCTTTACTATATCGGTCGGCTTCACGGAGAAGCAAGGAACTTTGACAGGGCCAAGACATATCTGACCAGGGCCTTGGAAATCAAGCCGAATTTTACCCCCGCCCTTCTTGATCTTGCAACGATCTACGAAATCGAGAGCGATCTGCCGAAAGCCGTTGAGCTTTATCAGACCGTGATCGCCCTGGATCCCAATGATAAGAAAGCACGTTCCAGGCTTGCCACCATTTTCATACGACAGAAGGAATACGACAAGGCGATAGGCAAGTTCGAAGAATTATCCGACCTGGATCAGAATGACCTGTCGCTGAGAATCCGCATCGGCCTTCTCCATTATGAAAAAGGCCGCTATGACGATGCCATCAAGGAGTTTAACCTCGTTCTGGCCAGCAAGCCCGACAACTACACCGTCAGGATATACCTGGCGATGTCGTGGCGCGAAAAGGGAGATGTCCGGAAAGCTCTTGAAGAGCTCAACAAGATCGATCCGAAATCGGAAGAATTTCTCACCGCGCTCAAGCAGATGACCATGATCTATATCAAGTCGGGAACGGTTGACGAGGGGATCAAGACTATATCCGGATACCTGCCTGAGATAGAGAAGAAACCGGACCTCTACATCCTCCTTTCCATGCTGTACGAGGAAAAGAACGATTATGCCGGCGGTATCGCCGCCCTTGAAGAGGCCCGGAAGATCGAGCCCAACAACCTGGAGGTTCTTTACCAGATTGGCATGCTCCATGAAAGAAAGGGCGAGCAAGGCAAGGCGCTTGCCATCATGCAAGACGTCCTCGTAGTTGATCCAGAGTACCCCAACGCCCTCAACTTCGTCGGTTATTCCCTGGCGGAGAAGGGCATCCGCCTCGACGAAGCAGAGACTATGATCAGAAAGGCACTGGCCAAGCGTCCCGATGACGGATACATTATCGACAGCCTCGGTTGGGTCTTTTACAAGAAAGGTGATTACAACGCCGCTCTTCAGGAAATACAAAAGGCCAGCAGCCTCATGCCCGAGGACCCTACCATCCATGAACATCTGGGCGATGTTTACTCGGCCCTGAAGGATTTCAACAACGCCCTCCTCCATTACGAAAAGTCGGTAACCCTCGAAAAGGATCCCTCCAGGAAGAATTCCATCGAACAGAAGCTCAAAATGATCAAAGAGAAGAAATGATGAAAAAGGCGGTTCTCCTTCTTGTCGCTCTGCCCTTCCTGTTTCTTGGATGTTCACATATGGCCAGAAAACCCGTGTCTATCTCCTGGCCCGCGCAGTTCGACAACCTCGAGGCCATGTGCGAGATCGACGTCCAACTCAAGACAGAGAAATACAACGGAGACATGTCTCTAAAGGTCTCCTATCCTAACAGGCTTTTCCTCGAGGTCTACGGGCCGTTCGGCAACACCATCCTCTCCGTGGACAGGTCTGATGATCATTTTTCCATGCGAATGGACGACGAAGAGCTTACCGACGAAAATGACTTTTACCGGCTTTTCCGCATACGCATTAACGATATCATCGAAGACCTGACGCTTAAGGGACCCCTTGAATCCCAAGGGCGCGCCGCAGTGAGACAGCGTCAGGACTATACCGTTTATTATTACCTGAACGATACCGAAAACAGGATCTGTTGGAAGGTACGTGAAGGGGATTTCTGTATCACGTTCCTTGAGGTCAATTTCTCCCGGGAGAAACCAATTGCAAAAGGTGATAGCGGGAGGAAGTGACTCCTATGATACGAACGCGCTAAAGTATTTTTTCGAAGAGGGTTTTCACCGGATCGGTCTTGAAGTCGCAGGACGATCGGTTCTTATCAAACCGAACCTTTTGACCGGCAAGGCCCCCGAAAAGGCCGTTACGACCCATCCCATTTTTCTGAAGGCCCTTATTGAACTCCTGAAAGACAGCTCGTGCACCATCTTCCTGGGAGACAGTCCCGGATACGAATCCCTGGAACGTGTCCTGAAGAACGGGGGCTACCTGGAGATGCTCGCCAGTCTGGGCGTGCGCATAACCCCGTTCACGGAGGAAATCGTCAAACGTGCCGACGGTGTATCTCCCTACAAGGAATTCCTTTTCGGTGAGGACCCGGCCCGATATGACCTCGTCATCAACGTCCCTAAGCTGAAGACACATGGCATGATGGGCTTGACCCTTGGGGCCAAGAACACCTTTGGATTCATACGCGGGTTCGCCAAGGGACGATGGCACCTTCGGGCCGGCAGAGACAGAGACCTTTTCGCCTCGATTATTGTAGACATTCATCGTATCGTTTCCCCGGCAGTGACCGTTCTCGACGGTGTTCTCGGGATGTGCGGTGACGGACCATCGAACGGCACCCCGGTCATGTGCGGTATGCTCGCCCTTTCCCCCAGTGCCTTCGCTCTCGATGCCTTTGTGGAGGGACACCTGTGTCCCCGGGCAACTCTTCCCGTTACATCCTGTGCCAGACGTTATGGCTTTCTGGACCGCTACGAGGTCATCGATGTCGGCATCCCCTCCCCCGTTACATTCCCCATGCCTCAAGCCTGCGACACCGATTGGAGTCTCCCGGCGCCGGTCAAGAAACTCCTCCGGAATATCTTCCTGAAGAAGCCCAGGATCTCCCGCAGGACATGCCAGCTTTGCGGCGTGTGCGGTACCGTCTGTCCCGCCGGCGCCATACATTTGCAGAACGATACAATGGCTTTCGACTATACTAAGTGCATCAGATGCTATTGCTGCCAGGAAATGTGCCCCCATGGCGCAATAAAGGTGTGAAAAATTTCCGGGAGTCAAGCGCCCGGATCAGCTGTACATAAAAAGAGACAGGAGCTTCGGCCCCTGTCTCTTTTTATGCCAAATTCCCAATCGCTGCTTGCTTCATTCCCCCTTAATCGCTATCTTTTTCGCCTCCTTGAGGGCCTTTTCCGTCTTGGGGATAACGATGGAGAGAACACCTTTCTTGTAACTCGCTCTGGCGCCATCGACATTCACCTCAACGGGAAGCGGGATAGATCTGTTGAAGAACCCGTAGACGCGCTCCATTCGATGGTAGCTGCCGCCTTCTTCTATTGTTTCGTCCTTCTTTTCGCCCCGGATCGTAAGCGAGTCCCTTGTGAGCGCCACATCGATGTCTTTTTCATCCATGCCTGGCAGCTCGACAGTCACCTTTATCTCTTTGCCGCTGTCGGCAACATCAATGCCGGGATAAAACATCGATGCTGCCATTACCGGAAGGCCTGGATCGAATCCCCTGAGAAAAGTCTCGAATATCCTATCTATGTCGTTGCGCAACGACAGAAGGGGATTCACCTCCGGAAGCCGGGCAATATCTTTCGTCTTCTTTATTTGCGGTGTAATTCTTCTTGTCGTCATATCCATACCTCCATATTCAATCAGCCTATCGACTTCATCCCGCCTTTACGGCGATCTTCTTCATCTCCGGTGTATTGTTTTTTGGCATGACCAACCTGAGAACGCCGTCCTTCACGTTTGCCTGAATCTTTTCCCTGTTGATCTCGCCGGATATAGTGAAGATCCTCTGGTAGTCGCCAATTCCGTATTCCGCATGGGTAAGCTTCATCCTTTCCGGCACATCCCAGTCAACCCTGCCATAAATGGTCAGGACATTATCCTCGAGAGTAACCTCAACAGACTTCTCGTTAACCCCGGGCATATCCGCTATCACTACTATCCGGTCCTTCCCTTCGATGATGTCAACATCCGGGTTATATATTTTCGTTGCCCGTGTGCGTTCCACGAGATCGGTCTGTTCGATCTCTTTTTTCTGCATTTCCTTTGACTTATCGGCCATATTCAACCTCCTCACGCAGATTTGATCGTGATCTTTTTCGGCTTTTCCGCTTCGGACCGCGGCAGCGTGATGGTAAGGATCCCATTAGCG
Organism: Deltaproteobacteria bacterium UBA5756; assembly: GCA_002418985.1. Classification (GTDB taxonomy): domain Bacteria; phylum Desulfobacterota; class Syntrophorhabdia; order Syntrophorhabdales; family Syntrophorhabdaceae; genus Delta-02. Next base: position 14,232 of record DIFE01000089.1, read on the forward strand.
AAGCGAGCACCTACTTTTTCCGCGTTGATCGTAAACGGCAACTCGATAGCCTTGGTAAACTGTCCGTACCAGCGCTCCCGCCGGTGGTAGGAATTACCTTCATCCAATTGTTCCGGTTCCCTTGCGCCCTTGAGGATGAGGGTCTTGCCGGTGACCGAGATGTCTATCGTACCGGCATCGATACCCGGAATTTCCGTCGTTACCAGGGTCTCTTCGCCATCAGTCCAGATGTTGACGGCCGGAAAATCGCCCGTCGACGGCGACACAAACCTTGATAAGACTCGATTCATCTCATTTTCGATCCGCTGAAACTCTGACCAGGGGTCAAGGCCTCTGCCAAACATGCCGAAACCATCTGTCCACAACATAATCATCAACCTCCTTGCAATGTAATGTAATCGTTATGAAATTAATTTGTTCACTGACCGATTTTTTGTCAAGTGGTGGAATCAGATTGTAACTGGATGAATCTAATCAGATTAATTGCACGGAGAGAAAGTCGTGACACCGGTGGTGCCCTTTACGGGCCGAGCCGCTTATAGCTAGTGTCACGTCACACTTGTAATG
>DIFE01000127.1 GCA_002418985.1 Deltaproteobacteria bacterium UBA5756
AGCATAAGAGAGAATCAACGACTGCCGGATAAGGCAACCTGGTTTAGAAGTGCGGGATTTACCTGTCCTGAATCATTGTTTTATAAGGAACGCATCTTGGGAAACGGATTATCCTGGACAGCAGTGAGCCGGAACCTATGACCCATCCTCTTCCAATTCATTGGTGAGCCGGGCGATGAGGCGGCAGTGGTCTGATATGCGCTCCAGGTTGACGAGCACGTCCACGTATATGGGGCCGGCCTCCGCCACGCAGAGTTTCTTATAGAACCGGTCGAGGTGGTTTTCGATTGCCTTCTTGATCTTTACGTCTATTCTTCGCTCGCGTTCGATTACGACACGAATCCGGGCTACGTCCTTCTTTTCGATGAGTGCCACGGCGTCAGCAAGGTTTTCCAGTACGAGCATCCCGATATCCCGAAGTTCGACGTTGGCCGCGGGGGTGAAATGGGCCTTGCGTTTGAATTTTTGCTCGGCCAGTTCGGCGAGATTGACCGATCGGTCACCCATGCGTTCGATGTCGTAGGCAAAGGAGGAGAAGGCAAAGAGTTGTTTTGTGAGTTGCTGCGAAAGGGTCGCGCAGGAGATGCCCCAGAGGTATTTGGTGATCTCCGCCTGGAGATTGTCCATGACAAGCTCCATATACATAATGTTTTGCAGCTTGTTGTCCCTGTATTTAACGAAGAGATCGAGAGCTTCCCCAAGCATTTTCTGCGCGAGCGCGATCTGCCTGTTCAATTCATTCCTGACGCAGGCAAGGGCCCGGTCGGGGTCACCGAGACGCTTTGTGTCCAGGTACTCCGGCCAGAGAGGGAGGATAGCCTCCTCCCCGGGGAGGATCCTGCGGATGGCGTTGGAAAAAGGAACGAGCATAAAGATAAAAATTGCTACGGTGATGAAATTGAACAGGAAATGGCCAAGCGCGATCTGCTGGGCGGTATTCTGCGATGCGGCCTTCAGTACCCCGATGAACGGGACGAGAAAGACCATTGAGACCAATGCGCCCGAACATTTAAAGATAAGGTGCGCAATTGCCGTCCTCCTGCCGTTCAGATCGCTGGCTATGCTTCCGATCAGGGCGGTGGTCGCGGTGCCGATGTTGGCCCCGATTACGATGGGGATGGCGTTGTCGATGGAGATAAGCCCCTGCAGGCTGAGCATGACGAGCATGCTGATGGGGATTGCCGATGCCTGGACGATCGCCGTGAAGACAAGACCGATGAAAACACCTGTTAAGGGGTTTTGCGTCGAAAGGAAATACCGGGTGAACAGGGGACTGTTCCTGAGCGGGGTCGCGGCTTCTCCGACGAGGCTCAGCCCATAGAATATGGTGCCGAAATAGAGGAGAGCCTCACCGATGACCTTTAGACGGCCTTTGCCGACAAAGTAAAGGATGATCCCGCCCAGCAGGAAGAGGGGCGAGATGTCCGTTACCTTCCAGACAACAAGCTGTATCGTCAGCGTTGTCCCGATGTCGGCGCCGAGGATGATGCCCAGTGAATGATAGAAGCTGACGAGGCCCGCGCTGACGAGCCCCATGGTGAGCAGTGTCGTCGCCGAACTGCTCTGGAACAGAATGGTCGTGAAAAGCCCCATGATAAGCCCGAAAAGGGGCTTCTTGACGGAAAAACGAATATACTCCCGGATCCGGGAACTGAAGACCCGCTGCATCTGCTCGCTCAATTTAAGCATGCCCAGGAGAAAGAGGGCGAGACCTGCGAGAAGAAGGAAGATGTGCTGGGTCATCCCTTAAGAGATCTTGCTGCCGTTTGGTAGGTCTTTGTCAAGTGTCAGCAGCACTACGGAGGATTTGTCCTCGTTTGAAGCGGCCAGCAGCATCCCGTGGGACATGATGCCCCTGAGTTTGCGCGGCTCGAGGTTGGCTACGACGGCTATCTTTTTTCCTATAAGCTCTTCCTTAGTGTAGTACTGTTTGATGCCCGCGGCGATGAGACGCTCTTCGCCGATATCGATGGTCAGTTTATAGAGCTTGTCCGCCCCTTCGATGTCTTCGCAGGCCTTGATTTCCGCAACTCTCAGATCGATCTTGATAAAATCGTCGAATGTGATGTTGTCCATAACAGCTCCTTGATATTAAACCCCGGCAGGCAGGCTGTCCGGCGGTCAGAGTATTCACGGCATCGCGGCCGTGACCGTATTTTTCAGGATCCCGATGCCTTCGATCTCGACCTCCACCGTGTCGCCGGGAAGAAGAGCGCCCACGCCTGGAGGAGTCCCTGTAATTATGACATCTCCGGGCAGCAGGGTCATGATTCCCGAGATGAACGAAACCAGATCCCAGACATTGAATATCATGTTGGCCGTCGTCGAATGCTGCCGCACCTGGCCGTTGACCCGGGTGGCGATCGCCAGGGCGGTTGGATCTATGCCTTTCGCAACGCGGGGCCCAAGGGGACAGAAGGTATCGAAGGATTTCGCCCTCGTCCACTGGCCGTCCATTCGCTGCAGGTCCCTCGCGGTGACGTCATTGGCGCAGGTAAAACCGGCGATAAAATCGTCCGCTTCCCCGACAGGGACATTCCTTGCCCGCGTTCCGATGACAATGGCGAGTTCTCCTTCATAATGGAGTTCCTTTATCTGGACAGGAAAGACGATTTCATCCCCGTCTCCGATCACCGACGTGGATGGTTTCATGAAGATGAGCGGGTATTCGGGCAGTTCCATATTCAGTTCCCTGGCATGGTCCCGGTAGTTGAGTCCCACAGCGATGACCTTCGATGGATTGATCACGCCGGTGCGCATGTTGATAACGCTGCCGTGCATCGTACCTCCCTTATATGCAGTTGTTTTATTTTACGCTTTCCCGGTGTCGGGCTGTCAAGATATTTCCTTTACTTGACAAAGGACTGCCGGGAACGGGAAAATTAAAGACATTATCCACGAAAGGAGTGTTGTTGTGACACGCACATCATACGTCAAAGGCTTTTTGTATTTTATCTTAATGAGCGTTCTTTTGATTGCCGGAAGCGGTTGTGCCATCAATCCCGTTACGGGCCAGCAGGAATTGATGCTGGTTTCCGAAAGTCAGGAGATACAGCTTGGCAGGGAGCTTTACCCCAATGCCCTCTGGAGCGGAGAGGGTGGGGGAGGCGAGTATAGAGACCCTGCACTGAAGTCGTATCTGACGAGTGTTGTCACGAATATTCACCGGGTGTCGCACAGGCCCAACCTTCCCGTGGATTTCGCCGTTCAGAATTCCTCAGTCCCCAATGCATGGGCCATACCGGGACACGTAGTGATAACGCGGGGACTTCTATCGGCGATCGACAACGAGGCGGAGTTCGTCTATGTCATGGGCCACGAGATAGGTCACGTTTCAGCCCGCCATTCGGCGAAACAGATGACCTACGGCATGGTCGGACAATTTCTCCTCGCCGGTGTCGCGATTGCCATGTCCGACTCGGAATATTCGGATGCGGCCCTTACTCTCGGGTCGGCAGGCGCCGGGCTCATCCTTGCCAGGTTCAGCAGAAGCGATGAACTGGAGGCGGACAGGCTCGGCGTGTCCTATATGACAATCCTCGGTTACGACCCGAGGGGGGCCCTTAGCGCCCACAGGAACCTCGAGAAAGCGTCTGACCAGTACGCACGGTCGATCGGTCAAAGCAAGCAGGAAAGCAACTTTTTCAGCGAACTTCTCGCTTCCCATCCCAGGACCTCGATCCGCCTCGAGGAGATACAGAAGATCATCGACGAAACGCCCCGAGCGGTGATCTCCGGTGACGGTACCGCCAGACAGCGTTTCCACGGGGCCGTGGCGAACATCCGGCGCACCAACACGATCTATCTCAATTATTACGACAGGGCCGCCCGTTCCCTGGAGAAGAACAACACCCGGGAAGCCATGACGTACATCGGGCAGGCCATAGCTCAGGATCCCGGACAGGCTCCCTTCTATGCCCTCTATGGGAATATTCTCATCAAACAGAACAATCTTCCCGAGGCGGAACGCTACTTTACAAAGGCCCTGAGCATAGACGGCAATTACCAGCCCGCGCTCCTCGGGATGGGTGCCATCAAGTATGCAGGGAACAGATATGCAGAAAGCGTTCAGTACCTGCACAGGAGTCTCAAACTTTTTCCCCAGGACCCCGCATCAAACTATTTTGCGGGCATGAGCTATTACAAAACCGGCTACTACAAATATGCCCTCATCTATCTGAAGCCTTTCTCGGACGCCGTTCCGAAGCATCCGAGAATCCACGCTGTCCTGGGTCAGTGTTACGAACAGGTTGGCGACTACCAATCGGCATACAATCAGTACGGAATGCAGCTGCAGGTATCTCCGAACAGCGAAGCGGGCAAGCTGGCGAGGGCCCGCGTTCAGGCGCTCCAAATGAAGTAGAGGCGGTTTCGGGTTTTGTTTTTCAGGTTTTCAGTTTCTTTCCCACCTTCTCTTCCACGGAGGCTATTTTGCCTTCCAGCCTGTCTGAGGCTCCTTTGCGGATGTCGAATTTGACCGTGGAATAGATACGGCCGCAGTCCGGTTCCAGTTGCTCGTAGCATTTCTTGATGATGGACAGGGCATCGTCCATGGTATCGACCTCTACCACCGTGCCCATTGGGGTGAGGCGGTACCGGGACGTGCCTTCGTCGATGACCCTGAGGAGTCTCGAGACGTATGCGCTGACGCTGACGCCCTTATCTGTGGGAAACATGGCGAATTCTAACAAAACGGACACAGGCAACCTCCTTATCTTCTTTCAGGTGCGACAAACGGGAAAAAAGCCCTTTACGAGGGCACCACCGGAAAGACTGCCTCACCCGACAGGTCGCTTTTTGACGATCATGCGGCTTCGAAGCCTTTCATTCCCGCACCTTGTCTTGTATACTAGTATAAAATACTTCCTGACAGGATGGAATGATGACGGTTCGGGATCGAAAGATTATTCTCGTCTCCTCTGCTGCTGTTGCCTGTTTTCTCCTGGTTTTTGTCCTTTTTCTCGTGAAATATGCCAATATCATAGCCAAAAGCGGCATTGAAAAGGCCCTGGGTAGGGATTTCTCCATAGAGCGCATAGAACTGAAATGGGGCAGTGTCCGCGCAGAGAACATAGTAATGAAGGACAAGGCCGGGAAAGAGATCGTAAAAGTTGAGGGACTCGTGGTCAAGGCCGACTTCATGGGCCTTCTTCGGCAAAAGTACATATTTTCGAGCGTTCTCATAGAAAGGCCTTACATGTATGTTGAAGTGGACAAAAAAGGCGGCCTAGCAAGCCCCGTTTTCCCTTCGATGGGAACAACAGCGGACAAGCAGAAAAAAGGGACGGACCGTGTGGTAACACCTCCCGCGGTATTCAAGAAGATCGTTGTCGTCAACGGGTCGGTCGACTACCTGGACCGCAAATCCCCGGAGGTTCCGGTTATGACCAGGGTGCGCGACATTAATATGGAGATCCGTGACCTGTCAATGCCTTTTACCAATGATTCCACCCGGTACACACTGAGGGCGTCAGTTCCTGCAAGCGGGGGTACCGCAAGCGTAAAAAGCGAGGGTACGATCAAGCTCGCGAGCAGGGACATGGAATCCGCAACGCAGGTGAGAGGTCTTGATATTACACATTTCAAACATTATTATCGTCGACGCGGTAGCGTTGATATCAAGAAAGGGCTCATTGATATCGATGTCCGCGCCAGGGTCGTATCCCGAAGTATCCATGCACCCGGCAGGGCGGTTATCAGAGGCCTTGAATTTGCGAGCGGGTCCGGTATGGGCGACAGGTTCATGGGGGTGCCGATCAACCTTGTGGCCGCCTTCCTGAAGAAGAGCGGCGATCAGCTTCCCGTTGATTTTGTCATCGCCGGAGATCTCGACAATCCCAAATTCAACATCACGGAAGACTTTGTGAGCAGGCTCTCCTTCGGCATCGCCGAGAAGCTGGGCCTGTCGGTAAAGGACATTGGAGAATCGGTCTTTGGCGTCGGTGCGGAAGGCACCAAAAAAGTCGGTGAAGGCATACAGGGCATCGGGGAAGGACTAAAGAAGCTCTTTAAGAAATGACGGGTAATAGGTAATAGGAAAGACCATCTTTTCCCCATCACCTATAACCCACTGCTGTCCAGGATAATCCGTTTCCCAAAATGCGTTCCTTATAAAACAATGATTCAGGACAGGTAAATCCCGCACTTCTAAACCAGGTTGCCTTATCCGGCAGTCATTCATTCTCTCTTATGCTGTCCTGCATATCAAGACCTTCTCTATACGTCATCCCG
>DIFE01000024.1 GCA_002418985.1 Deltaproteobacteria bacterium UBA5756
GACTTATGCAAGGATTCTCACCGGGATTTGAGTGAAAATGGTGTCTCGGGGAAGAACGGGGGGATCCCTCGTTAACCGCCGTAAATCATTGGTAAACGTTTATTGCATTTATCAGAATTAGCTTGACAGGCGAAAAGTGCTTTTGCTAAGATAGGTTTGCTAATTGTTTCACAATATTGCATCATAATACCGTCAAAGAAAGGAGAGTAAAATATGGATTTCAAGATTTCCGATGAACTCGAATCAATGCGTAAAATGGCCTACGATTTTGCTGTAAAAAATATCAAACCGACGATGGAAGAAGATGAGAAAGAGCACAAGTATCGTCCTGAGGTTATGAAGAAGATGGGCGAACAGGGTATGTTTGCCTGCTTGGCACCCGAAAAGTTCGGTGGACTGGGACTGGAAGAGGGCAACATGGCAGCCACCCTCATGGCGATGGAAGTGGCCAGAATCAGCCCGTCCTGGGGACTTCCCTTCAACCTTCAGATGAACGGTCCGCAGAACGCCCTTCTCAAGTATGCCAGCGAAGAGTTGAAAGAACAGTACCTGCCGGGCATGATCGCCGGAACAAGCGGCAGCTGTTTTGCGATCACCGAACCGAATTCAGGGTCAGACGTCGCCAGCATGAAAACGACTGCAACGGAAGTGGATGACGGTTATATCCTCAACGGCTCAAAGACATGGATATCCGGTGTTCCTTACTGCGATTGCGGTATTGTTTACGCGATGACCGACAAGGCGGCAAAACACAAAGGCATGTCAGCGTTCTTCGTTGATTTCAAGACCCCCGGCATCACTCAGAGGGCAATCACCACGAAGCTCGGACTCCACTGCGCCCCGACTGGCGAGATTTTCTTCGAAGAAGCGAAGATCCCCAAGAGCGCCCTCGTCGGGAAGCTCGGCCAGGGTTTTGCAATTTGTATGACGATGCTCAATTTCACGAGATTGAGCTCAGCTTCAAGGGCGGTCGGTGTGGCCCAGAGCTGTATCGAAGAAGCATGCAAGTATGCAAATGAAAGAGAGCAGTTCGGGCAGCCGATAGGTCAGTTCCAGATGGTTCAGGAACAGATCGGCAGAATGTCCGTGGAGCACGAAGCATCAAAACTTCTCGTTCTGAGATGTGCATGGCAGAAGGACCAGGGCATGAACAACACCCTCGAGACCTCAATGGCAAAATACTACGCCGGTGAGTCAGCAAACTTCTGCGCTTCCGAAGCCGTAAAGATTTTCGGCTCCTATGGTTTCTCCTCCGAATACCCTGTCGAGAGATACCTCAGAGACGCGAAGTCCTATCAGATAGTCGAGGGAACGTCAAACGTTCAGAAAATGATCATTGCGCAGTTTGCACTTGGATACAGAAAATAATAGAATCAGTCAATCTTGAAGGAGGTAGTACATGGCTACAGAAATTACATGCCCGATGGTTGGAAAGATCGTAAAAGTTGATGTCAAAGTTGGCGACAAAGTAGGAGAGGACGATCAGGTTGCAATCCTCGAAGCAATGAAGATGGAAATGCCGATCGTATCGCCGGCGGCCGGAACCATAAAGGAAATCCTTGTTGAGGCCGGTCAGGAAGTTGAGGCAGATACGGTTATTGCAACTCTGGAATAGCTGACAAAAAAGGGGGAGAAGCTTATGTTAGTTGCCGGGATAGATATAGGTTCGATTACAACTGAAGCTCTGCTTCTCGATAAGGATAAAGGGATATTGGGGTATACCATCCTTCAAACAGGTGCGGATTCCAAGAAGACGGCTGAGATGGCACTGGAAAAAGTGCTGGCCTATCCAGGTAAAAGCCCTTCAGATGTTTCCTATATTGTAGCTACCGGCTGCGGCAGAAAAAGAGCTGTTTTCGCCAAGCAGGCTGTAACGGAAATAACCTGTCTTGCAAAAGGCGTCAACCACCTTTTTCCGCAGGCCAGAACGATCATCGATATCGGCGGTCAGGATACGAAAGTGATAAGAATAGATGAGAAAGGCCGCGTTGTTGAGTTTGAAATGAACGATAAATGTGCCGCCGGGACCGGAAGATTCATTGAGGTCATGGCAAAGGCACTCAACGTAGAACTCGACAGGATCGGTGATCTTTCGCTGAGGCACAAGAAGGAATTAACGATCAGCAGTATTTGTACCGTATTTGCTGAGTCCGAGGTGATATCCCTCGTGAGTGAAGGTGAGGAACTTGATGATATCCTGTATGGTATCCACAAGGCGATCGCCGACAGGACCATGGGGCTCATCAACAGGCTCGGCGGTATTCAGAACGACGTCATTATGGCGGGTGGAGTAGCCAAGAACATTGGTGTGGTAAAAGCCCTGGAAGCAGCGCTCGGCACACAGCTCAAGATTTATGTTGAGCCGCAGATCGTTGGTTCGCTCGGCGCCGCCATCATCGCCATGGAAAAGACAACTGCGTAGAAGAAGAAAATAGTGATATGAAAAAGGCCAGCTGAAAAGCTGGCCTTTTTTGTTTTCCTGGTGGAGGCTTCTTCCTGTGCAGGATAGCCGGGAAGAGGCCTGGTGTTATCAGACAGCAGTCTGAGTTTGAGTTACTTTATCCTTTCTCATTTTCTGCATGAGAATGACAAGGAAGAGACAGACAAAACCCGCGACATCCCCGGCCCTGTGAGGATACACGAAGGCGAGAGCTCCAATAATGATAACGACCCGTTCAGGCCATGACGACCTCTTGAGGAGCCAGCCCGCACAGCCGGAGGCAAGCATACCGATGCCGAGGAATGATGCCAGGATCGTCCAGACACCCGCCGCAACTCCAATTCCCTCAAAGTGAAGTAGTATTGCCCTTCCTGCAGGGAGAACGGTGAAAACAAAAGGGAGCAGGAAGGCGGTAATAGCGTACTTCCATGCCATGAAGGTTGTCTTATACGGGTCTCCTCCGGTTATGGCCGCTGCAGCGAATGGGGATAGCGCCGTGGGCGGGGACACCTCTGAGAGAAGGGCATAATAGAAGATAAACATGTGGGCGGCGTACTCAGGGACGCCAAGTTGTGTGAAGGCCGGGGCGACGATCACCGCTGCAATGATGTACGTCGCGGTGATCGGGACGGCAAGTCCGATGACCCAGAGAAGAAGTGCCGCGAAGATCGCAGTGACCAGCAAGTTGCCCCCCGCATATCCGATAATGATTGATGAAAGTTTAAGCCCGAGGCCCGTAAGGCTGACGATGCCCACTATGATGCCGGCAGAGGCACAGATGGCTGCCACGTTCAATACGGTTACGGAACCTTCCTTAAGCGCGGCGATCATTTTCTTCAGCGTGAACCGTGTTTCCTTTCTGATGAAAGCTGCCAGCACACAGGCTATAATGGCGGCCAGGACTGCTACCTGCGGGGTGTAGCCCTTGACGAGGAAGAAGACTATCGCAATGAGGGAAAAGAAATGGAAACCGTATAGCTTGGTGAGCTGATAAAGGGAGTATTTCTTGTCTATTTGCACCGCTTTGAGGCCGAACTTTTTGGCGTCGAGTTCGACCATGATGAGAAGTCCCCAGTAATAGAGGGCTGCGGGTATGATGGCAAGAAGAATAACGTCAACATAACTGATCCTCAGGAACTCGGCTATGAGGAAGGCTGCGGCGCCCATTACGGGCGGGGTCGTTATGGCTCCCATGCCGCCCGCGGCAAGAAAACCGCCGGCGTTATCCTTGTCGTATCCCGCCTTTTTAAGCATGGGGTAGGCTACAGAGCCGATCGCGACAGTGTTGGCGACGCCGGAGCCGGAGGCCATGGCAAGGAGATACGAGGTGGCGATGACGGAACGGCCTGCAGCCGTCGGCTTATGACCCATAGCCGTGAAGGCGAAATCGACGAAGAACTTGCCGGCGCCCGAAACGGCCAGGAAAGCGCCAAAAATGCAGAACATGATGATGATGGTGGAGGAGACATCGATGGGTACACCGAATATCCCTTCCAGTGTCATGTACATGTGTCCGATGATGCGCTCCACATCGTAGCCCCTGTGAGTCCAGGGAGCGGGGAGAGAAGGCCCGATATATGCATAACCGATGAAGATGAGACAGCAGACGGGCATGATCCAGCCCGATGACCTTCTCGTCGCCTCCAGAATGAGGAGTATGAACAGGATGCCGAATATCATGTCCCATAGTTCAGGTGTAACGGCACGGTATATAAAATCCTCGAAATCGAAGAGCATGTACCCGATGCAGGCGAGCCCGAGAAGGCTCAGCGCGATGTCGAAGAAGGTGATTTTTCCCTTGAACCTTTTGGATACCGGGTAGTAAAGGAAAGAAAGGGCGAGAAGAAACGCAACGTGTATCCCCCGTACGATCTGGGTTGTAACGGGAAAAATTGTCGTATAAATGGCGAAAAGGGACATCGCCACGGCCAGGGCGGTTATAATAACGTTCCAGAAACCGCTTACTTTTCTGGTGACCCCTTCTTCCTGTTCGATAAGTTCCTGAATCTTTTTTTGTTGTTCTTCGGTAAGATCTGTCGATGCAACGGTAGGTCCTATTTGATCGTTTTCCATGGGGCGCCTCCGAGCGTGGTTTTCAGGATGCTTTCAGAGATCCTGCTGGTATTTGCCTGATCGGCAATTTTTCAATCCCATTGTGCTCGAGCACAGAAGTTCGTCTTGTAATACCAGTCGTGCATTCACGCAGCATTAGATACACATGTGAAGCGGACGGGAGGAGGCTGCGCCCGCTCCCGTCCGTTGTGCGCTAAACCGGTACGTTGAACCCTTTTTCCTTGAAGAATTTCTGTGCGCCCGCATGGTACGGTATGGACGTCGAAGATGCCCCGTCCTTAAGGGTGATGTTAAGCGCTTCCTTATGAATCGCAGCCAGTTCTTTCAGATGGTCGAAGATGCCTTTGAGGACATTATATGCCAGCTGGGGGTCCATGTCCTTGTGGCAGACAATCATATTGGCCACGGTTGATACCCCGGTGTCCTGGGTCATGCCGGTATACACCTTTTTGGGGATAACGGATTTGTAATAGATCGGGCCATACTTGGCCGTCATTTTCGGAATGAGATCATCATGTCCGATAAGGGATATTTTCACGCCCGGTGAGGCGGCTAGGTCGAGGACAGAGGCGGTGGGAACACCGCCTGACCAGACGTAGGCGTCTATCTTGCCGTCCTTCAATGCTCCGGCGGATTCAGATGCGCCAAGCCTGTCTTTCTTGATATCTTTGTTAGGATCGAGCCCTGCAGCCTCCAGAACGCGCAGTGCGATGACTTCCGTTCCGCTGCCGGGGGCGCCCGTGGAGACCCTCTTTCCTTTCAGGTCGGCTACTTTCTTTACGCCGTTACCTTCCAGGGTAACAACATGCGTAAGGTTCGGGTAGAGAACCGTAAGGACTCGTATGGGAAGGGCACGGCCCTTAAAAATGCCGCTGCCTTTGAGGGCATCATAGCCGGTGTCGCCCATGATGAGGCCGAGGTCCGACTTCTTCGCGGCAATCAGTTTGCAGTTATCAACGGAAGCGGCCGTGACTTCCGCGGCGGCTTCGACTCCGGCATACTTCGTGAGGATACTGGCGATACCCCCGCCAATGACGAAATAGACGCCTCCCATCCCTCCTGTTGCGATGGAGATCCTCTTTTTCGACTGAGCAAAGACTTTTCCGGCACTACCGAGCAGCATGGCCCCGCCGACCGCCGATGTCAGTTTGAGAAAGTCACGTCTCTTGATTCCCTTGCTTTCATCCACCATTTCGTCGAACTTCATAATTACCCCCTTTCGTAGTGGTGTTGATAACTCCGAACCAGCAATTTCCCAATTTAATTTTAGTTTTTTTACATCTTATTGTGTTGTGCTGGATATTGTCAATTTATTATTTCGAAAATCTATCGATGGGGTAAATGGAGTATGAACTGCTAGCGCGGGAGCCCGGCCAGCCGTATAGCGTTTGCTGAAAGAATAAGCTCCATGTCGGAGCGGCTCAAGGACAGCCCCGTGATCTTTGCAAGCTCGCTCTTCATGGTCCCGAAAGGGACGTCGGAACCGAACAGGACGCGTTCGGGTCCTGCGGTGCGGACGAACTCCAGGATCATATCCTTGGAGCCGAGCGCCGTGTCGAAGTAGATGTTGCTGTTGTTCTTGAAGGCCTTCAGAAAGTCGAGAGGGTAGCCTCCCAGCAGACCGAGATGAGGGATGATGAGTATTACCCCGGGGAACATATCGACAAAGGTTTTGGTGAATTCCAGTTCTTCTTCGAATATGACGGGCTTACCGGTTTTCCGGATCTTTTCCGCGAGAGCGGGAAGCAAGGGGTCCCGCAATACGCTATAGTTCGAGGCCGAATCCTGCGATCCTCTCATCCAGTGCCACTTGCCGCCGAAATAATCGTCGGGCAAGGGATTGAAACCTTCGTTGTCGTAATTCTCTCTTATATAATGATAGGGGAAAAAGCTCTCGATTTTCCGGGCCTCACTGAGGATGCGGACGTTGATCGAGTTATTTTCGATTGCCGTGGAAGGGAAGGGTATGATAATAACGTAATCGACGCCGGCTTCTTTTTGCTGACCCTGCAACTGCGAAGTCGTGACGTCGATGCCCATCGAAAGGGAGGGGCCCCAGTGGGAGTGGCTGTCGATAATAAGGCCAAGATCCATGTGTGATGATGATTACCACGATGGGGCAGGTTTTGTAAACATTTATCAGGAACGATGAAGAAAGGAGGCAGCGCCGTGGCGCATACATTGAGAACTCCGTTGTTGACTGTCGACGTCATCGTGAGGTTTCAGGGGGGGATCATTCTTATCGAGCGGAAGAATCCGCCGCCGGGATGGGCATTACCCGGGGGTTTTGTCGATGTCGGAGAATCGGTGGAAGAAGCGGCAATCAGGGAGGCCAGGGAAGAGACATCCCTGGACGTCAGCCTTATCGAGCAGTTTCATGTATACTCGAGTCCGGACCGCGACCCCAGGTTCCATACCGTCTCCGTCGTATTTATCGGTGATGGTGCCGGTGTGCTGGAGGGACGGGACGATGCTGCAAGAGCAGCCGTCTTTACAGCCGATAGCCTCCCTGCGGTCATCGCCTTCGATCACGGGCGGATCGTTACCGACTATTTCAGATATCGGGAATCCGGCAGGAAACCACCGGTGGGCTGAATCCGAATCCCACTATTTTATTGAAAAGTCGCTCCCCGTGTAATAATCTTGTATGTTTTAAAGACGAATTGTCGATCCGTCTGAGCCAATACGATATTTTCTTGCCGAAGGAGAGATTCATGAGGTCTGACAAAATGAAAAAAGGTCTCGAGAAGGCACCGCACAGGAGTCTTTTCGGCGCCATGGGGTATTTGAAGGAAGAGCTTGAGAGACCCGTCATAGGCGTTGTGAGTTCCGCAAATGAGGTCATCCCGGGACACATACACCTCGGCAGAATAGCCCAGGCGGTAAAGGACGGCATAAGGATGGCCGGCGGAACGCCCATGGAGTTTTCGACGATCGGTATCTGTGACGGCATCGCAATGAACCATGAGGGGATGAAGTATTCCCTCGGTTCGCGGGAACTCATCTGCGACTCCGTCGAAGTTATGGCGAGGGCCTATCCTTTTGACGGCCTCGTATTGATTCCTAATTGCGACAAGATAATCCCCGGCATGATGATGGCCGCCATGCGCCTCAACATCCCCAGCATAATGATAAGCGGCGGGCCGATGCTGGCAGGGCGCTTCAGAGGGAAACCGGTGGATCTCATATCTGTTTTTGAAGGAGTGGGGAAGGTTGCCGGCGGCCTCATGGATACGAAAGAACTTGCCATGTTGGAAGAGTGCGCCTGTCCGGGCGCCGGGTCGTGCAGCGGTATGTTCACGGCCAACTCCATGAACTGTCTTTCCGAGGCGTTGGGGATTGCCCTTCGGGGGAACGGTACGATCCCGGCGGTCCACGCGGCCAGGGTCAGACTTGCCAAAGAAACAGGTATCGCGATAGTGGACCTTATCAGGAAAGATGTGAAACCGAGGGACATCATGACTCTCGATGCGTTCAAGAACGCCATTACCGTCGACATGGCATTTGGGGGCTCATCAAATACGGCGTTACACCTTCCGGCTATCGCTCACGAGGGCGGCTTCAAACTTCCGCTTGCTCTCTTCGATGCGATATCGGAGAAGGTTCCTCACGTCTGCAACATGAGCCCGGCCGGACCCCACCACCTGGAAGATCTGAATGAGGCCGGCGGTGTTTTCGGGATCATGAAGGAGCTTTCCCGGAAGAACCTGATTAAGAAGTCCTGTATCACAGTCGCCGGGAAGAAGCTTTCCGATCTCCTGAAGGGGGCCGATGCAACTGACCGGGAAGTGATACGTGCTATCGAGAACGCATATCACGAAAAAGGCGGCCTCGCGGTATTAACGGGAAGCCTGGCGCCCGAGGGAGCGATCGTAAAACGCATAGGCGTCAGTGAGAGTATCTGGCATTTCGAGGGAAAAGCCCGCGTGTTCGCCAGCGAAGAAGATGCCGGCGAAGCGATCATGGAAGGCAAGATATGGGCGGGTGATGCGGTAATTATCCGCTACGAAGGTCCGAAGGGCGGCCCGGGGATGAGAGAAATGCTTACCCCGACGAGTATCCTGGCGGGAAGAGGGCTTGATACCGCCTGCGCTCTCATTACGGATGGACGATTTTCGGGGGGCACCCGTGGCCTGTGCATTGGACACGTATCGCCGGAGGCGGCGGAGGGCGGACCGATTGCCCTCGTTAAGGACGGCGACATTATCGAGATAGATCTCGTGAAGAAGACCATTGACCTCAAAGTGACCAGGAGCGAAATGGAGAAGAGGAAAAAGGCATGGAAGAAGCCCAAACCGAAGATTACCGAGGGCTACATGGCACGCTATGCTAAGATTGTTACCAGCGCGGCTGGCGGTGCGATCTTCAAACCCGACAGCAGCGAATAATAAAATATCGAAAGGTTCCACGGAGTGGAAAAACGCAAGGTTGGTAGAACAGGATTCGAGGCCACCATTATGGGTCTCGGCGGAGAAGGCATTCTGCGTTCTCATGGGCAGGATAAAGAAACCTACACGTTGATAAACCGGGCGCTTGATCTGGGCATCAACTATTTTGAATCCGCCCGGGCCTATGACGGGAGCGAAGAGTATTACGGCAAGGCGCTGCGCGAACGCAGGAAGGACGTTTTTCTGACCAGCAAGTCCCACGCCAGGACGAAAGAAGGCGCACTCGATCATCTCCATGAGACGCTGCGCAACATGAAGACCGATCATCTCGATCTCTGGCAGGTGCACGATGTCAGAACTCCTCAGGATGTGGACGCCATCTTCGCCACCGGCGGGGCAATCGATGCCTTCATTGAGGCAAGGGAAAAGGGCCTTACGCGATTCATCGGAGTCACCGGGCATCAGAGCCCTGCGGTAATCAAAGAGTGCCTGATGCGATTTGATTTCGACACTATGCTTGTGCCCGTCAATCCGGCGGAAGCTTCATACAACAGTTTTCTCGAAGAGACGATGCCGCTGGCCGCGCAGAAAGACGTCGGCGTGATCGGCATGAAGATATACGTTCGCGGTTTTACATCAAAACTCACCTTCTATACATCAATGGAGGCGTTCTTTCGGTACGCGCTCTCCCAGCAGATCGCTACAGCCGTCATCGGTTGCGACAACCTTGAACAACTGGAACAGAACGTCTATTTCGCCCGGTCCTTCAAGGCGATGGACTGGGAGGAACAGGACGGTTTCGTAGACGCCGTAGCGCCTTATGCACAGGAATTGTTGTATTATAAAGAAGACAGGTAATAGGTAATAGAAAGACATTTCTTTGTGGGGGTCCCGACCTATTCAGGGCAGTCGGTCCAGGCGGAACCCTTACGGGCGGTTTGTTTTTCCCATACCCATACCCATTACCCACATCTGTCCAAAATAATGTAAAGGTCAACCTCTTTCCTGAGCCTCCGTCATTCCGGCG
>DIFE01000058.1 GCA_002418985.1 Deltaproteobacteria bacterium UBA5756
GGGTTTCCGGACGGACACTAATTAACTCTCTGGAAGGATATTCAACCGGGGTCAACAATCCTACAGCCTTCTTTCTTTCCTCCCTGACAATCCTTAAAGACTCTGCGAGATCGCTATCGTTGGAAACTACAACCGCACAATCGTATTTATCCAGCCACGCATCATTTACAAGATGAACAGCAATGTTGACATCTGAGCCTTTCTCTTCCGTCTTGATGACATGTACGAGTTGGCCTGCGAAAGCTGGCGCATATATTATCTTTTCAGAACCATCCCGATGTATCTTCACTTTAATTCGTTGTGGAGGAGATTCATCGGCCAGAGGGGCCTTTATCACATTGGCCAAAAAATGACCATAATACACGCTGAGCCCCGGAATATACTTTTCAATGGCCCTTATGTATGTTTCCTGTCTTATGGGTTTGCCGGGTTCAAGTTTTCCAGAAACCATAGTTGTGAAATACTTGATCTTGTCAATACGGTTTTCTGGCTTGAGAAGATGGCTGACCAATGTCTTGAGGTCAAGCCATTTATGTGGTGTGCCTCTCAATGAACGATAATATAAATTAAATCCGTCCACATAGACATGTGTACGTATTGGCATCAAAAAAGCAGGGGTCACTTTCGTGACCCCGCACCACAGGTCGAAACCGTGTGGGTAGTTAACGTACTTCTTGCCATAATTATCGTCATGCCTAGCAAAATGTCAAGTTTTTTTTGACACTGGCAGTGGTCGAAACGGCGCCGGAAGGAATAAATAGGGTTCCGAGTAGAAGGGTGAACTTTGGTGACACCCTTCACATCTCCCCATTCTCGGAACACCGCTGGTATGGCGATTTGTTCTTTGCCCCCTAGACAGTGGAATGAAAGCGCGGTCAAATCTTCACAGACTTAACCCATAAAAAGATGTGTCTTTTGTCTTTCTGTATCAAAAGCCCCGGGAACCCACCGAGCGCGGGGCCTTATCCCCGGGCAGCCGATAGCTTAAGGATCACGGGACCCGTTGCGCTTTCGGGGCGCGCGGACCGGGCACGAAAGTGACCGGGACCGATGCGCCTGACTGCACCGGTTTGGCAGTACACCGATAAGTTACGTCTGCGGATTTCCAGTTAACCTTCCCCACCCACCTCCGTCCGCAATAAGCATCGAGCGCCCCGAAAGCGCTTAACGGGTGTGATCCGTAGCGTGGCTGCCCGGGGATAAGGCCCCGCGCGGACCTCCCGTGACGAGGACAAGTAGTAAAGGAAGAAAAACCTGGAAGCACAAGTTGTGCTGGAAATTGGAGGGGCCGCTGGCCACCGGGGGAAGGGGGGAATGAAAATGAAACTGAGCATCCCGGTGACCAGCGGTAGGGGGTTGGGGGTTTAGATTGAAAGGGAGGTATTTTGCGTGTTCATACCTCCACGGGTTTGAAAATGAGGACGATGCCCATGACTACGAAGACCATGGTTTCCGCAGCGGGGCCGTAGTATCTGCCTGTTATGGCCATGACGAGGCCCAGGACGAAGGCCGAGATGAAGGTGCCTTTTATGTTTCCGAGGCCGCCGACGATGACAACGGCGAAGCTGATGAGGAGCACCATCATGCCCATGTAGGGGTGCACCGAGGTGATGGGCGCGTAGAGCACCCCGCCCAGGGCGGCGAGGCAGCTGCCGATGACGAAGACGATGGAGAAATATTTGTCAACGTTGATGCCGAGGCTCTTTACCGCGTCCTTGTCTTCCAGCGAGGCCGTCACGATCTTACCTACGATGGTCTTCTTGAAGAACACCGTGAGGGCCCCGAAGATCACGACGGCAAGGACGATGATGAGCACCCGGTACATGGGGAGGCTCACCCCTGAAAAGAGGGTGATGTCGCGGCCGATGGGGTCGGACAGGGGGATCGGGGAGGCGCCCCAGATCCACTTGGTTAGGTCGACGCCGATGAGGACCACGGCATAGGTGGCGATGATGGCGTAATCGATGGATACACCGTAGAGCTTGCGGATCACGAAACGCTCTATCACGTAGCTGATGGGGATGACCGCCGCCACGGCTAACACGGCACCGAGAAAGAAGTTGTCTCTCACGATGGGGAGCGCCGAAATGAGCAGGTAGGCGCCGATGGTGTATACAAATCCGTGGGCGAAGTTCACTATCCTCATCGTCCCGAAGGTCAGGGAGAGGCCGATGCTGATGATGTAGAGAATGCCGCCGATAGTCAGTCCGTATGCGATCGTCTGTATCATGGTTACCTCGCTAAGGCCTTGCGCTTTCTGCCTAACAAGCCGACGATGAATCCCCACACGCCCGTGCGGAACCTGAAGACAACGACGAGAAGCGCGAAGCCGAGGAACATCTCCCATCTCGGGACGTAGGAGGCCAGGTAGTTGCTGATGGCCATATAGACAACACCGCCTATGATGGATCCGTAGAGGCTGCCGGAGCCACCGATGAGGGCGGCGAATATCACCTCGACTGCCCGGGAAGGATCTATGAAGCTCGGCGTCGCGTATCCGTAGTTGAGGATCGAAAGCGCGCCGGCAAAGGCACTGACCGTCGTGGAAATGATGAAGGTGACCCACTTATAGGTGAATGTATTGTAGCCGAGGAACTTTACCCGGGTCTCATTTTCCTTTATAGATTTTATGAGCACTCCAAAGGGCGAGGAGGTGAATTTCTTGAGCAGATAATAGGTGAGCAGCAGGCAAAAGAGAACGAACCCGAAGACAACATACCTGTTGCCGAAGTTGAGGAAGGAAAGCTTCGAGAAATATGCCGACATGCCGTCCTCTCCGCCGGTGTACCGGGAAAAGGCGACGAGGACGAGAAAATATCCCACCTGGCAGAAGGCAAGGTTGATAAGGGCAAAACAGGCCCCGGTGGTCCTCACGATGATGGGTCCCAGGATCACCCCGATAAGCGCCCCGGCAACCAGGCTGGCAAGGATGGCCAGCAGCGGGTTCTGCGAGACGTGCTCGGAAAAGAGGGTGATCGTGTACGCGCCGGTTCCGAGATAGAGCATGTGGCCGAAGGAAAGCCTGCCCATGAACCCGTAGAGAATGTTGAAACCCAGGACGAAGACGCAGAAGATGATGAAGTCCGTCGTCCTGTTGATCCCGAGGAGGGGAAGGATTACAAGAAACCCGGCGGCGATGATGGGGATGTCCAGCAACTTCCAGATGTTTCTTTTCGTGAGACCCGTCTTGACTGTTTCCATGGCCCGTAAGCCTCCGTTCAAAGCTCCTTACCGCTTCCCGGAGGAAGCGGTAAGGAGGGTATGGGGGTAGTGCCGCGTCACGTGAGGTTCTCGAGAAATTCCTTGTAGTTCATCACGTGGCCTATCTTGGGGAAGATATATTTTTCAGCATAGTTCTGCTCTTCATCCGTGTCGGTACCGGTGCAGTCGCCGATGACGATGACGCGGTACCCGTGATCGTAGGCAGAGCGAGCCGTGGATTCCACGCACCAGTTGGTGTGGAAACCGACGATGGCGACGTGCTCAATCATGTTGACCCGGAGCGTGTAATCAAGGGCGGTAGACCAGAAGGCATCGAGGGTCTTTTTGCCCCGCACTATGATATCGCCCTTTTGGGGGGTAAGCTCGGGGATGATCTCCGGGCCCGGCGTACCTGCCACCCAGGCGCCTGACACCTTTTTCCCGTGGAGCTCCCATCCCGTGGGCATGTCGATCTCAAGCCCCCTGAGGCCGCCCATGCCGGGGCCTTCCTTGTCTATTTCGGGGAACCCGGGCTCAAAGGCCTCGAAGGGGATATAGATGATCTTTTTGATCTTCTTGCGTGCCTTGGTGACAAGGTCCGCGAGGTTCTCTATGACGTGGCGTTTTTCAAGCTGTTCCGCAATGAACTGGTACATGGACCCGCCCGGCTTCAGAAAGTCGTACTGCGGCTCGATGAGGACTATGGCCGTTTTTGCAGCATCGATCTTTGGGGTCTTTTTTGTTACTGCCATGGCTTGCCTCCTGATTGGTATTTTTTCTATCTCCACGCAGGCATATCCCGCGGAATACCCTCTACAGTCGTCACAGGTACTGTTCCAACTGTTTCTTGTCCGTTATCTCCTCTTTCGCGGAGCATGTCTGCACGATCTTTCCCTCGCGCATGATGTAGACTTTCTCGCCGAGCATCCCCACCACCGAGAGGTTCTGTTCGACGATGATCATGGAAACCTTGCCTTTCATCATGGCCAGCACATTCAATATGTCGTTGATGGTCCCGGCCGCCAGGCCTTCCGTGGGCTCGTCGATAAGCAGGAGCTTCGGGTCGCCGACGAGCGCCCTGCCTATGAGCAGGATCTGCCGCTGTCCGCCGCTCAAGCTCCCGGCCCTGAGGTTCAGGAATTTTTCCATTTTGGGATAGATGCTCATAACCTTTTCTATGGCCTTTGATGTCTTCTCTTTCACGGGATATGCCGCAAGCTCCAGGTTCTCCCGAACGGTAAGGTGGGAAAAGACCCTCTTGTCCTGGAAGACGTACCTGATGCCGAGGAGCGCCACCTTCTCCGGCGCCATTCCGGTGATGTCCTTGCCGAGAAACGTGATGGTACCCGTCACGGGCTTCATGAAACCGGCGATGGATTTGAGGAACGTCGTCTTCCCGGCACCGTTGCGGCCCGCTATGAAGACCATGCTGCCCGATTCCAGTTCCAGGGAGATGTCGTGGAGTACCCGGGCGTGTCCGTAAGCGACGTCGATATTCTTCACACTGAGCATGTCAGCCCCTCCTCTTTTCCCCAGTAAACTTCCCTGACGGTGGGATCGGAGAGCACCGCGTCCGGTGGGCCGTCGGCGATAAGTCTGCCTTCGTGCATCACGCACAGCCTTCCCACCATGTCGACGATCCTCGATATCTTGTGCTCGATGATGACGAGGCTGAGGTTCGTCTTGACGCGGTCTATGATGAGGGAGACCTCGCCGATCTCACTGTCGGAAAGGCCCGCGAAAGGCTCATCGAGAAGAAGTATCTTCGGGTTGAGCGACAGCGCGACGGCGATCTCGAGCTTGCGTTTGTCCCCGTAGGAAAGCTCCGAGGTCATAAGATCGGCCTTGTCGGAGATGCCCAGCACCTCCAGTTTCTCCAGGCAGACCTTCATGATGCGGTCGCTGTGGACATTGGTGAACAGGAACTTGCGCTTCGATCCATAATCGTCGCTGAATCGAATGGTCGACAGTGCGAGGTTGTCGATAACAGGGAGGGAATCAAAGACCGAGACGAGCTGAAAGGTCCGTATGATCCCCAGGGTCACTCTCCTGTATGGGGGGACATTCGTTATATCCTTGCCGGAGAAAAATATGGCGCCCTCCGTCGGGGTGTAAAGCCCGGTGAGGAGGTTGAAGAATGTCGTTTTTCCGGCACCGTTGGGGCCGATGATGCCCACTGCCTCGCCGCCCGTCATCCGGAAATCAACGTTGTCTACAGCCGTCAGTCCGTTGAAGCGTATCGTCGCCTTTTTCGTCTCAATTATCGGGTTCGATGACATATCGAAACTCCAGTCATTCTTTTAGGGGAAGGGGCGGACGGTCATCCGCCCCTTCCGTCTTATCGATTACTAGTATCCAAGGGTCTTCAGGCTGGGGAGATAATCCTCACCCGTATAGGCCCCGATGATCTTTACAAGGTCCCATTTGGCGTTCTTGCGCTCTTTTGCACCTTTGCCGATGGTAACATAGGCGCCGTACTTGAAGAGCGGCTGATGATCTGCCCGCCAGGTCCCCTTGCCCTTGATCGAGTCGAAGGTGGGGTTGGCCATAATGGCCTTCGCTATTGCCTTGCCGTCAAGGGACTTCGCAAGCTCTATGCCGCGGACAGCTTCCTTTACCCCTTCATACGCCATTGCCGAATAAGGGTCGGGGGGATATTTGTATTCTTTCTGGAACTTCTTCGTGAATTCGTCCGATGCCTTTACAATGGCGGCGTCCTGAAAGCCCTTCATGTCATAGTACCAGCCCATGAGAGAATAGACACCTTCCAGTGCTTCCGGGGGCACTCCGCTGCCAAAGGCGTTCGTCATCCAGTTGAACCACACCTTGGAATCCTTCTTCAGGCCCACCTCGTATGTCTGCTTCAGGACGTTGATGGCATCAACTCCCCAGTGGGCAAGCATGACGATGTCCGGTTTCCTTTCCTTGATCTTCAGAAGATAGGATGTGTAGTCGCTGGTACCGACAGGCGATTCGAAATATTCCACTTTGATCTTGCGCTTTTCAAAGGCATCTTTCGCGCCCTGCCACTGATCGCGCCCGAAGGCATAGGCGGGGCCGAAGAAAACGATGTTCTTATAGCCGAGCTTGTCAACGATATAGGAGGCGCCGGCATAGCCGATGGAGTACGCGCTGCCGTGAATGGAAAAGGTCGTCTCGGCCATTTCATTCTTCTCGAACATGGTAACGGCAACCACATTGACGGGGAAATAGGCGATGGGAGTCTTCTTCACTTCCTTGTTCAGTGCAGCAGAGATGGGAGCAAAGGTCTGGCCGACGATAACGTTCACCTTGTTCTCGCTGACAAGTTCCCTGAAACGCCTGATGGCGACGTCGGGTTTGGATTCGTCATCCTTGACAACAAATTCGATGGGGATTTTTTTGGCGCCCATCTTTACCCCGCCCGCGGCGTTGATCTCCTTTATCGCCAGCTTGGCACCGTCAAGCTGCGGCGGCCCGATGGGCGACGCGGCGCCGGTGAGGCCGAACATGAGGCCGATGCGCACCTTGTCCTGTGCAAAGGCCCCGGTTCCCGTCATGCAGATGGAGCCAGCCACGAAAAGACCTATAACAAAAACGATCGTAAATAATCTGAAGTTTCTGGGCATTGCCGTTCCTCCTTTCATAGCGTACAGATCTCTGTCACTTCGACTTTTTCTCCCTGTCCTCATAAACCTCCTTCCAGGTGTCCGACCCGATGCTTTTTTCGATGAGCCCGATCATGTGGGAATTATGCCTGTTGAATGCCACCTGTGCCCTCTGCCCGTCCTGTTTCTCCAGGGCATCGAGCAGTTCAAGGTGGTCTTTGTAGAGATCGGTGAGAATAGGGGTGATGTGCATGGAGATGGGGCGCATTTTGTTTTTCACCGCCTGGAGCATTTCCTGAAGGGTTTTGTTCCTGCTTGCTTCATAGACGAGGGCGTGGAATTCGTAGTCAAGCTGGGAATAGCCGACGAGGTCTTGCTTTTCAACAACCCTTGCCTGTTCCTCAATGGATTTCTTCATCTTCTTCAGGATCCTGGCATCGATGTTCGTGGCCGCCAGCCGTGCCGCGAGGCCTTCCAGGGCATCCCTGACCTCGTAGAGTTCGATGGCCTGTTCGGGCTTCAGCGCGACCATGAAAACACCCCTGTTGGGGATGTTCTCAAGAAGCCCTTCCTGGATGAGCCGGTGCACCGCTTCCCATACGGGAGTCCTGCTGGCACCGACCTCCTTGGCGATCTGCTCCACGTTCACTCTGGTCCCGGGGTTGAACCGGTAATTGGCGATCATATCTTTCAGAATGTCGTAAACCTGGTTACTGAGCCGCTGTCTGCTTACTTTCATCATCATACTTACGATTATACACCCCGGAAGGTGAATGTCAAGATATTTCATGCAATATGTTTCATATTTCATGAACTTCTTGATAGTGACGGAATATAACATTAGCTCATTTAATCAACATGTTAGAAGGGAATTTCACTATATCTACAGTCATTGAGGCGACCGTGATGTCCGGTTCTTCGCCAAAATGGTTCAGAAGCTCGCTGTGAATCTGCCCTTTTACCGGTCTGCGATCCCTTGCTTCGACGATATAACGCAATGTCAGTTCAATCCAGTTATCCGTCATGGCAATATAGACGGACGGTTCAACAGGCACCGCGTGGAGGGTCGGGTATTTCTTTATCATTTCTTCGAATTCAGCCTTTGCCTCGGCATGAAATCCTTTTGTCAGCTCCTGCCCCTTTGCCAGTATGATCTCGACCGCGCGGCGCCAGTCGGTATCATAGGTGACAGGGACCATGATCTCGTCCCAGAGGTAACGCGAATGCTGCGTGTAGTTGAAGACGGGGTCGGAGAAAACCACGCGGTTCGCCACGCTCACGACCCTGCCCGTATACTGATCGGCCTTCACCCATTCACCGATCTCCATCACCGTCGTCCTCAACAGGCTGACGTCAAGAACGTCTCCAACCACATTGCCTATTCTTATCCTGTCGCCGATCCTGAATATGTTTCCGGTGATTATGTTCAGGTAACCGGCAAAGGAACCTATCACCTCCTGCGAGGCAAAGGCGACGCCCGCTCCCAGGATACCGATAACAGTCCCAAAATTGCCTCCCAGCTCGAAAACCACTACCAGAATGATCACAATGGCGGCAATGTAGGTAATCTTCCGGACAAGCACGCTCAACGTCTCCATTTGGGACACATCTCTGACGCGCTTTCTCAGGAGCCTTCCCGTCAAACAGCTCACAACGACGGCAAGACCGGCAACAATGATTGAAATGACAAC
Organism: Deltaproteobacteria bacterium UBA5756; assembly: GCA_002418985.1. Taxonomy (GTDB): domain Bacteria; phylum Desulfobacterota; class Syntrophorhabdia; order Syntrophorhabdales; family Syntrophorhabdaceae; genus Delta-02. Next base: position 8,480 of record DIFE01000058.1, read on the forward strand.
CTTTTGCAGTATCTGAAGATAGAACGGCGGGATCTGCGGCATGATTAACCTCCCCGAGGTTTCACATCCCCGGTTTACTTACCCGGCCGGCTTCTATGCGCCTTCGATCCTACCACCAGCACCCCTGGGGGTCTTTGGCGTAGATCTTCTCCTCTAGATCGCGCATCTCTTTTTCCGTTTTCGCCAGCGTCTCGGGGGGCGTCCCGGGATTTCTCAGGGCCTCGTAGTAATCATACCTTTTGGTGTGCAGGTCCTTCCTCATCCCCGCGGTCTCGTCGAGGAATTTCCGGCAGGCCTCACTTTGCTCGGGCCGGTACCCGCGGGGACCCCGACCGTAGCCATAACCGCCCATCATCCCCGGTCCCATACCGTAGCCCGGGCCATAACCGCCCATACCGTAGCCGCCCATCATCCCCCGGCCTCTGCCCAAACCATACCCGGCGCCCATTCTCAGGGAGTGCTCGAACATCACCAGGTGCATCCTGCTCTGGATGAGGATGCCATTGAGCGCCTGCGCGGTGTCACGGTCTTCCGCATTCTTGATCAGCCATTCGTAACGGGGCAACAGGTCGGTCTCCAGTTTCACGCTGAGCTGGTAGGCATCCACGAGCGTCTTGGACTCGACGATTGCAGGGACCTTTCCGTTGGAAGCCAGACCGTATGCCGCAAAGAGCTGCCCGATCCACAGGATGTGGTTTTCTTCCTGCGGTATGACCATCACGTAAGGCATATGGGCGTTGAACTTTTCCTGGTCAGCCGAATACTGCGCCAGTGACTCCTTTTCGAGCGCAAAAATTTCCCTGAGCCTCTGGACCCATTGGGCATTCTTCGGCGCCGGCAACTTTGGAGGGATATTGACCCAATCCCATCCACCCATCATCCCCTGCCCCATACCGTGGCCCGGGCCATAACCGCCGTAGCCGCCCATCATCCCCGGTCCCATACCGTAGCCTCCGCCCGCACCGGGACCCCAACCGGGCCCCTGCGCGAAGACGATACCTCCCGCAAACAGGACAAGAGCGACTATTATTGATCCAAAAGCCGTTATTTTCATGCTGCACCTCCATGACAGGCTTTAAAACGTCTATAAAAAATACTATCACTAAATTCTGACAACCGCCTGTCAAATACACGGTTAACTCCGGCTAAACCGTGTTCCATGGCCGATCGGCACAACACTAGTGTCTCATGGAGCATGCGGTGAATGCTTAAGGGTGGTCTCCGGCGACCTCTGTGATGGTGGTGTGAAATAGTGCATAGATCGAGTGGACAACGCTCTTAAGGGAAGGCGTGGCTGCGCGAGGCTTTTAGGACGCAAGAGAATGAGGCCCCCCTTTTCCGGGGGGCCTTTGGGTGCAGGATGAAGTTTATTTAGGTCTTACAGCTTGCGAACGTTCTCTGCTGCAGGGCCCTTGGGACCTTGAACGACTTCGAAGCTGACACGGTCGCCTTCGGCCAATGATTTATAACCTTCCCCCTGGATCGCGGAATGGTGGACGAATACATCCTTGCCGCCATCCTGTTCGATAAAACCAAACCCCTTTGAATCATTAAACCATTTCACTCTTCCTTCTGGCATCTCTTCTCCTTTGTATTGGGTTCTTCGGCGAAGATACAATCGATGAAACCATCACGATCTTTTCGGTTGCTTCTCCTGTTTCTTCGTTTCCTTTTGTTGCCTTTTTTGGACGTTCTGTTTCTGACCCTTCTCTTTGTCTTTCTTACCCTTATCTCCCATGTTCGCCCCCTTCACCCTTCACAAACTATTTTATTATACCATTCTTTCCGTAACCGGGAAAGTTCTAAACAAATTAAGTCCTTGATCGCTAGCTCCCGTCGCGCGCCTCTATGAGGACAATCTGCAGATCCATCACATTCGTACCCGTTGGCCCCGTTATAAGAAGATCGCCTGTTTCCTTGAAGAAATTGTATGAATCGTTGCGATCCAGGTAGTCCTCGGGGCTCAAGCCTTTCGCCCGTGCGTTTGTGATGGTTGCGCCGTCCACTATTGCCCCCGCCGCGTCGGTGGGGCCGTCGGTCCCGTCTGTGCCGGCCGACAGGAACGTCACGCCTTCCATGCCTTCTACCGCCAGGGCAAACGCGAGGGCCATTTCCGTATTGCGGCCGCCCTTGCCGTCCCCTTTCACCGTTACCGTCGTCTCGCCGCCGTAAATGAAACACATGGCCTCGCCGTGAGTGGCCTTCAGTCTGCTCTGCGTAGCTTTTACGGCGGAGACGTAGCGTTCGCCTATCTTTCTCGCCTCGCCCTGGACATTGTTGGCCGGGGCGACGGCGATGAAACCCAGCTCGTCTGCCCGCTCGCGGGCCGCCTCAGTCGCCTTTTGATTGCCGGCTATGATGATGTTTTCAAAGTTGTTGAAAACGGGGTCGCCGTTTTTTGGGGTCTCGGGGAGTGCACCGGAGGCGCCGTCGCCGAGGACCTTCATAACGCCGGCGGGAACTTTCCCGGCGAGATCGTATTTTTCCAGCACGGCGATCGCGCCGGCGTAGGTGGAAGGATCGGGAGCAGTGGGCCCGGAGGCGATCACATCCAAGCGGTCTCCGATCACATCGGAAAGGATAAGGGATATCCCCCATGCCGGGTAGGCCGCCTGCGCCAATCTGCCTCCCTTCACGCGTGAGAGGTGTTTCCGTACGGTGTTGAGTTCTTCTATGGTGGCGCCCGATTTGAGAAGAAGCCCGGTCACATCCTGCTTATCGCCAAGTGATATGCCCGCGGCCGGTGCCGCCAGAAGGGCGGATCCGCCGCCCGATATGAGGCATAGGACGAGACTGGTTTCATCCGTTTCGGAAAGTAATTTCAGGACTTTCTCGGCCGCGGCATGGCCGGCTTCATCGGGTACGGGGTGGCCCGCCTCGTGGACTTCAACGGAACCGTCGAAAACGGCGCCATGGGCGTGGCCGTACTTCGTCAGGACGATGCCCCTCGCGGGCAGCCAGGGGGAAAGCTCCTCGATGGCCGCTTTCGCCATGGGAACCGCTCCTTTTCCGAAACTGACAAGCGCCACCTCCGTCAGGTCGCGCTCCCGGTAGACGTCGAGCACATGAGGCATGTATTTTCGCACGGAGTGGGACGGGTCGACCGCGCGAAGCGCCGAGGTGAATATGTCAACGATCGCCGATCTTCTTTCCACTGGGGTCATTAATTCCAATTATAACCCGTAATGCCCTACAAAACAAAAGAACTATCTCGCGTCCGTCATTCAGAGTTCTTTTGTCCGTCATTTTGGGCCCTTTTGTCCGTCATTCCGGCGAAGGCCGGAACCCAGGAGAACCTTCATTACAGCAAGAAACGCATGCATGCAAAGCACCATACAGTGTTTGAAGAGGACAGTTGGATGTCCTTTCGCCTGATAGTTCCTTATCCGCAATCTCTCCTAGATTCCGGCCTGCGCCGGAATGACGGAGTGGGGGGCAAACCCCGTTTAGAAGGGGACGGGTTCTATACAGCCCTGATTCTTCGCTTTTTCTTCCTCCGGCGGGAATTTGATCACATCGGAGGGGCATGTGGATACGCACAGGCCGCAGGCCACACAGGCGTCTTCGTTGACGTGGGCTATGGGGATGCCGGTGGATGCGATGGGGCCGAAGATGGAGACCTGTTTGTCCTGTATGATGATATCGATCGCTTTTTGAGGGCACGCGTCCTTGCAGGAGCCGCAGCCGCTGCAGCGCTCTTCTTCTACCGTGGGATAGAGGCGTTCTTCTCCCCTGTCGAGGAGTATCTCGCCCAGGGCGCCGAGAATCTCTCGCGGCTCCCATCTTTTGTCCCTGGGGTGGCGTAGAAAACCGACGTGGTATTTTTTCCGGCTCCACTTCGTGGGGTTCCAGCGAAGCTGGGGCTCGGAGCGATAGACGGAAAGAAATTCTTTGCCATGAAAACCGTCGAGATGGTCGCTGAAGTTGATGACCCGGTCCACATCGAGGACAAGGTCCTTGCCGGGACCGGTGATGCGGACGCTTCTTTCGGCGGCCGTAAAGCTCTGGCCCTCTTCAAGGTTGATCATTATGACGCCCTCGCGCCTTGCCTTCTCAAAGGTCAGTTCATCATAGGACGGCGTGACCGTGTTCTTCGTCACCACGTACACCGTCTTGCCGGCCTGCCTCAATTTTCGGGCGGCTTCGATGAACCGGGCCGACATGTATTCGTAAAACATGGCCGCCCCGGGGTCTTCCGTGCCGAGATAGAATGCGCAGGACGAGAAATCCCCGTCAGGCAGGGTGATCTCGGGGGGGACTTCATTACACAGCAAACCTTCTTCCCTGGTGGCGGTTGTCAGGAGATCCGCGTCCTTGACGGCGAGGACGCCGGCTCCGAAACCGGTCATTATAGAATCCTTGATGTTCATCGGCTCCAAGGCGCCGCCGCAGGCAAACACCCCATGCAGGTCCGTCGTGAGCGGCTCCTCCTCAGCGACGAAACCGTACTCGTTCACGGAGAAACCGAAGAGGGCGCCCAGATCCTTAAGCCCGGGGTTGGGGCGCAGCCCGATGGCGAGGACGACGTAGTTGAAACGTTCCTCCCTGAGCTCTCCGTCGACGAAGTAACGGACCGTCACACCCTCTTCGTCTTCTTCGAAATACCGGGAATTGGCGCGGACGAAACGGACGCCTGCGTCGCGATAGATCTTCTGGAGGTAGAATTCCTGGCCGAATAGCCTCAGATCGTTATAGAAAACGGCGATCTCCGGTTTTGCCCGCTGGAGGGTCCACTTGACCTCCCGTATCGTATAAGAACAGCACACGGAAGAACAAAGGGGGTATTCTTTCGAACGCGAACCAACGCACAGGAAGAAACCGATCTTGTTGAAATCGTCCGGCAGTTCGCCGTTGCGCTGGTCGATGCGGGCGTCGTACTCGAGACTCGTCAGAACCCTTTTACCCCTGTATTCAACGGGATCGTAAGGAGAAAGACCGGAGGCCACGATCACCCTGTCCGCCTCCAGCACCTCGCCGTCGCTCAAGGCGACCGAGAATGCGTCGCCCTTCCTCTGCGCCGCCGTGATCGACGCGCCTTTTATGACCCGAAGACCGGGTTGGTCCTTTATCTCGTCGAAGAAGGTCTTGAACCCGATCCGGCAGTTTGCGATCCGGGCCATGGTGCCTCCCAGTTCGGCCGTGTTCTCAAGGATGATCGCGTTGTGACCCTCCTTGAGTACGACCTTCGCCGCCGAGACGCCGCTGATGCCTCCACCTATTATCAATACGTTCATAAGGTGCTGTTCTCTCCCATGATGTAAAGGAGGAGGTCCGTATAATAAACGACCTTCCTTTCTCCCGAAAATGTCTTCATCGCCATGTGGCACAGCGGGCAAAAGACAACGATGGTTCCCCGCGACTTATCGAGGACGAGGCGTGAGAGCTTTTCCGTGACGTCCTTGTTGATGAAGATCTGGTTGCCGCCGCAACAGCGGTCTTTCACCGCTTCGCCCGCCACATCACCGCCGAACCGGGTGATGGTTTCCTCCATGACGGTATTGTTCCGTATCGCCGTCTCCTTCGGCCGCAGCAGTATGCAGCCGTAGTATGGCGTGAACACCTGCCCTTTGAGATCCCTGTCCTGTTTCATGGCCGCAAAGAAGGCCTCGTCGAAGAGGTCCAGCGGGTGCGTGACCGCAAATTCCCGCTTTTCGTCCGCCTCTCTCAAGTTCTTGTAGCAGGCGGGACAGGGGGCGACGATCTCGCTGAAATGGCCCCTCGCCTTTTCGAGGTTCTTCTTCGAGAAACCGGCCAGTTCCTTGCGGTCGCCGTACTCGAAGGCGCCGCAGCAGTTCCAGTCGGGTATCTCTTTCAGGGTGTGGCCCTGTTTCGCGAAAACCTTCTTGATGCCCTTATCGAGTTTGTGTGCCGAGCCCGTCAGGGAGCAGCCCGGGTAGTAGCCATATTCCATCCTACGTCCTCTTCACCTTATGGGGCAGATGAATGCCCATGTATTCCATCCATCTCATCATGTGCTTTATGTATCCGCCTTTCAAAAGAAACGGGACGGCCCTCATAAGCACGTAGGGCTCGTAGACCCTTCCCCATATGGCGACGGATCCCTTGAAGGCCTTTTCAAAGGGTGATTCCGTGGCATGCACCTGGCGCAGGGCCCGAACCACATCGGGTATCCGTATCTCCCAGGGGCAGGCACCGGTACAGCGGTAGCAGCCGGTACAAAAACGAACCAGAGGGTCGTCGGCGGCCACGTCCTTTCCGAGGAAGAGTTTCTGGAGCATCTCCTGGGGGTTCGTGCTGAGGTCAAGGTCGTTCACCGTGCACACCGATGCGCAGATCTTGCAGCCCAGGCACACGGAGAAATCCTGCCTCTCGTAATCGGTGAGTTCTATCGCGTGATCAGTCTTCGGCATCTTTCAGTTCGTCCTCGACAAAGGTAAGGTAGGGTATCTGCTCTTCAAGGCTGCGCCCCGACATGTAGGAGAACATCCCCTGAAGCCTCTCCGAGACGCCCTTGAAATATTTCGTAAGGGGGATCCCCTGGGGGCACGCCTCTTCGCAGGCCCCGCACCCTACGCAGGTCTGGGAGACATGGAACATCCGTATCAGGTGAAAGAGTTCCTTGCCGCGGGGCATCCCGGTGGAGCCGCTGCGAAAGATCTTGTTAAAGAGCGCGTCCCCTTTCGGCAGGTATTCGTCACCGTTGAAGACGCAGTCGACACAGTAGCACACGGGGCACATGTCCCTGCAGTTCATGCACATGATGCACTTCGAAAAGTCCTTCTCGAACTCCTTCATGTCGATCTGAAATTGGGGGCGCTCTTCGCTCGGAGGGATCTCCATCCGGGCGGGCGCCTCCTCGGCCTCACCTTCAAGAAGGGACAGGAATGTGTTGCCCTTGTCGGTATAAGCGAATGCCCAGAATTTCCCATCCGCGTCTATCCTGATGCCCGCGTCGCCCACAACACCGCGGCGTTCCCGGCAGTTCGTGCAGGCCCACCGCGCCTTGCCGGCATCCTTCGCGAGGCCCTTGAGTTCGTCGCCGGCGGGCGCGTCGCCCTCTTTCTTCGAAGAGACCGTTCCGAAGCAATCGACGGAGACGGCGATGATATCTTCGGGTTCTATCTGGGTCAGTTTGGCGAGTTCGATGTACGACCGTATCTCGCAGGGCCGGAGCATAAGGACGATCTGGGCCCCTTTCGCAAAGAGCCGGCGCAGGTAGAGGGCACCATTCATGGCGAAGACGGGGTTCATAAGCGCGTAGTTATCTAGTTTGTCCTTGAAGATCCGGTGGTATACTTTGCTCGAGTCCTTCTCGAAACCCATCACCAGGTACTGCTCCTGCTCCAGAAACTTGTTGAGGGCGCCTTCGACTTGACCGTTCGTTATCTTCTTACCGAGCATTTTTCTTTTCCTTTATCTCGTTGTACATTTGCGTAACCTTTTCAACGAAACGCCGCGCCTCGGCGGCGCTCACCCAGAACAAACGGAGCTTGTCCTTCAACCCGAAGGCATCCAGCTGTTCTTTGAGGGCAGCTATCTTCCTGCGGGTGTAATAATTCCCCTTGATGAAGTGGCAGTCGCCCGGGTGGCATCCCGCCACAAAGACACCGTCGGCTCCCTCAAAGATCGCCTTGATGATGAAGGCCGGATCAACCCTGCTCGAGCAGGGGACCTGTATGAGCTTCACCCCGTCGGGATATTTCATCCTGAGACTCCCTGCCATCTCCGACGCCTTGAACGTGCAGAACGAACAGGCGAAACCGACGATCTCCGGGTTCTTTTCCATCTTTTCTTCCATTACCTTACCCCTGCCGACATTTTCATATTGCCTCCAAAAGGGCGCTTATCTCATCGTCGATGATGCTGTCCACATACCCCTTGAGGCTGATCGCAGACGATGGACAGGTGGCGTTGCAGAGCCCGCAGCCCATGCAGGCCGCCTCCTCGACGTGCACCACCCTCTTTTCTTCGTCAAATTTTATGGCCTTGGCAACACAGGCCTGTTCGCACATGCGGCACCCGCTGCACCTCTTGGGATCGACAATGGAAATGAAGGGATCCACAAAGGCGTAGCCCAGGTTCAAAAACCCGTAAAGTTTCAGGGCCGACGCCCTGCCGTGGTTTATCGACTCTTCCACGTCCTTCGGCCCCGAACAAGACCCGGCGATGAAGATGCCCTTGACCGCCGTATCGAAAGGCCTGAGCTTGATATGGGCCTCAAGGAAGAACTTGTCCTTGTCGAGGCTTATCTTGAGAAGCGTCGCCATCTCTTTGCTCGTTTCCGGGGGCGACATACCGATGGAGAGAACGACAAGGTCAAATTCCCTCTCGAAGGTCTCCCCAAGTAGCGTGTCTTCGCCCCTGAGAACAACCCCGGCTGGTGTGGGAATGATCTCCCCGATGTTTGCACGGGTGAAGAGCACGCCCTTTTCCTGGGTGTCCTCGAAGAATTCCTCTCCGCCGCGCGGATGGGCCCGCACGTCCATGTAAAAGGACTCGACATAAGAATCGTTGTATTTTTCCTTGATCGCCTCGCTGGCCCTCAGGGCATTGATGCAGCATATCCGGGAGCAGTAAGGCCTGCCGATCTGCTCGTCCCTCGACCCGATGCAGTGCAGGACGGCAACCCTGGGTTTGTCCGGCAGATTGAGACTATCGCCCGCCTTCTCCAGGTCAAGCGTGGTCACGATGCGGGGATCCCTGCCATAGCCCAGCTCAGGTTTTATGTGGGGATCGAAGGGAGAAAAACCAATGGATAGCACCACTCCGCCGACGGTGATTTTCTTTTCCCCTGCCGGCGTGTCGAGTGTGGCCGTGTAATTGCCGAAAAAACCTTCGAAGTTGGAAAGTTTTGTCGATGTAAAGATCTCCACATTCGACCTTGCCTTAAGTTCCTTTTCCATTTCCTCGACGATGCCGGCGCCGCTCACCCTTGACGGCCACACGCTTTTCAGCTCTCGCACGTGGCCTCCCAGTTCTTCCCCCATTTCCACGAGGTAGACGTGCATGCCCATCTTGGAGAGAAAAAGCGCCGCGCTGAGGCCCGAAACGCCGCCGCCTATTACCAGCGCAGATTTGTTGACCTCGACCTGCTTCTCTTCAAGGGGCACGTAATGCGCCGCACCATACAGTCCCGAGAGGATAAGCCTCTTCGCCTTTTCCGTGTTCCGATCGATGTCATCGCCCACCCAGCTGCAGTGCTCGCGAATACTCACCCTTCTCAACAGGAAAGGGTTCACATCCTTTTTTCTCAGGAGGTCCTTGAAGAGCTCCCCGTGGAGCGAGGGCGCACAGGAAGCGATGATCACCCGGTCGAGTCCGTGCTTCTCGATGCTTTCCGTGATCATATCCTGGCCCGGTTCGGAGCATACGAAGGGGTAATCCTCGGAAACGGTCACCTGTGGGTACTTTTTGAAATACTCGCTCAATCTCTTGACATCCACGGTATGTTTGATATTGTGCCCGCAGTGGCAGATAAAGATACCTGTTTTCATGAAAATATGTCCTTTGCGATGTATTCCATGCACCGTGACGCCGCCTCGCCGCCGGAGGCCACCGTATCGGGAACGTCCTTGGGCCCCGAGCCCATGCCGCACACGAAGACGCCCTCGACGTTCGTCTTTGAAGGCGCTATCGCATCCACCTTTATAAAGCCGTATTCGTCGCGCTCGAGAGACATCATTTCGCACAGGGCCTCTATTCCTTTGTGAGGCCTCACACCCGTGGCAAGAATCACCAGGTCCGCCTCTATCTCACGCAGTTCGCCGCTCAGCATGTCCTCGACCCTCACCAGGAGGCCGTCCTTGCCTTTTATCACCTCGCCGGGGATTCCCCGGATGTAAAAGGTGCCGTTCTCCTGGGTCGTCTTGTAAAACTCTTCGTAACCTTTCCCGTAGGCCCTCACATCGATGTAGGAAACATAGATCTCGGCGCCTTTGATCCGGTCCCGTACGATACTCGCGTGTTTTGCCGTGTACATGCAGCACACCCGCGAGCAGTAACGGGCCCCGCTCTGGCGGTCCCGTGAACCGACGCACTGGATGAAATAGAACCGTTTGGGTTCCTTTCCGTTGAGCAGGATGTCCCCCCCTGTCGGTCCCGTCACGGAGCATATCCTTTCAAATTCTATCCCTGTTATCACTCCTTCGAGGGTCCCGTAACCGAGTTCCTTCTTTTCCGTGGGGTCATAAAGATCGAACCCCGGGGCAAGCACGATGCCGTCAAAGTCCATGTCAACGATCTCGTCCTTCATCATGTGATCGATGGCCTTCACCTCGCAGCGTCGCTCGCACTCGCCGCACTGGATGCAGCCTTCCACCTGACCGGCGAGGCACCGCGACGCCTCGGCCATGGCCTCTTCGGGAGGATAACCGAGCCCCACCTCGCGAAAATCGCTTATCCTCTCGCCGACGGGTTCCTCGGGCATTGCTATCCTGTGCTGCGCACGGATCCGGCCGGTGAGAGCGCCAAGCTCCTCCGCCGTGAGCTTTTGCGGCTCACCCCTTTGCGCTTCACCTGCGGGCATCTCGCCCTTCAGGTAAGCGCTTATTGACCTTGCCGCCGTCTTTCCCGCCGCGATGGCGTCCACGACATACGCGGGCCCGGTGACCACATCACCGCCCGCGAAGACTCCCTCGATGTTCGTTGCGCCTGTCGACGGGTCTATCGTTATTGTCCCGCCTTTGCCCATTGCCAGGCCGATCGACTCAAGGAAAGAGGTCTGCACTGCCTGTCCCAGGGCCGTTATGACACAGTCCACAGGTATCGAGAATTCCGAGCCGGCCTTCGCCACGGGGCGGCGGCGGCCGCTTTCGTCGGGTTCGCCCAGTTCCATGCGAACGCACTCCATCTTCGCCACTTTGCCGCCCTCACCCAGGAAACGAACAGGCGCGGCAAGAAATTCGATCTCTATCCCTTCGTGAAGCAGCGCCTCTATTTCTTCGTCCGCCGCCGGCATCTCTTCACGGGTGCGGCGGTAGACGATCCTGACAGACTCGCTCCCCAGCCTTTTGGCCGTCCTGGCACAGTCAACGGCGGTATTCCCTCCGCCTATGACGGCAACCTGCGCTCCTGGCGAGGTGTGCTCGCCGTTGTTGACGCCGCTGAGGAACCTGATGCCGTCGACAATGCCGCTCAATGTCTCGCCATCGACACTGAGGGGAAGCCCTTTCGGGGCGCCCGTCGCCACAAAGATGGCCTCGTTTGCACCCTTGATCTCAAGGGCGGCCGTCTGTCCGCCGATCTCGACGCCGCACCGGATGTCGACCCCGAGTCTGCGGATATAATCTATCTCGTTTTTCACTTCGTCTTTGGGCAGCCTGTATTCGGGTATGGCGTACCGCAGCATTCCGCCCGCCTCGGGGAGGGCCTCGTACACGGTCACGTCATGGCCTTCCAGGGCAAGGTCGTGGGCGCAGGCAAGACCTGCCGGTCCGGCCCCGATGACGGCCACCTTCCTGCCGGTCTTCTGCACCTGGGCAACCTCGAGGGTCGTAATGTCAAAGCTGTCCACGGCAAAACGCTTCAAATCCCTTATTGCCAGCGGCGCGTCGAGCTGCCCCCGGTTGCACACACTTTCGCAGGGCGCGTAGCAGACCCTGCCGCATACGGACGGAAAGGGGTTCGTCGCCCTGATGAGCTTGTAGGCCTCGGCAAACCTTCCTTCGCTGATGTGCTTCAAGTACCCCGGCACATTCGTATTGATGGGACAGGCGTCCATACAGGCCGCCTTGCAGAGGCGTTCCTCGCGCTTGTCGATGGAGGCCTTGTTGGGTATTGCCTGGGGAAAGGGGATATAGATCGCCCTTCTCGGCCCCGTCCCCATGTTGAATTCGCTCTTCATCACCACGGGACAGCCCTCGGAACAGACCCCGCAGGCGGTGCATTTCTTCATGTCAACGTAGCGGGCCTTTTTCAGGACGGTGACGGTGAATCCCCTGCCTTTTTTCTTTACCGCCATCGGCTTCGCCCAGGAGAGAAGGTCGATCTTCTGCTGTAGGGCCACCTCCACCATCTTCGGCGAGAGCGTGCATGTCGAGCAATCGAGGGTGGGGAATGTCTTGTCGAGCTGGATCATCCTGCCGCCTATGGAGGGGCCTTCTTCCAGCATGGTCACGTTGATGCCGCAGGATGCGAGCTCCAGGGCGGCGGTTATACCGCCTATCCCTCCCCCTACGACCAGAACATTTCTTTCTTTTTCGTCCATCAGCCCTTTGCTATCTCTTTAAGTTTGTCCCGCACCTTGTGGATGTCCCCGATGATCCCGTAATGGGCGTACTGGAAGATCGGTGCCTCGGCGTCCTTGTTGACGGCGATGATGCAGTCGGAATCCTTCATGCCCGCGATGTGCTGGAAGGCGCCCGAGATGCCCATGGCGAGGTAGACCTTCGGTTTCACGGTCTTGCCCGATGTTCCCACCTGCCGCGCCTTGGGGAGCCACAGCTTGTCGATAACGGGCCGCGATCCGGAAAGGACCGCCCTTAAGACGCCCGCAAGCTCTTCATAGGATGCGACCTCATCCTGGTTCCCGATGCCCCTGCCTATGGAGAGGAGGAACTCCGCCTTGGTGATATCGATGTCCGATTTCTCTTCTTCCACGTAATCCACAAATGTGCGGCTGTCGACTGCGGGCACGCCTTCCATGGTTTCGGCTTTTGCCGCCGCCGCCTTCTCCCCGGCAAATTCCCTGAAGCTGCCGCTTCTGACGGTAAGGACCGCAGGTCCGCCCGAGGCCTTGAACTGTCCGAAGACCTTGTCGGAATAGTAGCTCTTCAGGAAAACGCCTGCCTCCTTGTCATAAGCGCTCACATCGGTGATAACGGGAAACCCGTAAAGGCCCGCCGCGTAGGCGGCCGCTTCGGTCCCCGAGGAGGACTGGGTAAAAAGGATATAGTCCGGCTTGCCGCGCGCGCCGAAGACCTGTTCCAGTATCCTGCCCATGTTCATGGGGTTGAGGTAGACATCTTCGGCTGACTTCACCTTCACAACGGCGTCCACAAGCTTTTCGTTGATCTCGTATGCACCATCGGGTGCGAGGAGGACCATTTCTTTCCCGAGAAGGGCGCCAAGGCCGATGGAGTCGAGGTTTCTCTCCTCGAAAACCCCCCGCCTCACCTCTGACACTATCAATGCGTAACTCATTGGCACACCCCCTTCTCCTTGAGAATCCCGAGGAGCTGGCCGCACACGTCGGCAAGTTCCCCTGTGAGCATCGTCGCCCCGCCTTTCTTCGCCGGGTAGACCCATTTCACAACCTCGATCTTTGCCGTCCCGGCGGCGTAATCGGCAGCCTTGAAGACCTTGCGCTCCACCTTGGAGGCCTTGCGGATGCCCATGATGGAGACGTATCGAGGCTCATTGATGCCGCTCTGTATGGAAAGCACACAGGGGGTCGCGATCTTCACCCGTTCCTGAAGCCCGCCTTCGAGTTCCCTGCGCACCACCACGTGGTCCTTTTCGACGCTGTCGATACCGACCACCATGGAGGAGTAGGGAAGTCCCATGATCGCCCCG
>DIFE01000019.1 GCA_002418985.1 Deltaproteobacteria bacterium UBA5756
CTATATTCGGCGTATCATCGAAGGGATCGACAATGCCGACTGCCTTTCCATAATCGGTCTGCCCGAGGGCACCCCTCAGCTTTTCCAGGAATTCCCTCTTGAATCGTTCCTGGGAGTCATTGAAGCAGGGATGCGCAAAATATACGTACACTGTCACTCCTCCTCGCCGGCCGATGCCGGCCCACAGATATCCTGTGGGAGGTGAATGCCCGGGGAGCATAAATAGGGGATATTTTCCCCCCGGGCATGTACGAAGCTGTAACTTACGGTGGGGAGGAAACAGCGATGGTTGATCTCAATACCGAAAAGAATGCCAGCGGCTGCCGTTACGGCCTTCGCGAATGCCTGGCCCCTGCAACCCGACACTCGATGCCGCTGGCATTCTTTTCGGTATTCTCCTGATTCGCCATTCATTTGTGTGTTTTCCTCGTTCATAGTCATCACGTTACAACCTGAAAAACAGAGTAAATTTTTCGCCTGCGGCCCTGGTGTAATCTCCCGATGCCTGTATGCCGCCCGTGCTCCAGTTACCATCGTCATACTGCATGTCCAGGTCCCGGCAAGCGTCGGACGGAATATCTTCGAAGGCAAGCCAGTGACCGGCGGCGGTACCCACTCTATTGTAGGTCAGGGCAACATTGCCGCTGAATGAGTGCCTGGGATTGGCAAACCCCGCGCCGCTCACGTAATTGGTCTTTCTGAGTTCAAACCAAAGATCACATTGCTCGGTCCCTGTTTCCTTGCAGGCGAAATTCGGTGCAGTTGCCCCCGCCCCCACGCCCACGCGGCCATTCCCGTTGCCGTTCGCGGCGGCGCTGAATTTTTGTGACGCATTGGGATCGTCACCCGGATAATAGGCAAAACGCTCGTAGTAACCGTAAAAGGCACCCGCGATCTCATCCTTCTGGTTAACAAGCTGTTTCACCTGGCCGTTCACGATAAGCGCCTGACCTTTTACGACGAGACCGATGATGATTGCGATGATCGCCATGACGACGGCGAGTTCAATGACCGTGAAACCATTTCGCCCGGTCTTCGCCTGCGCCTTTCTGTCATGATGAAGCCTTTCGTATTTGGCTTTTGTCTCCATGTCTACACTCAATATATTGGGAAAAAATAAGGCCTGCAAGATGTAGAATTAATTTACAGATAGGCTGATTTTACAGGTAATTTTGGTTTACAGATAACGTGAATTTACAGATAAATCGAGGTTACAGATAAAGGATATTTACAATGAATTGGGAAAAACCATGAATATTAGAGAGTTTGCTCTGCGGTAAGACTGAGGGGCCCGGCGCCTTTCATGAGAGTGACCGTAAATTCCACGCCCCGGTCGGTATTTGCCACGGTCATATTGCCGCCAAATTTTTTTACAACGTGCCTCGCCTGAAAGAGGCCGATACCCAGTCCCGACTTCTTTGTCGTATAGAAAGGTTCAAACATCCGTTCGATATCCTTGATGGGACTACCCGTATCATAGATAATCACTGTTACCGTTTCGCCCTCTTCCCTGACGAAAGCAAAACACTCCAGTTGCGGTTCATTTGTGGCCTTCTCGCTAATGTTTTTTATTATATTGTCGAAGACGGTCACCAGTTTGTGCTTCTGTGAAAAGACACTGCCGCGTCCCGTTGCTTCGCCCCTGATACCGTAAAGCTCGAAAAGCTCTCGCAGCAGGCCGCCGACATCAACCTCCTGCTCGTCGCTTTCCTCGTCTTCCTTCTCCGTGCCAATCTCCAGCGTAGCCAGGATCTTGTCGGTCCTGACGGAAAGCGCGGGAGCCGACTCCCTCAGGTATTCAATGAACCTGTGCTCGCGCTCCGGCCCGGTAACCCTCCCGACATTATAGAGGAGGCCTTTTATGAACTGTGTCACATTCTTCACATCGTGGAGCAGAAACGCCTGAAGCTTGGAAAAATTGTAGAGCGCCTCATTGGCCACTTTTATTCTCATAAGCAGATCCATTTCGATGAGGAGAAGGAGCGTCTCAAAGATGATCATATAAATGTATCTCTGGTAGCCGCGCGGGCTGACAGTCACTATACCGAGACCTATGGAATAGTCGGGTCGTGTAATCTTCCGGGTAATCGTTCTTTTGTGCGCCGGTCCCGGTTTTGAGAAGGCGCTTTCGCCGTAGGTGATATCGTAAAAGATATCCTCAATCTCGGCCTTCCTCATGAGATCCCGTGCCCTGGGCAGGAAAAGGGCAATATCGTAATTGCACTCCCTGTTCGTCTCCACCATCATCAACTGGACCTTGAAGGCACGATTGGTAAGGTAGCGCAGGTAAAAAAGGATGACGAGCACGACCAGGCCGGACACGATGACAAACATGTACATCGATTGGATGAGCTTAAGCGTCAGCATCGATGTCCTCTCGTCTGAAACCGAATTTCTTTATGAAGTAATAGAGACTCTCTCTCTTGACGCCAAGAAGCTTGGCCGATTTGTAGACGTTGAAGTTCGTGTCCTTGAGAACCTTGAGAATAATATTCTTCTCCGCCTCCTCCCTGGCCGGCTGAAGCCCCTTCCCGACTTCGATGCCGAAGGTTATCTTCGCGAGGCCCTGCTCCTCGAGTTTGCGTTCCGTATCGCGAAAAAGAATGGCGCGTTCGATGGAAAAAAGCACCTGTTCAATGGAAGCCGGCTTGACGAGATAATCGAAGGCCCCCGATTTGATGGCCTCGAGTGCGGCGGTTTCCGTCTTCTGTCCCGTAAGAATGATGACCTTTATGCCGAAATTCTCGAGAATATAATGCAGGAGCCTCAACCCTTCATCGGGAGTGTTCTCGTGGGGAGGAAGCCCCAGGTCGAGGATCGCAAGGGAAATGTCGTGTTTGTTCAGAAGGTTGATGGCCTTCCTTACGTCCCCGGCCTCGAGAACCTCAAAACGCTCCTCCAGGGCAAAACGCATCTGAGCCCTGAGAGCTACATCATCCTCTGTCAGTAGAATGGTTTCCATGGATATTCCAGATAATCATTATAATAGTACTAACGGAGAACACTTTTAAAGAGGTTTTTCATATAATTTGCCTGCAGGGCAGGTTTTTCCTGCGGGAATGGTCCCTGCGGCGCTGCTGCGGCACCATAATCTAACTTTCCAGAGGTTCAAACTCTTCGAGTTCAAACAGGTTCGGCTCTTTCTTCGCCCTTACCCATATGTTCATAAAGAGTTCGGAATACCCCGAAGCCACGGAAGACATGGGAAACCCGCCCTCTTTCAGTATGGCGAGAATCTGTTTCCTTGAATGTGTGGCCTTGTATCCCCGAATCTCAAAAGGGCTTAGCACCTTGAGCCCGACAAAGAGATCCAGCAGTCTTTTGGTACATTTTGTCGGCGTAGTCATGATGAAAACACCGCCAGGCTTGAGAACCCTTTCGATCTCCTGAACGATACGCAGCCTCCACTTCACTCCCAGGTGTTCCCAGACACCCAGTGTGGTGACAACATCGAAGAAACTGCTGTCAAAGGGTATGCGGGCGGAATATTCGAGGTCAATGTCGACAAGCGCAACGTCGTGCCTTCTCTTCAGGTCCATCCTGAGTTCTCTGTCGATCCCCTTGTGGAGGCCGTACTTTTGGGAAAAGTTCGTTTCAACATGACAATTCCGAAAAAACCCGCAACCGATATCGAGAATCCGGCCCCCTTTCAATTCTGTCGGCAAAAGCGTATTAGCCTTCAGAGCGGACCTTTTTGCGGCAAAAAGCTGCCAGCGAGCGAAGCGTTGTTTATCAGCCGTCATGCATCGTTGCCTTTATCATCAATGGCACTATGATCTTGCCCGTTTGGGGCTGGAGAAGAAATCCTCCTGTCTCTGAGTAACAACCATATGCAAAGCAATACCCCGAATAGTGTCAGGCAAAGACCGAGGTAAAAGGATAGAGGTACGTACCTGAAGACAACGGTGTGCCGGCCGGCCGGTACTTCTATCGCCCGGAATGCCAGGTTGGCCCGGTATATTTTCGTCTCCTTGCCGTCGACATAAGCGCGCCATCCGGGATAATAGGTATCGCTCAGATAAAGAAAACCGTCGCCATCCGTTTCGGAGGTGAGAACAATCCTGTTTGAATGATAGGATACAAGATGTCCGGTACCCTTTATCGGCTTTTTGGCCAGCAGGCTTTCCCGGGCCCCCGGTAACGTAATGATAAGTTCTTTCCTGAAGTCCGACTTCTGGTCTATCATTTTGAGCATTGCTTTCTGGTCGTCGTCCACGAAATGAACCCTGTTGAAAAAAAGGAATCTTCCCGGGTATCCCCGATATGTGTAGAGGTAGGCGTCCTTATCGTTCACCTTTTCCTGTCCGTCCAGCTTAAATTCATTGTTATCTACGGGATAGGATAGGATCACATGCTTTATACCGCCGATATCCAGGAGGGCACGTGCTTCCTCAAGGCCCTGAACGCAGCGAAACAGACCAAGGTACTTCTCGTGGTAGCCTATTCTCATAACCTCGGCGCCGCCGGTGGAATAGAGTCCATGCATGGCGGCATAGGGCGAAACCAGGGTATTCTTGCCGATCAGAAGACTATTGAGATCATTCTCCGTTTTGACGGATACCATGAATCTTTCAGTCTCAGCGTTGTTTGAAATATCTCTCGCAAATCCATCCGGGGTTGTGAACCATTTCCATGACACGCTGCCATAGAAACCATAATTTGCCAGGAACAAATCCATGGCTAGAACCAGGAGCACACAGCACAACAGGATCTTCTTCAGGCGCAATCTTGCGTATAGCAGGAGACCCGTACACAGCAGGAAAGAAAAAAGCAAAAACCGTTTGGCGTTGTGCACGTTGAACCATATCTCGTTATAGAGCGGCGGATTCATTCTCTTCTGATTGAGGAAGTTCACAATTTCCTCGTGCCGGAAGTACAGGAAACCCCAACCCAGAGCGAAGACAAAACCCGTGTAAAAGAAGACGAGGACCAGACGTTTCACAACCTTATCATTGTTTCGCAGGCCTTCCCGAAGAACATCCAGACCCATGGCAGTCGTGACGGAAATAGCGAAAAAGAGAAGAAAGAGGAACTTCACCGGGTAGCGAACAGCGTTAAACGGCGGAATCATGTGGAGCAATTTGTATACGGGGGTATTCCCTCCCAGCCCCAGTATGAGAGAAAAGACTATGAGGCCGCCAAAAAAGAACCGCTTTCTGCCGCCTTTTAGGAAAAAGAAAGTGGAGAACAGCAGCGGGCCCATGCCCAGGTATACGGTTTTCAGCCAGGACTGGTTCAGCCAATACTTCTCAAGTGTTTGCTGATATCCGAAAACGTCCGGGAGAAAAAATTGAATGAAATCCCTCCAGGCGAAGGACCATGTGGTTGCACTGATGTAGTTCAGGCCGGAGGATCGTATGCTTTGCCTGTGAAGCTCATAGAAGCTCGTCCATTGAATCCCCGACAGAAAAATGAAGATCGTTCCGATCCAGAGCAGGCCAAACAATCTGTCTCGTATCGATACATCGTTACTCGTGAATGCCTTGAGGAAAACAACCGTAATGAAAAGGACGATTACCGTGAGGATCACTATCTCAGGGGCACCGGCAAGGAATTGGACTACCAGGAATATCGACGAGAGGACGATATGGCGCTTACGGTTTGTCTCAAAGTACTTGATGAAATAAAGCAGGATCAGGGGGAACCAGGATACCCCGAAAAGGTGAGGGAGCAGGTTGTGAACTGAAAGGAGATACCCCGAGAGCATGAAGACCATACCGCCGGCCGCCGCGGAAAGATTCGTGACCCTGATATATCGCAGAAATGCATAAGTGGCCAAACCCGCAAAAACGAAATGAAGGATGATCAACCAGTTCCAGACGACATTGAATGGCAAGAGCAGGTAGAAGATATGGGGCGGGTAGAAAACCCCCGGCTGAAGGGTGGCCAGAAGAGGAATGCCTGAATAGTTATGGGGATTCCAGAAAGGGAACTCGAAATTCTTGAGCTGGGAAACCCACAGGAACTTCGGTGGAATAAAAAAGGGAGCGAGATCTCTCTCACAAAAAATGACCCTGGAGGAGAGCATCGGGTTGAAATACAGGACACCGACAATCAGAAAGAATAGGACTGTCAGGAGGGATTTGAGTCTATTCAACCAATCGAAAGCGTGAGGTTCTTCAGAGAAGAACAATCAGATGGTTTCATCACCACGTCTTGCAGCGATCCGAATCACCGGCCGACACTCCCGAACATACCAGCGATGCCGGGGTTGTGGGCATCTGGGCTGCTGTCGGAATAGTTATGGTATACGTTGCAGCACCAGGAATCTGAATTTCGACACTTGTATCCCCGATATTGGCTAGATTAACGCCCTGAATGCTTGCGTTGTTTATAATCGTTTGCATTGTATACGTCGTTGTCCAACCTTTTATGTTGTACTGAGCGAACAATATTCCACTTGAGCCCCGCAATGCGCTCAGAACGCCTTTCGCAGTCGCATCACCAGCCTCTTCCTTGATCTCGAGGTATTTTGGAAGCGCTACGGCGGCGAGGATACCGATAATGATTATGACGATGATCAATTCTATGAGGGTAAAACCTTTGTTGTTCCTGAGTGTCTTCAATGTGGTCCCTCCTGTCGTGTCTTGCGTGGCGTTAGCTGATTAAGATTGTGCAAAATGCGTGCCGTTCCTGTACTTCCAATACGGCCAATGTTCTAAGATTTGTTTCTATATACCGCAAGGTCTGACAAATTGCAACAAATATACGGCGGCAAGGACTGACAAAAATCAGTCGTAAAGAGAATCTTCTTCGCGAAACCGATCGGCATATAGCATTCTTCCTTCAAAGAACAACAATTTTTGTTAACAGGAGCAACACTTTTTGTAGCCTTTTCAGGTCTCTATCTCGTACTTTTTCACCCGGTACCACATACTTCGCTCGGAAATTCCGAGAATTTTGGCGGCCTTTGCCTGCGAACCCTGAACTTTCTTGAGGGCGTCGACGATCATGTTCTTTTCCAGAACCGATATTGCATCATCCAAAGATTGATCTGAATACACAGAACCTGACAGGGGATGCTCCGCCCGGAAATGGAGGGGCAGATCATCGAGACCGATAACATCCCCGTCGCACATGACGGAGGCCCTCCTGATGATACCGATCAGCTCCCGGGCATTACCGGGCCAGGAGTAATTCATGAGGAGTCCCATCGCATCGTCGGACATCATCACGACACGGCCTGTCTCCTGTTCTATATTCCGCAGAGCATAGTCGACAAGAACCGTGACGTCGGCGCGTCTCTCCCTCAAGGGAGGTATCTGGATATGTATCTGCGAAAGCCTGAAGAAGAGGTCTTCGCGGAACTTGCCGTCCCTGATCTCGTTCTCAAGAACCCTGTTGGTCGTTGAAATAACATGGATATCCACTTTTTTTGTCTTTGTTGAACCAAGGTGCTCGATCTCCTGCTTTTCCACTACCCTGAGCAGCTTCGCCTGAAGGTACGGGCTCATTTCGCCTATCTCGTCGAGAACAATAGTCCCTCTGTGGGCAACCTCGAATTTTCCCGCCTTCTGTTGGA
>DIFE01000013.1 GCA_002418985.1 Deltaproteobacteria bacterium UBA5756
CCGAAGGGGCGGGTGTCGCTAATCAGGAAAGGGATTCGCTCCCCGAAGTAGCGCTGCCGATCGTCGTAACTGCTGCCATCATTGTTTCCCAGGACAAGGCCGGCGTCATTGAAGGCCTGAATGACACCGATCTGGCCCGCATGAGCGATCGTTGCGGCACTATGGCTTCCATCAGTCGGGTTGAATACGACTACCACAATGTATGGATTGAAATTTCTGTAGAAAGCCGGGAAATCGAAGTTCCTCCCCATAATCAGGGGGCCGCCCCCGGTATAATCGCCCCAGACCGCTATGCTCGAGCAATGGTTCCGATCTCCTGTCGCCGCCGCCGCGGTTGGACCGGGGGAGATTAAGAAGTCAAAGGATTCGTTCAGGACGGCAATCTCGTCAATCCCCATCCCCGACGTCTCGGACATACCCTCCCCGATATCCCGGAGGCGTTTCGGATAGAGCTTGAACAACTTTTTCGAGAACTCCCCAAGATGCCCGTCCGCGGATGCTACCTTGTTGAGAGTGAATTGCCTGACGACCTCCGTATACATTCCACGGATCTCCGGGGCGAGCAGTTTGCCGTACTGGCGTCCCATCTGCCGGTAGGTTCCGTTGAGTTCCACGACCTTGATCTTGCCGTAGTGATAGAGCGCCCCCTTCTCGAAAACTTTGACAACAGGTGGTTTCGTTCCTTCGGCGGCGCAGACGACCGCGCCTCCCTCGTAGCCTGCCAGGACAACGACCAGTAACAAGACCGCAATGATGTTCCGGATGTTCTTCAGCACGACGGACGTCCTCCTGCCAGTGAAAGACAAACGATCAACCACCCTGCTTAAAACGATATAGTATTATCCGGCTGATGAAATCACACCCTTTTTTGAAAAGGTGTTTACCGGTAAGGAAAATCTTCCTTCTGTCTCTTTTACTGACAGTAGGTATTGGGAAATTTCCCCTTGCATTCATAGGGCGTACAGCAGGGCGTGCCGTTTAAAATGCATGTCAGGCCTTTCTCGATGCATCTGGCGCCCTGAGCGCTGCTTACGGTCACAAGACCGCCTCGGGTATTCTCGCTCTTCTTGTTTTTGCATCTTTTCTGGCAACCGCTGACGCCACGAAAACAGCTATCCATGCAGCTGGCAGCTTCCTTGCTGTCTTCCTTGGCCGTTTGTCTGCACATCTTCACACATGTTTGGAAAGGACCATCGCAATCACTCTCGCAATCAGCCAGGGCAACACCCGACAAAAACGTTAAAAAAACCAACACTGCAACCAATATCGATCCTGTCTTTCGCATTTCATACCTCCGGGCTGGTCAATTTAACACGTAAGATCCTTTGTTTCTATGACCCGCGTTCGGCCACGCTTTTGGAGGTCGAACCGGAAAACTTTGTCATTCTTTGTTTCTTCATTATAATATATCAATGAGACATAATGACGAGACAAATGTTCCGGTTTGTTTGCCAGTAATCGCTTTTTTCATCGTTTGGGACAACTGATGTGGTCCCCATGCATTCATGGACAGGTGAAAATGAGTTCAGGCTCGCCAGGCTTTAGGTCGCAAAGCACCATGCAGCACAGGTGGATCAAGCTATGAAGGTGTGTAGTATTCTGCTGAAACAGGGTTGTATCGAAGAGGAATCCATTGAAAAGGCTTTGAGGATCCAGGCCGGCAGCGACAAGCCTATCGGCGAGATTCTCCTTGAGATCGGCGCCGTGCAGGATGCGGCCCTCAAAGGCGCTCTGGATCTTCAATCCGATCTTGAAAAGGAACGCTTTTCGGACAAGATGGCCTTCCTGGAAACCATAGAGCCATTCGACAGGCTCGACGCCGCCAGCCTCGAGCAGATCTGCGAGACCATGGAATGGAAACAATTCGCGACCGGTGAGTTGGTCCAGAAGGAAGGGACAGCGGGAGAGTTTTTCCATGTCGTGAAGAACGGCCTGGCGAAGATATTCATGGAGAAGGACGGCGAAGAAAAGGTCGTCGGTTTCCTTGGCGAAGGGGATTTTTGCGGAGCGACGGCCCTCCTGTCCGACGGCATCAACCCTTCAACTGTCGTCACGATCGAGCAAACCCTCTGTCTCGCCCAGAACAGGGACGCCTTTACAGCCATGGTAGAGATCCACCCTCAGTTTGCGGGCTATTTCAATCAACTGATCATCCGCCAGTCGAAGACAATCTTCGCCAAACTTCTTGCCACCGGAACCGGGGCCATGGCACAGGTGGAGCCCTTCCTGTACAGCAAACGGGTGAAAGATCTGATATCTCCCAGGCAGGTCTTCTGTGCCGAGAGTGACACCCTGGAAGGGGCAGCCCGCAGACTTATCGGGGAGGATGTCAAAACGGCGGTGGTCATTGACAGCAATAAGAAGGTCATTGGGACGATCGGCCTCAAGGAACTTGTCGATGCCTCACTCCTCAAAGGCGCCAGTCCCCGGCAAACCATCGGCCCCATCGTCGAAAAGGGATTAAAGGCCATCAATTCCGACAGTTACTTCTTTGACGCCCTTCATGAAATGATGAGAAAGCGGACCGACACCCTCATAGTAATGACCGGAGAGAAGATCGATGGGGTCCTGACGAGCCTCGACCTCCTGCAATTCCGGGGAAGAGAGGTCCTTTCCCTCATACGAAACATAGAGGACGCGAGAAGCTTCGACGAACTCAACCTCCTGCGCCAGGACGTGGAGAGCGTGCTGAGGGTATTGATAGGGGACGGTGCGGTTGCTTCCCATGCATGCAAGATCGTGAGCGAACTGAACGACAAGATTGTAAGGAGGGCCATAAGGCTCTCGGAGAAAACCCTCGGGGCGCCGCCGATCCCTTATGCATGGCTCGGACTGGGAAGCGAGGGGAGAAAAGAGCAAACACTTCTCACCGATCAGGATAATGCCATCCTCTTCGATTCCCCCGGGAACAGCGAAAAGGCGAGATCGGCGGAAGAATACTTCAGGACCCTTTCGGACAGGGTCGTGAACGGGTTGAACGAATGCGGCTTCCCCCTCTGCAAGGGCAATATCATGGCAACCAACCCCCGGTACTTCGGCGATCTTTCGTCGTGGAAAGAGAAGACGACCCGCTGGATAAGCGTCAGCGCCGAAAAGGGGGAAGATCTTGTCGATATCTATACATTCCTTGATTTCAGAGCTGTTTACGGCAGCGAAATCCTTGAGGAGACGCTCAGGTCCCACGTCATCGGTGAATTTCGTAAACACACCTATGCGCTGCGAATGCTTGCCCAACCGATAGTTTCCATTCCGATCCCACTGGGTTTTTTCAAGAATTTCCTCGTGGAAAAGAACGGAAAATACAAGAATACAGTCAACATCAAGACCCACGGGCTCCTTCCGCTGTCCACATGCGTGAAGCTCCTCGCTTTCTTCGGCGAGGTCACCGAGGTCAACACCCTCGAGAGGATCAGGGGACTCGCGGAAAAAGGCATCATTCCCGCCGACAGGTCAGAGTTCTTCGAACAGGCCTTCGAGACCTTCCTGGCCCTTAAGATCCACAACAACCTGAACAACCTCGACCAGGGGAGGGATTTCAGCAACAACATCAATCCTGCCCTCCTCGGCACAAAACAAAAACAATTGCTCAAGGATTCCTTTCTCGCCGTCTCGGAGATGCAGAAGATCACAAAGGATGTTCTCAGGGTAGCGGACAACGTCTGAAGACGGTTGTGGCCGTCTTCAGACGTAAAGCCTGGCTATTTCTTTTGAAGGTTTTTGGTTAACCAATGGCGAGGAATGTCAATGTTGAAATAAAGGGTCGATTTTTGGCCGGTCTTTCTGCTTTCGACATCCATCCTGTCGTAGTCATGACCGTTTGCAGCCAACGTGCTGGTCTTGACCGATTTAAGCCCGTTTGCATTAATAACAAAATATTCTTCCGGAACGGATATGACAACAATCGCCTTTTCAGGGGTAGTCCCGTCACCCGAGGCATAGAGTGAACCGACAAGCCCTTGCAGGACAGAGGTGTGAAAGGCGTATCTTTCTGAATTCCCTGTTTCTCTGTAAGCAATCCTGCATAACAGATGAATATCGAGGTCGACATAATTCGTTTCCAATACGGTGTGGGCATGCTTGACGGCCTGCGCATAATTCTTCTTCTTAAGGGCGTCGAATGCCGCATCTTTTACGCTGTTGTCGGCACCGTAAGGTTTATAGTCCGGGGTCTTTGTGTAGGCAAGCCTCAGCGCCTGAAAATCGACACTTGTGTCATTATTCTTCAGTTTTGCCAGCATCTCATAATAGTCAGGCATGTCGGCGGCGGCGGCCTGGTTCTGGCCGACCATAACGGCCGTTACCCCCATCATGGCAATGATGGCAACGATACAAAACGTTCTTAGTGTTATTTTCATGATCTTCTCCTTTAATTAACCGGTTGTTAATATGATCATTCAAGCCTCGCGCCTGATCCGGGAGCGATGAACGTAATTCAATACGCCCAAGTCTTTATGTTCTCAGAAATCAGACAAAACTTGAAGCAAAAAAGTTCCCGGCTAACAGGCAAGCGGCTTGAGCTTAGGTGATGCCGGAGAACCACACGATGAGTGACTGGATGAACTTCAGGATGAACCGAATAGGTCCGGTTTATCCTGAAGTTCATCCAGTTTCTTTACAGGAGACTATCTAGGCCTCTTTGCGGGTCGATGATTTGGCTGGTTTTCTTCGCTTCCACTGTCTTGTTGGCGAAGGCGGCCCTGCGGTTTTGGCCGCGGGGGCCGTGCTTGTCGGGGGTTTCGGGGAAGGACCGGTTCTGGGCCCTGCAACTGCAGTTCCTGGCGCGGCGTGTTTTTCCGCCTTTGTTTGGGTGTTGCGGTGTTGGGGCGGCCGGGGTGGGCGGGCGAACTCGGTATCACGCCTGGGCGCCGTTTTCGTGTAATCGAAACCATCCAGGATGCGGCGCTCGATTTTGCTGCCCAGCACACGTTCGATGCTTTTTATCAGGGACTCGTCTTCCTGGCTTGCGAAAGTGAAGGCGTCGCCGGTCTTCGCTGCGCGGCCGGTGCGGCCGATCCGGTGCGTGTATGCGTCGGTGGTATCGGGCATGTCGTAGTTGATGACATGGGATATGCTCAGTACATCGATGCCCCGTGCCGCGATATCCGTTGCGACCAGGATCTGGTACGAGCCGTTGCGGAAGCCGTCGAGGGCATCCTGACGCTTGTTCTGCGACAGGTTCCCCTGGAGCGAGGCAGCGCTGTATCCTGCCTTCTGCAATTCCTGGCCGATGCGTTTTGCGCGGTACTTGGTGCGCGTGAAGATCAGGATGGATTCGGAATCGGTCTGCTTGAGAAGCTCCATGAGAAGTCCGGTCTTGAGATGCTGGGCGACGGGAAAGATCGCATGGGACACCGTGGCGGCAGGGGCCGTATGACCGATCTTCACCGTGACCGGATCGCGGAGTACTTCGTCGGTCAGCTTCCGGATGCTGTCGGCCATGGTGGCAGAGAACATAAGCGTCTGTCGCTGCCTGGGTAACTGTTTGACAATCCGCCTGATGTCGGGGAGAAAGCCCATGTCGAACATGCGGTCCGCCTCGTCAAGGACGAGGACTTCCAGGTTTTCAAGGTTGATCGTCCTTTGTTCGAGATGGTCGAGCAGGCGGCCCGGGCAGGCCACGACAATATCGACGCCGGCGCGAAGTTTCTGCACCTGCGGGTTCACGCCAACGCCGCCGTAGATCGTGCAACTTTTCAGATGCGTGTTGCTCCCCAGTTCCCCGACCGACACATGGATCTGTTCCGCCAGTTCCCGTGTGGGTGCGATGATCAGCGAGCGTACCTTGCCTCGCGGGCCCGGGAGCAGATGCTGCAGAATCGGCAGCACGAACGCAGCCGTTTTGCCCGTCCCGGTTTGGGCAAGGCCCATAACGTCCTTACCGGCAAGGACCGGCGGTATGGCCTGGCGTTGTATGGGGGTCGGGACTTGATAACCGAGCGCCCTGACACGGGCCTCGATTTGCGGATGAAATTTGAATGAACTAAAACTCACGGCACCTTCTCTGTTACTATAGATTAGTAGCCAAGTAAAATATGACAGTATTTTATTTCGTCAGGGGAACGTTTTGGACAAACCGTTACATAAGTCTTTCGCGTAACCTTTTACTTCGTTACTTGCGAACACTATAAGCTTATTAAGCGGCCCTGTCAACGGATTCATTAACGTGCCGGGCCTTAAGCCGTTTTTCTTTGACACCGGTCAGAGACGTGAAAATGTATTTAGTTGCCCTGGGGACCGACAGAAGCGTCTTTTTTCATTGAACAGGAACCGTTGAAAGTCGAACCTCTTTCAATCACGATGCCGGGTGACGTGATGTTGCCGTTGTGGACCGCCGTTTTTTCCAATACGACCTGTTCCCCGGCAAAGACGTCGCCATGGATCTCACCTCTGGATACGAGGTTCTTTGTTCTGATGGTGGCGGTGACTTTTGCTTCGGGTCCTACTATCAGCAACCCCTCTGAGAGTATCTCTCCGTTGAAGACGCCCTCTATCATGAGAGAACCTGTGAATTTTATTGTGCCCTGAACTTCCAGGTCACCGGCAAATACCGTATCGGCCTTTTCTTCCTTGTTCGCTGCAGCGTTGGGAGCCGTGTATGCCATTATTTCCTCTTTCCAATCGTTATTTTGTGCTGGTGCGTTGTTACCCGGCGAAACCGCCTTTTACAAACGCCCGTATATCTTATCAGATGTGGTCGTTAAAGGGAAAATTAATCGGTAACAGCTCTGTATTATTACTATTTCAGGATCTCCACGTCCACTGGCCCCTCCTGTCACCTCACGTTGATGCCCGCGTCGCCCTCGTGGCGGGCAGTCAACGGGTCGATGGATGCCTCACCGACCCTCGCAGGGATTGAAACCTCCT
>DIFE01000073.1 GCA_002418985.1 Deltaproteobacteria bacterium UBA5756
CGGGATGACGTATAGAGAAGGTCTTGATATGCAGGACAGCATAAGAGAGAATGAATGACTGCCGGATAAGGCAACCTGGTTTAGAAGTGCGGGATTTACCTGTCCTGAATCATTGTTTTATAAGGAACGCATTTTGGGAAACGGATTATCCTGGACAGCAGTGGGTGACGGGTAATGGGTGAAAGACGAAAAATCAAATGATTCTTTTCCCATTACCTATAAACCATTACCTATCACCCCTCTTCGATATAATCCTCGCTATCTGCCGAACTTCCTGCGCCTTTGAAGCATCGCAGACGAGGATGCCGTTCTTGCCGGCCACGATGACGAGGCCCGAGACGCCGAGCGTGGCCACGGGGGTTTTGTCGGAGATGATTACGCAACCCGTTGTGTCAAGGACAAGGTTTTTCCCCCGCACCACGTTGCCGCTTTCATCGGCACAGAGGACACGAAGCAGGGAGGTCCAGGTGCCCACATCTTCCCAGACAAAGGCGGCAGGCATCATGAGGACGTTTTTGGCCTTCTCCATGAGACCGTAATCGATGGATACCTTCTCGAAGCCGGCGAAGACGGCATCTGCCCCTGCCTTTTGACGCAGTGAGCGGACCTTGCCCAATTTCTCAAGGCCATCATGGAGCGCCGGCATGTGGAGCCTGAGTCCTTCGAGGAGTGCATCGGCCCGCCACACAAAGATCCCGGCATTCCAGTAATAGCCGCCTTGCCGGACATAACGCCGCGCCGTCGCCAGGTTTGGTTTCTCCACGTACCGGGCTACCTCGTAGCAGTCGGCCTCTGGGGGTAATGAAATCTTCTTTCCGGCTTTGATATAGCCGTATCCCGTCTCCGGCCGCCCGGGAGTGATTCCGATGGTGACAAGGTGCTCCCCGCGGCGGGCCGCCTTCACGGTCTCCTTGATAAGCCCTGTAAACCCGGCTTCATCGGGCAGGTAATGGTCGGAAGGCAAGACGACCATTACCGCATCGTGATTTAGCTGATGGAGCACCATGGCGGCGAGTCCGACGCAGGGGGCCGTGTCGCGATCGAAGGGCTGGATGATGAAATTACTCCGGGGCAATCCAGGGAGGCACTTCTTCGCGATGGCAAGATGCTCCCGGACGAGAACGACAAAGATATGCGTCAGGGGGACGATCTTTCTGGCACGGTCGACAGTCAATTCTATGAGCGTCTTTCTGCCCATGAGACTCACAAAGGGTTTGGGGATACGATCCGTGGAGAGCGGCCAGAAACGCTCTCCCTTTCCGCCGGCCATGATGACGAAATAGGTATCACGAAAAGCTCCGGCCCTCTTTCGGGTACCCTTCCCTGTTTTTCCTGTCTTTGCGCCTATCGCCATGTTCCCATCATCTCTGCATTTGTTCCGGGTCACAGGAATTTGAGGATTTCCGGAAGAATATCCGAGGCGGTTCCTTTAAGAAAATAGTCCGTGATGGACGACGTAAAGGGGGTCTGTTCCACGTTTATCTCCACGATGACCGCTCCCTTCGACTTTGCCAGATAGGGTATATCAGCGGCGGGATAGACAACCCCGGACGTTCCTATGATAAACATGACTCTGCACTTGTTTGCCTCGTCGTTGGCCCTCGTCATTTCTGCCATGGGAATGCCTTCCCCGAAAAAAACAACGTCGGGTTTCAGGGCCTTGCCGCATCGTTCGCAGCGCGGGTAGGGCTGAACCGCGGCCGCATCCGGCGTAAAAGGCAGGATCGTGTGACAGCCCATACATACAAGCCGGCGATGGTTGCCGTGATACTCGATGACATTGCTGTTGCCCGCCTCCTGATGAAGGCCGTCAACATTCTGGGTAATCACCGCCTTCAGGTATCCCATCTCTTCGAGCCTGCCAAGGGCCCGGTGCGCCTGTGAGGGCACCGACGCAAAAATAACCCCTGCCATTTCCCGCAGCATGATCCATACTTTTTCCGGCCGGGACATAAAAGACCCGATCTGGGCATATTCCATGGGATCGTACTTTTCCCACAGACCCTGCCCGCCGCGAAAAGCCGGTATGCCGACATCCACGGATATCCCGGCGCCGGTAAAGGCGACAACATACTTATGCTCCTTGATGATGTCGGCTATTTTTTTGTATTCTTCCATTTCCACTCCCTGGCCGTAGAGACCGCGAAACTCAGGGTATGAGATGTTCCTATATTCCTTACTCTTTACGCCTCACTGTCTAGCCGGCCTTCCAACCTTTGTTGATGTCCCTGAAGGCCGGAATGAGCCCGAATCCGTCGGCCTTCTTGATTGCCCGTTTGATCGCTTCGGCAAGCACAAATTCCGCAAGCACCCCCACCTTGTTGATGTCGGCGTCCACCTCTCCCATTGCTAAGCCCATTACGAGATCCCCGTCGAAGGTGGTATGAACGGGATTGATCGTCTTGATGAGACCTCCCTGAGCCATCTGTGACACCTTCGTGATGTCCCTCTTTGAGAATTTCGCATTTGTCGCGACAACGCCCAGGGTTGTATTGACAATCCCGAACTGCTTCTTCACTATACCCTGCTTGAGACAGTTCGTGGTATTGGCAAATTCGAGGCTGTCTTCCGCCTTTCTCAAACCGGCGATGATCTTTCCCGTCACATTATCGATGATATCACCGAATGCGTTGACGACAACAAGGGCCCCCACCCTGAGGCCGTCAGGCATGGCTACGCTGCACGTCCCCAAGCCGCCTTTCATTGCCCGGGATATTTCGAAAAGCTTGCCGACAACGGCGCCGGTACCTGCGCCCACACTGCCCTCCGCAACATTTTCCCCGGCATTGGCGCATGCCTCGTACCCCATCTGCGCCGTCGGCCTGATCTTGTAATCGCCGAAGAGAAGATCGAATATAACGGCAGTGGGAACGATCGGGATGCGGGTGATGCCCACATCGAAACCGATACCTTTCTCCTCCAGGTAACGGGACACTCCCGTTGCTGCATCAAGACCGAAAGAGCTTCCTCCGGCGAGGACAATGGCATGTATTCGCTCCACAATATGGCCGACATTCAGGGCGTCGACCTGCCGTGTCCCCGAGGCGCTCCCGCGCACATCGATCCCGGCCACCGCCCCCTCTTCGCAGAGTATGACGGTGCAGCCCGTCAGCCCGGTGTTATCGGAGGCATGACCAACCTTGATGCCCGGAATGTCAGTTATGGAATTGAACATAAGCGATCACCTTTCATGACGAAATTGTGTCAATTACGCAGCTTTTTCCGAATATTCAGGGACTTTTGATTGTTTTCCCGTTTGAGGTCCTTTTTGAGTTTTACGAGTGCCTTTTCGATGTCGTCATATTTGATGGAGAGGATTTCACAGGCAAGTATGGCCGCGTTGCTCCCGGCGTCTATTCCGACGGAAGCCACGGGAACTCCCCTGGGCATCTGCACGATGGAATACAGGGCGTCCTTTCCCTTGAGGATCCCGCCGCTGGCGGGGACACCGATGACGGGCAGCGTCGTATGCGACGCGATCACTCCCGGCAGATGCGCGGCCATCCCGGCAACGGCGATGATGACCTCAATGCCTTGTTTGCGGGCGTTCTTTGCATAGGCAACGGTTTTTTCGGGATCGCGGTGTGCCGATGAGATATCGACCGTGTACGGGACGCCTGCCTTAGCGAGAAACGTAAGGCCGTCTTCGATTACTTTGATGTCGCTGTCACTTCCGAGTAGGATCAAAACCTTTGGCTTTTGCATACCTCGCTCCCTTCGGGCCTGGTTTTTTTGCGAACACGGTGTTTTAGTAATACCATATTTCGCGTCTCAATACATGGGTTTTGTCAGTCGTGCATCTGTATCGTTGCCTTTTCACCGCGAATATGCGACTGATATAAAGATGGAAAAAAATACCATGGCGATGGTTCCCCTTTTCAAGGGCCTTTCGGAAGCCCAGCTCAGCTCAATGGCCAGAGCGTTCCCCCGCCGTCATTACGGCCCGGGTGAGACCATCTTCACCGAGGGTGAGACAGCCGAAGGCTTCTACATATTGCTTTCCGGGAGACTGAAGATATACAAGCTTTCGCCGGAAGGGAAGGAACAGATCCTGCACATCATAGAAGCCGGCGAACCTTTTGCCGAGGTGGCCCTTTTTTCCGAAACCACTTATCCCGCTTATGCCGAAGCGATCGGACAGAGCGAGGTCATGTTCCTTTCGAGAAGGGCATTTCATCAGCTTGTCAGAGAAGATCCCTCCATAGTCATGAACATGCTCGCCATCCTCTCGCAAAGACTCAAATATTTCACCCGCCTCGTGGAGGACCTGTCTCTCAAGGAAGTACCCCAGAGACTGGCCGCATATCTCATCTTCCTGGCCCAACGGGAAGGATCGCACAGTGTCTCGCTGGGAATATCCAAGGGCCAGCTCGCGAGCCTCCTTGGCACCATACCGGAGACGCTGTCGCGCATCATGGCGAAAATGGCCGGCAGGGGGATCATCGAAATGCAGGGACGGCGGATCAAGATCGCTGATCGCGCTTCCCTGGAAACGCTGGCGGCTGGAGAAAAACTTCTTCAATAACGCCCTCGCCGACTTACCCATCATGGGTGGTGGCGGGAGACCTCACATGATTGCCGCTTCCGTGCTCACTTCGACAAGGTGTTCCTGACGGTCGTCGACGAGAAGGACGGCTTTACCTGATTGAGATGCGCCGTCTACCGTGACACGTGTTGCCGGCTTTCCGGCCGCTTTTTGTGAGACTTTTATGTGATACATGGTCTCCCGATAACGGTAATGTACCGTGAAGCCCTCCCAATCGGCAGGTATACACGGCTCAACATACAGTTTGTCTGCCTCGAGCCTGAGCCCCAGGAGTGATTCGACGATAAGCCGGTACATCCAGGCCGCCGATCCCGTATACCACGTCCATCCCCCGCGACCCTCGTGGGGTTCCACCGCGTAGACATCGGCTGCAACGACATAAGGCTCCACCATGTAGGTACCGATCTCAACCGCCGAACTTCCATGGTTCACGGGATTGATCATGGTGAGAAGCTCCCATGCCCGCCGGCTGTCACCCAGTCTGGCAAACGCCATTGCCGCCCAGATTGCCCCGTGGGTGTACTGCCCGCCGTTTTCCCTCACCCCGGGAACATAGCCTTTTATGTAACCCGGATCCAGATCGGATTTGTCAAAGGGTGGATCCAGAAGCTGAATGAGGGCATCGGCCCGGCGAACCAGATATTTATCGACCGCGTCCATTGCCATCCGTGACCGGGCGGCATCACCCGCGCCGGAGAGCACGGACCAGCTTTGTGCTATCGAGTCGATCCGGCACTCAGAACTACCCGCCGAGCCCAGCGGGGTGCCGTCATCGAAGTAGGCGCGGCGATACCACTCACCGTCCCACCCGTTTTGTTCGATCCTGCGGCGAAGCCTGTCGGCCTCGCCTTCACAGAACGTACTGAAATCCGAATCGCCGCGCAGCAGCGCGATCGATGAGAACCGGCCAAGGACTTCGCACATGAAAAACGCGAGCCAGACACTCTCGCCCTTGCCCTCCCGGCCCACCATGTTCATACCGTCATTCCAGTCGCCGGAACCGATGAGAGGAAGACCGTGTTCGCCGAACGTGAGGCCTCTTCGAATGGCCCTCACACAATGATCGTAGAGACTGGCCCTCTCCCCGGAGAGGCCCGGCAGATCATAGTAGGAATCCTCTTCGGGATTGACCGGGCGTCCCTTGATGAAGTGGATTGACTCGTCCAGCACCCCCGTGTCGCCAGTGCTTTGGACGTAGCGGCACGATGCGAGTGGGAGCCAGAGAAAGTCATCGCTGCAGCGGGTTCGCACCCCCCCGCCAACCGGCGGATGCCACCAATGCTGTACATCTCCCTCAGAAAACTGACGGCTGGCGCAAAGGAGCAAATGCTCCCTGAGCAGGCTCGGCTCGGCATGGATGAGGGCCATTGCGTCCTGCAACTGGTCGCGGAAACCGAAGGCGCCGCCCGACTGGTAGTAGCCGCTTCGCCCCCAGAGACGACAGGCGAGCGTCTGGTACGGGAGCCAGCCGTTGGCAAGGAAATCGACGGACTGGTCGGGGGTTTCCACCTTAACCGCACCGAGCGTGTGATTCCAGTAGCGCCACACTTCTTCGAGCGCCTCTCTTGCGGCAACACCGTCACGAAAGCGACGGGCGAGACCGGCTGCTTCATCGGCATTTTGGCCTGAACCGAGGGTGAAGACGATCTCCCGTTCCTCACCGTCGTCGAGATCAAAGGCCACCTGTATCGCACCGCATGGATCGAGCCCGGCTCCAACCCTGCCGGAAAGGCGTGACCGGCTCATGGCGGCGGGACCGCTCTCGGTGCCGTTACGGCCGAGGAACTCGGTCCGGTCACCGCTCACGGTTCGGGTGGCATGATCCACGTTAAAAAAGGCAACCCGGTTGCCGAATTCGGCATTGTAGGGATTGCGGGCAAAGAGGCCTCCGCTTTGGGGGTCGACCTCCGTGATAACATGCATGGTTGTCCTGGGCCGAATATCTCCCAAAACCCATTCAACGTACCCGGTGGCGGAAAGCCGCCGCGGGCGGCCTGAATGATTGCGCACCTTCAGGACGGTGAATTTGACGGGCTCGTCTATGGCCACATAAACCCACGCCTCCGAACCGATTCCGCGCTCGTCATGCTCGAATACGCTATAGCCAAATCCGTGCCGGGTGACGTAAGGCGCGGCTCCCCGGGCCGGCAGCGGTGCGGGAGACCAGAAATGGCCCCGTTCTTCGTCCCGAAGGTAAAACGCTTCCCCTCCGGAATCGCTCACAGGATCATTATGCCAGGGGGTAAGGCGAAACTCGTGGGCGTTCTCGCTCCACGTATATGCGGCGCCGCTTTCGGACACCACGGAGCCAAAGCGTGGATTTGCCAGTACGTTGACCCACGGGGCCGGGGTCACCTGATCACGGCCGGTTGAAATCACGTACTCCCGCCCATCCGGCGTAAATCCCCCTATCCCGTTGAAAAATGTCAGGTCCTCCCTCGCCAGGGGTGCTACAGAGGGCGCCAGGGGTCGATGCCTGCGCGTCGGACTTAAGGCCGGGACCGTTGGCTCTACGGGGCCGCGGCGGCCTATCTGTTCCGCCAACGTTCCCCGGCTGTCGCTGATGATGGCCCGGGCCACCGTCTGGAAGAGAAGACGGTCTTCCTCGGCTATCTGGTCGGCTGGCCTGACGAAGATACCGCCGGGTCGATCCTGCAGGTTAGCGTCGGCACCGGCGGCAATGAGCCCCATGATCTGATCATGCAGCGCCTGCCGATAGCCGGCGTGGTCTTCGTTCCAGACCACCAGGTCGACGGCCAGTCCCTTGAGACGCCAATACGCGTGTGCCTGGATAAGCTGGCGCACCAGAGCGATATTCGCCTGATCTTCGATCCGAAGAAGTACGATCGGCAGATCGCCTGAGACGGAATAGCCCCAGAGGCCCGATTGACCCCTCAGGTTCTTCAGGAGGAGACCCGCTGTGGCGCGAAGCGCGGAATTGGCGTATATAACAGAGGACGCGAGCCGTCCATAGAGTTGTACGTCGGCCTCTGTCGCATTGATTTGCCGCAGGAGCACCTGGCTATGGGTCCATGCCAGTTCAAAGACACGGTCGGCAAGATAGCGATCCTGGTATTTTCCGACAAGGCGAATGCAGTCATCGCGGCTTTCACTTACACCGGTGACCAGGTTAACCGTTGCCGATGTGTCGGGATCCAGGGTTATACGACACCGGATGGCGACGATGGGATCAAGCACCGACCCCTCACCACCGGAAAGGTCAGACAGGCTGCTCATTGCCTGAGGTGCGGCGGCGGTGTTCCCGCGGCCGATAAATCGCATGCGGTCAGTTTCATAGGACATCTCCCCCGCCTTAACCCCGTGGAGCGCCATCACGTGAAACATCCACGGCGGCTTTTCATCAGCGGAGCGGGGTCGGCGGGTTGCTATGATCGCCTTCTGCCGTCTGACGATCTCGGTTTGAACGAAGAGATTACTGAAGGCAGGGTGGAGTTCGTCTGCGGCCGGCGATGCAAGGACAACCTCAGCGTAGCTCGTAATGTCGATCGTTCTTGCCGTCCCTGAATGGTTGGTAATGGTGATCCGGCGCAGTTCGGCATCATCCTCGGGCGATACCGCGATCTCCGTATGGGTGTCAAGGCCCTCATCGCGACGCCGGAACTCCGCCCGCCCTTCCGAGAATATTGCCTCGTAATCTTTGGACACCCTGTGGACCGGTTGGTAAGCCGTTGACCAGTATGCGCCGCTCGCGACATCCCGGATGTAACAAAAGGTGCCCCAATTGTCACAGGTGGTGTCTTCACGCCAGCGGGTCACCGCCATGTCCTTCCATCGGCTGTAGCCGCCGCCTGCGTTGGTGATCATCACGTGATATCTGCCGTTCGACAGAAGCTGCACCTCCGGTGTGCGCGTATCAGGGGTCGTGTAGACACGTACCGGCTTCTCCTGTGCGGAATGAGAAGCCGAATGCGTCTCGGAAAGCTCCGAGGTGTGCGAGTAGAAGGCTGTAGCCTTTGGCGGTCGTTCCTGAAGCAACAGCATGGTTGCCTGGAATGCCCGGTCCGACTCGAATCGTTTTTGCATGGGCCGATCGAGCAGCAGATAGGCAAGAGACAGAAGGCTCATGCCCTGGTGGTGGGCCATGAAGGACCGAACCACGGCTTTCGATTGGCCTCGGGGCAGGTGAGCCGGGGTGTAGTCAACGGCGTCATAGAAGCCGTACCTGCCCTGGAAACCCTGGGAGGCCAGCGTCTCGAGGTTCCGACAGGCTTCCTCGGGCGCTACCATAAGTGCCAGCGCCGATGCATAGGGGGCAACAACCAGTTCCCCGGCAAGCCCTCGTTTGAGTCCCAGGCCGGGCACGCCAAAGGCGGAATACTGGTAGTTGAGATGACCGTCGATCATATTGTAGCCCGATTCTGAAATACCCCACGGTACCCCTCGCTTCTTCCCATAGTCGATCTGCCTTGCCACGGCGGCCTTGCAGGTGTCGTCGAGGAGCGTGCGCTCATAGGTCGGCATCATGATGAGAGGCATCAGGTATTCGAACATGGACCCGCTCCAGGAAAGGAGGATCGGGTCTCCGCCGGCGACGGTGAGGAGACGACCCAGGGCAAACCAGCTTTCCTGGGGCAGTTGCCCCACTGCAATACCGACAAAACTGCTGATCCTCGCTTCCGATGCCAGAAGATCGTAGTAGCTTGGGTCCCTGCGGCCTTCGCTCACGTTGTAGCCGATTGCGAGAAGTTTGCGTGTCCTGTCGTAAAGGAACTCCCAATCCATCTGGTAGGCAAGCTCTTCGGACAAACGTGCAAGGTCCTCGATGACGGCGATTCTCTTTCTTGCAGACTCGCTTGCCCCGGTGACGAATCCGGTATTTGCGTCACGTTGGTGCAGGGCCGCGTGTGTCGCTTCGGAACCCTGCCTTTCTTTGATGTGCGCCGGCACGTGATCGTCGAGACAGGCCAATTGACGAAGCGTCGGGATACCGTCAGGATCAGGAAGACCACCTGAGGCTCCCTCAAAGGAGGGCTCCGGGGTTGAGGGTACAAGAAGCGTCAGCTCCCGGGCGGCCTCCCGGCATTGCCCGGCGAAGGCCTGTGCCCACTGCAAGGCGCCGCTCTCAGATCCGGCCTTAAGGCTCTCGACAGCGCTGGCGGCAGACGCTGCCAGTCGATCCAGGCTCTCCTTCAGGCCCCGAAGTGTATCCGGAGGCGAAACGGCTACGTCATCCATATCCCTTTTCAGTTCTGCAACGTCTGCAGGCAGAGGCGCTCCCGTATGATCCAGAAGTACCATGAGCGTGTCGCCCAGACCATCGATCAGGCGTGCACCCGCTATCTTCTCATCGGGAAGCGCGAGCAAGCCTGCCCGCAGGGTCATAAGACTCGCGGCCAAATTCCCGCTGTCTACCGATGAAACATACATGGGTAGCAGGGGCTTTAAGGATTGCGTGTCGTACCAGTTGTAAAAGTGGCCCCGGAAACGCTCCAGGCCGGCCATGGTGGCAAGCGCCTTCGACGTGCGTTCGATGAACTGCCCGACGGAAATGTAACCGAAGTCGC
The DNA here is from genome assembly GCA_002418985.1 of Deltaproteobacteria bacterium UBA5756. Lineage (GTDB taxonomy): Bacteria > Desulfobacterota > Syntrophorhabdia > Syntrophorhabdales > Syntrophorhabdaceae > Delta-02. The sequence goes on from DIFE01000073.1 coordinate 10,072, forward strand.
GGGCCGACAGATTAGCCAGCAGGGCAAGCCCCATGTTGGTAGGCGATGTGCGGTGCGCGACCACCTCAACCGGCTCTTCCTGGTAATTGTCGGGCGGCAGCCAATGGTCATCGGGGCCGACGAAAGCTTCGAAGAAGGCCCAGGTTTTGCGGGAAAGCTTCCTTAAGAAAAGGATCTCCTTCCCGGCCAGCCGCGCCCTGCGGGAACCGAGAGGTTTGCTGATCCACCAGGTGATGAGAGGGGAAGCAAACCACAGGCACAAAACCGGCATGGCCGCCAGGAGGGCGACAGGTCTTGAATACAGGAGATAACACGCCGCCGCAGAGGCAATGACAGGCGCGATCCACATGTTTCGCCAGGACCCGGCAAGGTCCGTCCGACTGCTGCGATCAGCCTCCCCAGAGGGGTTCCATTCCAAAAGACCTCTGCCCGACACCAGCATTCGCCACAAGGTCTGGAGAATGGCAGCCACACTGAAAAATGCCTCATGAGGCAAACAGAGGAGCACGAAGATCGCCTGAGTGATGCTTCTGCCGGCGGACCGGGTCGCCCCGGTAAGGTGTTGGGTCGTGACCACGTCGTCGGGTTTTTTGAGGAGATCCATGAAGGAGGTGATCAAGGAAGGGATCACCAGGATACCGAAGATCGACGCAGTCCAGAACCAGGCGGATGGCAGGGCTATCCAGCCCAGGAGCGCAAGAAGCGTCAATACCGGAGCCACAAGACTGCGCCGAAGGTTGTCAAGGATTTTCCAGCGCGACAGCGCCGAGAGGGGATTCTTCCGGAAGCGCGCGTTGGGGCCGGGAGGACCGGGCAGCAGCCATCGCAGAAGCTGCCAGTCGCCCCTGATCCAGCGGCGGCGGCGACTGACGTCCGCGCTGTAGCGCGACGGGTACTCTTCGTGCAGCTGTACATCGCTTATGAGCCCCGAGCGCACATAACATCCTTCGATAAGGTCATGGCTCAGTATGCGGTTCTCGGGAAAGCGTTCATTGAGCACCTGTTCGAAGGCGTCAACGTCGTAGATGCCCTTGCCGATGAATGAGCCTTCACCAAAAAGGTCCTGGTAGACATCAGAGATAACGCGGGTGTAGGGATCGATGCCGGCATCGCTCCCCCACATGCGCGCATAGCGAGACCGGTTGGTGCCGGGCAGACTTATCGCCGCCCGCGGCTGAAGGATGCCGTATCCGCTCACGATGCGCCCCTTCTGGGCGTCATAGAGAGGAAGATTCAGGGGATGGGCCATTGCCCCCACGAGCTGCCGGGCGCAGTCGCGTGGAAGCTCCGTATCCGTGTCAAGGGTGATCACGTACCTGACTTCCGACAGATTTCCGGTATTGCCGACGATGAGCGAGAAACCGCTGCCCTCGCCTCCACGGAGAAGGGCATTCAATTCCGCAAGCTTTCCCCGCTTCCTTTCATAGCCCATCCAGATTCGCTCCTGCCGATTCCACAGGCGGGGGCGGTGAAACAGGAAAAAGACATCGCCGGCGGAGCTCCTGTATTTTTCGTTCAGCTCCTCTATCCCTTGCCGTGCGGCTGAAAGGAGCGCTTCGTCTCCGGCCATCCTCTCTTCGGGAGCATCCCTGAAGTCGGTGAGCAGGCCGAATCGCAGATTGTCGTCACGGTTCGCCAGGAACCGCACTTCCAGGGCATCGGCGAGATGTCCGATATTTTCGGGGCTCGTCAGCATGGTAGGGACCACAACGAGGGTGGACGATTCACGGGGGATCCCCCCGGAGAAGTCCATCCGCGGCAGTGGATGGGGCGTGACAAGACGTGTCGCAAAGAGATTAACCAGCGCTATGGCGAGTTGACTTACCGCCAGAAACGAGAGAGCGCCGGCAATCCATGGCAGCGGGCCGCGCATGCCGACAGAGAGGGCTTGGCCAAGCACACCGGAGGCCAGGGCCAGCGTGAAGAGGAGGATCGAGCCCAGATAAAACTGCAAAGAAAACCTGCGGCCGGTGTTTCTAATCATGTCAGCTACGGACGAGCGGACCCTTACGCGAGCTTTGAGCTGCGTGAGTCCCCCGTCGATGAGGTAGAAACCCACATGTCTCGCCCGGTTATCGCCGTTTGTCCCGACAGGGGCTTGCCCGGCGATATTGATGGCTTCACGGGCCACCTCATCTTCGGCAAGCCCGCTCTTCTTCGCTATCTCCTCCACCACATGACGGTATCGATCACGGGTGATAAAAGCCATAGTGCCATAGATCCCTGCAGGGTCCTCCAGCAGGGTTTGCTCAACGGCACTCATTCGTTCGACGAATTCGCGCCAGTCCATGGCGCTCAGGAAGCGCAGGCCCCCGATGCTGTTGCTCATGGAAAGCTGATCGGCCGCCTGTTGCTGATTTTCTGATTGAACCAGCTGTTCGATCGTCAGGCACGACTCGGACAGCTGCTGCTCTATCCAGGTAAGGGGGAGCGCAAGAGGGGCGCCACGTCCCTGGACGCGACGGGTAAACTCCGCGACAAAGGAACTGACCAGCGGCGGGTTTGACCGGGCCATGTCGGCAACGGTCAGGATCAGGCTCTTCGGGTCCTTTTCCGCCGTCTCCGTTATCTTGTCGGCCCAATGATCGGCGCTATTCCGGTCAATTCTGTCAGTAGCGATCCGCGTTGCAACCCGCCTGAGATTTTCGATCAATGCCAGGCGGAGCATGATGGGAATTGCCCACAGTTCGCCCAAGCGCAACGTGACAACCGTCTGATAAGCGGCGACAAAGCTGCTGAGACTCTCCGGATCCACCCGGCCGTCACCGTGGGAGATTATCTCCAGGGCGATGTCGTACACACGGGGAAACCCCTTTGACGATCCGTCTTTGAGGCGGGGAAGTCCCCTGGCATATCCTTTCGGAAGGAGCCTCTTCGCCACCCGAACTTGTTCCTCGATAAGATAGAAGTTGTCGAGCAGCCATTCTCCGGCTGGAGTGATCCTGCGGCTTGTCTTCACGGCCTCGGTCACCAGGTCGCGGACCTCAAGGAGCACGCCTTCGTTGTCGGCAAGCCTGTTCAACAACCGCTCGGGGGCATGGTCCTCGCCCAGAACGTGCAGCCCGGCAAGACTTTTCCCGTGCTGCTGCATCTGAGAGACGCTGAAGAGTTCCGACCGCAGGGGCCGTTCATCGTCGGCTCGCCCGCCTGTCCGGTCCATGGTGCAACGGTTCCTCCCCAAAATGGTCTTGTTACGGTACTTCACGTTTGGAATCTCCTTGCTTGCTGCTGGAGTCTGAAGGGCCGGAATGGTGCTATGGTGGTTTTTAGGGCTCCCGCTTATTGAACATCGGGAGCGACATCTTCCCGGGTGGGTACAGTTTATTCTTATATCAGTATACAATTATATTACATGAGTTACCAGCCTTATTGTTGCAGACCTCTTATGTGGTCCGGCATTCCCATTTTTTTCAACCAGCGATAATGTTCGGCGAGGCCGGCCCAGATAGAAGAGTGCTCGGCATATTCCACCCCGGCCTGCCGGCAGGCCTCCTCCACCAGTTTCGATATACCGGGGTAATTAGTATGGCAAACACCGAGGAAGAGATGGTGTTCAATATGAAAATTAAGGCCTCCAAGCAGCCACGTCCTGACCGGACTGTACCTGTCGAAGTCAAGCGTCACCCGGGCCTGATGCACCGCCCAGGGGTTCTCCATCAGGCCGGTATCTCCAACGGGCAGCGGAAAATCCGCGCGTTCCATACAATGGGGCAGTTGGAAAACGATGCTCAGCGGCACTCCCATCGTGAGCACCGTCACGAGGTAGAAAAAAACAACGGCCCCGGGTGGATGATAGAACAAGGGGATCATGAAAGCAAGCGTGACAAAAGACAATTTGCCCGCGATGAAGATAAGAAGATCCGTTCCCTTTGGCCGCGGCATGCGATGTCTGTATATGCGGCCGGTCATGAGGTTTTTCAAATCGTCAAAAAGTTGCCATTTGACGACCAGCAGGCCATAGAGGACCCACATATACAGATGTTGCCAGCGGTAAAACCATAACCATTCCTGGTGCGGCGAGAGCCTTCCGAGGCCTCCGAGGTCAATGTCGGGGTCATATCCCGTTATGTTCACATAATTATGGTGGAACATGGCGTGCTTCCAGTGCCACATATAGGAACTGGCCCCAACAAGGTCCATTGTCATCGCGGCCAGTCTGTTGACCAGACGATGATCCGAAAAGGACTGATGCCCGCCATCGTGCTGGATATTGAAACCTATCGCGGTTATGCTCGATGAAAGAATAATGGCTAGCACCAAACCCTGCCACACGTTCTGAGCCAAAAAAACAAGGAGAAGATACGATAAGAAAAAACATGCCAGAATAACGCAGGATTTTATATAGATCTGCCACCCGCCGCGTTTTTGCCGTCCCGTGCTGCGAAAATACTCGTCTACGGCGTGATGAAGTTTTTCATGGAATGTTCTGTCGGTATTGAATCTTAGTGTTTCGGCCAATTGACGATTCCGATCAACTTTTGTTTTGACATCGTCCTTGGTTTCCCTTTCCCCGTTCACAGGATCCATGACTTGCTCGTCGAGCACAGCAAACAGGCCGATTGAGTGTACCCGGCATGTTAATAACTTTAATTATGCTCAAAAAACCTGTCAACTTCTCATGGGTACCGTTGAGAATGCCGGTTCCTCGACACCGGGACGGGGACCGGGAAGAAAACATCAGGCCTCGCGCTTCGTTGCTTTCCCATCCAAGGGGTTATTAATATTGCTGCCAAACCTCCTGTTAAGTCGAATACTTATGCACGTCAGCGGTTGACACTCCATCGAAGACTGTTATAATTTTCTACTGATACATGCAACGCACCAATACCATGGGAAGAAGGAGGTGAGGGCAATGAAGAAAGGGGTAGACAGAAAGACGCTCGAAAAAGAGGCCTTATTCTGGCATGGCATCAAGAAAACGCTGGGAAAAGATCCCGCGAAGAGATGCCATAAATGAAAGAGCTGAAAGACTTAACGTTGCAGGTCTGCAACGCTACAGCTGACTGGCAGGGAAGGCTCGAATCTACCTTCGCTGCCAGTCTTTTACATTATTGACCATGAGAACCGACAAAGCTGCCAGCACAGGAGATGTATTCGATTTTTTTGTCCAGCTCCATCTTACGGAAAGATGTAACCTTTCGTGCACGCATTGCTACCAGGAAGAAAGGGTCATGACAGAAATGATGCTTCCCGAAATAGATGGCGCCCTCAGCAATATCTCTGAGACTATCGGGCAGTGGTCGGACACATATCAGATCCCCTTCGCCACAAGCTTTAACATAACAGGCGGGGAACCGCTCCTGAGAAAAGACCTCCCGGAAATACTTCAAAGGATCTCCGCGCACAATTTCGGATCATATCTTCTCACCAACGGAGTATTGATAACGAAGGAAAATGCGCGCATGCTTGCCGACCTTCCCATCTCGGGCGTGCAGGTCAGCCTTGAGGGGCCTCAGGCGGTACATGAAGCCATCAGGGGTAAACACAGCTTCTCTTCAGCTTTGAAGGGGGTAGAACACCTTCTCGATGCCGGGATAGCGGTAACGCTGAACGTGACCCTTTCTGAAGTAAATGAAGCTTTTTTTCCGGACATGGTGTCGCTTGCGGCAGATCTCGGTGTCCGGCGCCTTGGTTTTTCGAGACTTGTGCCCTACGGAAGAGGTTTGTCCCTGCTTCAAAGCATGCTCGGGAAAGAAAAGCTGAAAGAAGTCTATGAAAGGATATTCTCGATCAGCGTCCCGGGGATTGAGATCGTAACGGGTGATCCCGTTGCAGCACAGTTGGGTTCCGAAACGACCGGGTACGACGGTGACGCGCCGGCCTCAGGAGGCTGTGCCGCGGGGGTTTCCGGAATCACCGTGCTCCCCGATGGAACGATCACGCCCTGCAGGAGGCTCGGTATCCCTATCGGCAACATACAGAGAGATTCATTAAGGCAGATATGGGCAACATCACCCGTTCTTGATGCTCTCAGGGACAAAGAAGCCTATAAGGGAAAGTGCCGGACCTGCAAGCGGTGGTCGGAGTGCAGGGGGTGCAGGGCTATTGCCTATGCATATGCCCTGTCCCGGGGGAGAAATGACTTCCTCGAAGAGGACCCGCAGTGCTTCATCGAGTAAATCCTGAAAACGTGACCTGAAACAATCTTTCTCCGAGGAGGATTTATGGCGAAGTGGAGAATCGACCCTGATCATGTAGCAGCGGAATTTACGGCACACCACATGATGGTCACCATTGTCCATGGCCAGTTCAACGGGGTCTCCGGAACGGTGTTTTTCGATCCCGCCGAGCCTTCCCGTACGGCGGCAAGGGTGGAAGTGAACGTTGCGGGCGTCTATACCGGCGTCGACCGCAGGGACACTCACCTGCGCAGCTCCGATTTTCTTGATGTGGAGAAGCATCCCCTGATGGTGTTTGAAACCACGAAGGTTGAAGTCGTCGCGGCAAACAACCTTAAAATGACGGGAGACCTCACCATCCATGGGTTCACCCGTCCCGTTGTCTTCGATGTAAAATATGCGGGGCCCTCCAAATTTATTGACGAGGATAAGGTCTACACGACCTTCGGCTTTCATGCCACGTCAACCATAAACCGTGAGGATTTCGGGATGGTCTGGAATCTGGATATAGAAAACGGCGGCTTCATGGCGTCACGGTACATCGATATTACAGTAAATTTTGAGGCCGACCTCGACGAAGAATAGAAATCGAACTCCTACTCCTCCGCCTTCCCTGCCTTGCATCTGTCCTCTTCGGAATACCGGAAAATATCGAAAACGGACACGAAGAGGGCGAGGACGAGGGGACCCAGGATAAACCCGATAAATCCGAAGAGCTTTATGCCTCCAAGGATGCTGAAAAAGATCGCCACGGTGGGCATCTTCATTTTGCCTTTAATGATAAGCGGCCTGAGGATATTATCGACGGAGCTTATAGCCACGACCCCGACGAGGATGAGGATCACACCCTTCATGTACAAGCCCTCAAAAAACAGATAAATGACCATGGGGCCCCATACGGCAAAAGTACCGACGACAGGCACAAAAGACGCCACAAACATGGCAAGACCCCAGACAACCGGCGAGTGTATGCCAAGAAAAGCAAATACAATACCGCCTATGACGCCTTGCGTCATAGCGACTATGACACCGCCGTAGATAGTGGAGACGACGATATCCTTCGTTTGCTTGAGAAGCCTGTCGCGCTGCCCCCGGGAAAAGGGCATGAAACTCTCCGCCTTTTTAATGAAGGCCGGCCCGTCTTCAAGAAAGAAGAAGATCGACAGCAGCATGAAGATAAAATTGACCCCGCCGGCGACGATGTTGCCGAAACCGGCCTTTATAAGGCCCGTAGATTCCTTTGCTATACCCACGATCCCGTCGCTGATCGCCTTGTAGAATTCTGCCTCCGTCATCCGCAGGACGACAAGAAGCTTCCGGATCACGGCGCTTATGACGGGGTGGGTAAGAAAACCCTGAAGCAGATCGCCCCCGTTCTGAATGCGGTTGACCAGGTTGACCATCTCCTGGGTAAGGAGATAGGCAAAGTACGAAAACGGTCCGATCAATATAAGAAAGATAGCAAGAAGCGTCAGAATGGATGCCAGGGGTTTGTACCTCACATGCTTCAGGATGAAGGCGTATAGCGGATAGAACACCAGGGAGAGAACCACTGCCCACATAATGGGAGACAGGAAGGGAGATAAGATGTTGTACGACAGATATCCGAGCACAACGACGATGAATATGAGGACGAGGTTGTAAAACCGGTTTTCAATGTCCATTGATCCGCCCCGATAAAAAAGATAAGGCCGTCCTCACCCTGGAGGACAGCCTTAGAATTGGTGTCAGTGCAATAATTGTTATTTAACCCTGTTTTTCTCTTTCGTATGCTTCTTTACCCGCCTCTACGGCTTTGCTGATGATGTTCTTCTCCTTGTCGATGAGCTCCTTGCCCTTATCGACATAGGTGGAGGCTGTATCTTTCACATGACCGACATATTCTTCCGCCCTGTCTCGTGCATCTTCAGCGAAATCCTTGATCAACCTTCTTGTCTCCTCTCCGGTCTTCGGCGTGGTGAGCATCGCCACACCGGCACCTATTATACCACCCATGAAGAAAGAAAGAAGAACTGTACCGGCACTAAAACCGCTATCCTGCTGTCCCATAGACTACCTCCTTTTTTTATCGCTGCACGCCGCCTTTGAAAAAGGCGTTTTTCAAAAAATAACTGACGCCCGCCTTGACCCCGGCCTTCAGCCCCCTTGTTTCGCAAACTGATTCCTCCGCGGCTTTTTGCACTGCGTAGCTGACCTGTTCCACGGTTTCCCCGATCTGCCTGACCGAACCCGAAATATATCGAATGTCACCCGATACGACACCGACGTCATCGGTGATTTTCCTGACACTTCTCAGGGTCAGCTGCAACTCTTCCAGGGTAGGCTGGAGGGTCTCTTCCGTGGTCGCGATGAATCGGTCGAGCGATGCGATCGTCTTTTTCAAATTCACTATCATGTAGATAACATAGGCAACAAGGACGATCGCCGCCAGGGTAATAACACCCAGCAAAATACTATTCATAGCACCCCCTCCTACTGAAATCGACCCCAAAACCCGTACGGGCTTCAGATATAGCCAGGCAAAAGAACTTTCTACATTATAACCATTGTATCACACCGGTGCAACGTAGAAAACGGGTCTGTCTTTCCTTCCTTGACCGCCATCATCAAATATCCATATAATAAGGGGCAAGAAAGCTTAAGCTATGTGCATATCCCGAATGGGCAATAAGGACATGAATCATTTTTCCCCTGGCCCATTACCTATCGCCCATAGCCTGTCTTTAAGCAAAGTTCGAGGAGGACAGGATGAAGAATGCGGTAATCCTTTTTGGAAGTCCCCGGAAGAAAGGCAATACTGTCGAGCTTGCCGGGGCCATGTCAGCGGCGTTGAAAGAAAAGGGATGGGGTGTGAGAACGCTTTACCTCAACGACCTCAACATCCGGCCCTGCCAGGGCTGCTATGTCTGCCTGCCTGACGGCGTCTGCAGGATCAACGATGACATGAAGGACGTCCGCAAGTATATCATGGAATCGGACCTCATCGTTTATGCCACGCCCATATACTGGTTCGGACCTTCGGGGCAGTTGAAGCTCGTCATGGACCGTTCCATCGCCTTCATGGATGAAAACTTTGGCTCGCGCATAGAAGGGAAAAAGGCGGTTACCCTCACCACGTTCGGAGATGAGGATATGGATTCCTGCCGTCCTGCCATCGAAATCTTCGAAAAGACCTTCGATCTCCTCAAGGTTGCCTACGCGGGACGCGTTGACGCACCGGGCTGCCAGCCTCAGGGAGGCGTAAAGCGGGAATACATCGATAAGACGAGGGCACTGGCCGAATCACTGGCATGAACATCCGCGGGCCATTCTATTTCATAACAAAAAAGACCGGTAAAGCAATCTGGGACTACAAGATGCTCGGTGACGGCGACAAGGTTATCGTTGCCGTCTCGGGCGGCAAGGACAGCCTGTGCCTCCTCAAGATACTGCAGGAACGTCTCAAGTTCGTCCCGATAAATTACGAGCTGATTGCCTGCCATGTGGACATGGGCTTCTCCTGGGTCAACACCGACATCCTCGCCGAGCACTTCGAGAAAGAGGGTCTTCCCTACATCATTGCAAAGCCTTCCGAAGAATGGAAAGGTGAAAAGGAGGATTTCGACTGCTTTTGGTGCAGCTGGAACAGGCGCAAGGCCATCTTCGATCTGGCCGGGGAGATCGGAGCAAACAAGATCGCCTTTGCCCATCACATGGATGACATCATAGAAACCATGCTCCTCAATCTCTTTTTCCAGGGCGAAATCGGCACCATGATGCCCTATCAGGACATGTTCAACGGCGAGCTTGCGATCATCCGCCCCCTGGCCTACGTCGAGGAAAAAGAACTCACCCGCCTCGCGACGATCCTCGACCTGCCTGTAATAGCCTCATCATGCCCCCGCGGCGACATCTCAAAACGCAGCCTCGTCAAAGGAATCGTGGCAGACCTCAAGAAACACAACCGCAACGTCAAAAAGAACATCTTCAGAAGCCTGACAAAGATCCGCAAGGAATATCTCCCCGAAATAGCGCCAAGGTAAAGACTGCTCGCCCCTCTGCGCGGAGCAGAGACCCGGGTGCCTGTATGCGCTTTTACTCTTTAGAGCAGAACGGGCAGAAGCCGATCGAAGATCCAGAAGGCGATAACAAGGATGGGAACACCGGTATAGCAATAAGGGAGGACTTTCGTAACAGCGGGAGGTGCCTTCTCCAGCCACCGGGGCGGGAGGATGCTGGCCATGACGATGAAGAGAAGGAAGAAACAGAAAGGATTGTACAAAGCGGCGTCCCCGAAGTTGCCGGCGATGAGATTGAGGATTGCGCGGGTCATGCCGCAGCCGGGGCAGGGGATGCCCGTGACCGCCTCGAAGGGACAGAAGACGGGGATGACGCCGACTATCCGGTCGGCGGAGACGATCCCCGTCATGTTCACGAACACAAGTGCCAGGAGAAGTCCCGCAAAGCCAAGGGCCGGTTTCCTGGGAATGAGATAATGCTCCATTCTATTTTCCGAAAAACTTGTTTATCTCGTTCTGCTGGATCGCGTCGGTTACGATATTTAGGCCGATTATCGTGAGAACGAGACTCAGCACGGGAAGATCCTTCGATCTGGGCCTGCCGTGATTGTCCTGGGCCTCAACGAGACCCTGGGCCATATAGTATTCATAATAGATATTATACAGGCCGCATGTCACGATCGTCAGCAGGAACCACATCCAGAAGTTGTATCTTTGCTGCCCCAGAAGGTAATTGATCGCCCGCATCTGCCTCGCCTGCCAGAACAACCAGTATATCCCGCAGGTGATGACGGAAAGGACAATATCGAGGGCAATACTGGACGTAAAGGATCCCGGGTCGGCCTCGACAGGCGGGGGCTCGATTGTCCCGGACCGGCCGCCTATCTCCCCGTAAGGAGCGCCGATCGATTTGCCGCATGAGGCGCAAAACAGCGCTCCGGGTGCAGCCTCAACACCACAATGAGGACAGGTCGCAATCCGCGCGGACCCTCCAAGTTCTTTTCCGCATTTCATACAGAATTTTGATCCCTCCGGATTCTCGTGACCACAGTTCTCGCAGCGCATGGCGTACCTCCCTCGAAAGTTTTCCGATTGTACCAGCGGTTCCCTGAATTGTAAAGCAAAAGTAACGGCGTGGTCATAGGATGTTTAATGACCGCCGACAAGCTTTCGGCACGGGGCCATTGTATTGAGCGTTATTTAAGTTTTAGGCCGGGGTTTTCGATAATCAGGTAAAGATGCACACCATGTCAGAGCCGATCGTTTGCATCGTATCGCCATATTCAGGGAGAGGATGGTTCCATGGGAAAAAATATGAAAATCGGTACCAAATTTATGGTTTTTATCTCCTGCGTCATCGCCGTGTCAATAGCTATAACGGCATCGGCATGTTTGTGGGAGATCAAGAAAGATCTTATAAAACAGGCTAATATGACGCTCGATTCACGGCTGAACGTGTTCTGGGAGTTGCTTAACGCAAAATCATCTGCCTCCACGGAGACCGTTGGCGGCGGCACCAGGCAAAAGGCAGTTTTCACTCTCCAGGATGACAAGCTCGTGGTCGGCGCCTATGCGTTGAACGGCGATACGGTTCTGGTCGACAAGATCAAGGATGTTTTCGGCGGTACGGCGACCGTTTTTATGAAGGATACCCGTGTCGCCACGAATGTGCTCAATCCCGATGGCACCCGAGCCGTGGGCACGAAATTGAAAGGCCCCGTTCACGATTTCGTCTTTCAGAAAAAAACTTCCTATCGCGGCAGCGCCGATATACTCGGCAAATCCTGCTTCGTTGCCTATGATCCCATCAAAGACCAGCAGGGCGAGGTAATCGGCGTTCTTTATGTCGGAATACCGAAAAGCGACTATTTCGCGGCCTTCAATCGTATCGTACTGTTCGTGATCGCCATTGCCGTCGTACTCATCGGCACCGTGAGCATCATGTCCTATTTCTACATGCGAAATCTGACCCTGCCGCTCAATGAGTGCGTCAGTGCCGCACGGCGGCTGGCCGAAGGCGACCTGACGGTGGACATAACCTCGCGGGGAGATAATGAGACAGGCCAGCTCCTGGCGGGAATGCAGGACATGGTTCTGCACTGGCGGTCAATCGTCGATGAGGTGAAACAGGCTGCCGATCGTATTACCGGTGAAAGCGAGCAGCTCAGCGCCCACGCCGATCAGATGCGAAACGGTTCGTCGCAGCAGGCGACAAAATCCTCCCAGGTAGCCTCCTCGGCCGAGGAGATGGCACAGACCATCGTCGATATTGCACGTAATACCAACGAAATAGCATCATCGGCGAATACCGCCGTGGCAACCGCGAAAAACGGTGCGGATATTGTCAATCAGTCGATTAACGAAGTAAAGAGCATCGCCGAGGTCGTAAGACAATCGGCCGGCTTTGTCCAGTCGCTGGGGAAACGATCCGACCAGATTGGGGAAATCGTTAGTCTCATCAATGAAATTGCCGATCAGACCAACCTTCTCGCGCTCAACGCGGCAATAGAGGCCGCCCGGGCCGGAGAGGTAGGCAGGGGTTTCGCAGTCGTGGCCGAAGAGGTCAAAAAACTTGCCGAGAAGACCGCCGACGCAACGCTCGAAATCAGCAAGACCATCCAGGGCATGCGTGAAGAGGTACTCGATGCCACGAAGGCCATGGCCGAAGCAACCGACAAGGTCGTCGCGGGAGTGGAGCTCGTGTCGCAGACCGGCGGGTCCCTCGGCGAGATCGTGAACAGCGCCGAGGGATTGCAGACCATGGTGACCCAGATAGCATCGGCAACAGAGGAAATGTCGGCCACCTCCGAGGAGATCAATCGCGAAATAGTCAACATAGCGGAGGTAGCAAACGAAACGTCCACAAGCTCGGAGATGACCGCAACGTCAGCCTCGACGCTACTCGGTCTGTCTGGAAAACTACAGACCCTGATGGGCGGGTTCAGAGTGAACTAAGGGAAGCACGGTCGTAGGTTATGCCGAAAAACTGGGGCTCCCTGCCGACAACACACAGGCGACTCTCGACCGGCTATTGAAAATAATTGAAGCGAGTTGATTTAAGTGCGGCAACGGGGTCGCTGACCCCTGTGACACCTTACTGTTTAGTTTTGGAAATTAAATACGCGGTGAAGTCTTCTTCGCTTTTCCACGCATCTGATACATTTTTGGGCATTTTCCCATTATAGTGCTTGAGTACATCCAGTTTCAGGTTTTCAACATCCCTCTGAAGATTTTTTATCTTATCCTCTGTCCTGGCTATATTGCTCTGCAGCGTTTGTTTCTCTGCAAACTTTTCACGCGACCCGCCATCACTCGATAAAATCTCATCCATAGGGAGGCCCAAGTTCTGGTTTCTTTGAGGGTTGTTGTAATTGGCAAGTGCACGGTGAGCATCCACGAGTTCTCTATCGATGCTCCTGAGCTTTGCAAGATACTGCTTTGCTGTTTCATCAAAAGCGCCGCTTCCTGCCGACGCGTTGTTTTCCTTGACCGGATTCGATTTCATTTCCTCCGGTTTTTTGTCCATGGTGTCCTGCGCAAAGATATCGGCTTCAAACCCGATCAACAAACCGAAGACAATCATCATCCATAAGGCTTTCTTCATGGTTTTCTCCTCAACCATAACACGGCGGTAAGAGATGGTCAAGTTCTTTCAGACA
>DIFE01000088.1:0-9209 GCA_002418985.1 Deltaproteobacteria bacterium UBA5756
GTTTCGAAAGGCTTCTTTCCCGGGTGGCGTGTCGCAAAGGAGACGTGATCGGGCGGATGCCAATCCTGCGTAGCGAAAACAGGCAGACCAAGGTCCCTGAGGAGCCGGGTGGAGGCCTCGGCGCTCTTTACGTAACCTTCGTCGGAGCCGGGCACTGCCAGACTGCCCTGTTTCCATTCCGTGAAGTCGCCCTGTACATCAACGACAATGACGCCCCATTCTGCCACTGGTTTCCTCACTTTTTCTTCTGCTGTGCCCGCCGGAATGCTTCACCGAGACGCTTAAGACCCGCTGAACAATCCCCTTTCGCCAGGCAGGCCTCGATAAGCACGACCTTGTTCTTCTCCTGAGAGGCTGTCATCATGGCCCGTGCGAGTTCTTCCTCCGTGGTGACCCGGATGCCGATGGAATGGGAACCGTCGTCAAATACCTCGGGAAGCCTCGAATATCGCCACATCTGTATGTCATTGTAGGGACCGTCTTCGTGGAGAACCCGTTCGACCAGATAGCCGTCGTTGTTGATGATCAGTACGATGGCGGGGCAATGGTTTCGGATCAGGGTGGAGACCTCCTGCGCCGTCATCTGGAAGGCACCGTCCCCGGTAAGGATTACCGGGCGTTTGTTGGGACACGCCAGTCCCGCGCCCAGGGCCGCCGGGGTACAGTAGCCGATGGAGGAGTAGTAGTTCTGGACAATGAAGTTTTCGGCCTCCTCGATATGAAATTCGGGAGCCGCGCAGAAGGCGTCACCCGGTTCCGCCAGAAGGATCATCCTATCGTTGAGGAAATCGTCGACACATTCGTACAGGCGGGATGCGGTCAGCACGGACGATGCCCCGGGGATGAAGGGTTTCCTCGGCTGCATACCTTCGACGGGATGGGAGGCAAGAAAGGAGCGGGGTCGAATCGCCAGGGTCAGCGTCCGGATGAAATCCTTCAATTGTATTTGTCGATAGTAATGGTTCCCGATGCGAACCTGGCCTCCTCCGACGGCGATCATCCGCCGGTTATCGAGATTCATGCTGAACAGGCCGGTGTCGAGGTCCGTTATCAACACGCCAAGGGACAGGAGACAATCCGAATCCTCCACCTGCCGGCGCACCACCTCGCGGCTCCAGCCGCCCTGGTAGATGCCGACGAATTGAGGGTGAAGCTCCGGCAATACCGATTTGCTGCTGAGCATTGTGGCAAAAGGGATTTCCGCCGCTTCCACAAGATGAAGCGCTTCCGTCCCGAGGCCGAATCTGAGCAGTTCCATACCGGCAAGCATCAGGGGATGATCGGAGCTATTGATCATTTCCATGGATTCCGACACGCACTCCGTCAGGCTGTCCTCGTCCGAGATGGGCGGTGCCGCGCCGGTCAGCTTGTCCGGAGCCCGGCAGAGGGCGCAAGTCATATCGGAAGGGATCTCCAGGTAGACCGGCAGCTTGCGGGAGAGGCAGTGGCGAAGTACGCGGTCGATCTCGTCGGGGGCCGTGATGGGATCCGTCAGTATGGCCGCGTCCGTCGTCACTTTTCTGAAAATCTCGTACTGCACATAATAGTTGGAAACGAGATGATGAACGAGGGCGCCCGATTCCCTGCTCCGTGTGGGAGGCGCTCCGCTGATTATGATGAGCGGCACATGCTCGGCAAAGGCCCCGGCTGCGGCATTCAGAACGCTGAGTCCACCAACTCCATACGTCACTACCGCGCCGCCCACGCCGTTGATGCGCGCATAACCGTCTGCCGCATAACCGGCGTTCAGCTCGTTACAGGTTCCCACCCATTCGATGGGACTGGCGACGACCTCGTCCAGGAAATCCAGAACGTAGTCCCCGGGGACTCCGAAGAGATGTTTGATGCCGATCTCCTGCAAGCGGCCGAGAAGGTAACGTGACACGGTGTAATGTTCGGTCATCAATATCCCCTTATGATAATGTAGTCGGCGGGTATGAACCGCCGTTACCCGAAATAGTTCTCCGTTTCAGGAAAGTATCATCCTTGAATATTAAAAGACAGGTGTCCAATTATCAAGGAAAGATTGCGGGAAGTCCTTTGAACACAGGGTCGGCGGATCAGAGGCGTACAATATCCGGGGAGCTTGTCGTGACCCGCTCGAGCCCGTGCGCCCCTACGATGAGATCGATCTCGATCCCTACGGCACCGTAACCGGGAAGAACGAACTTCGGTTCGAAGGCAAAGACCATCCCTTCTTCCAGGACCCTGCTGTGCCGTGCGGTCAGGATGGGCAGCTCGTTGATTTCAAGACCGAGACCGTGGCCGATGAATGCTACCTGGCCTTCGCCGTGTCCCATGAAGTTTTCCGCAAGGCCTGCCTTCCTTGCCATCTCAAAGGCGCGCGAAAAGATGTCGGTACAATCGGTCCCGGGCCGGGCAAAGGTCATTACATCTTCTATAATCGCCCGTGCCGTCTCGCATGGTTTCCTGAAAACCTCCTTCAGGTCGCCCACCACAAAGGTTCTGGTTTCGTCGGTGATATATCCATTGTATCCTCCGCCGTAGTCGATAGTGACCGGGACCCCCGCCTCGACAACCTTGAAGGACGACCCCTGGGGTACGGCAGGAGTGACACCCGCACCCGTTATCGGCGCGTCCAGAAGAGTGACGACGGCACCGGTGATTCCCGCCTGCACCGTCATGGTCATCATTTCCTGATTCATTCCCCTCATCCGCAGGAAACCCTGATGGCCCATTTTCCTGCTTTCCGCCATGAGGGCGGCTTCGATCTCGAGTTCCGTTCTTCCTTCCCGGACTTCATCTTCGGCCGTTGCGAACACGTGGGTCAGCATCTCGCCGGATTTCCGGATCTGGGCCAGTTCAAAAGGGCTCTTGATGGCCCTTACCACCTTGATCGTCTCCGACACGTCGGCGTACCCGTCAAAACCGATGACCCTTTTGAGTCTCTCGAAGATCGCCACGGGCAAAACATCAAGCTCCAGGCCGGCTTTTCCTCTAAGGATGTGCCGATCGCTCAGAACCCGGTGTATCTCGCGGTCGTTCCTGACCACGGTGAAGGGAAGGGGCGTCTCCATCGCGGCGCGTTCGGTGCCCTTCTCAATGAATATCAGGGGCTCCCCGTCAACCGGCACGACGACCATGCCTTTCTGCATGGTTCCCGTAAAGTAGAACCTGTCGACGTTCTGGACCATCAACGCAAAATCGATGCCGGCGACTGCCATGAGATGGCGGAGCTTGTCGATCCTGTGCAGCAGATCCTCTTCGGGGACACAGTCGAACGCACCGACCTGCTTTAAGATCATGGCGTCTTCTCCGGCTCCAGGTATGGTTTGAGGCCTTCAGCCGAACGGATGTGGATGTCCTGCTGGGGGAAGGCAATCTCGATATTGTTCTCTCTGAATACCCTGTCTATCTCGAAGCGGATGGTGGAGGATATCTTGTCCCGTGTCTGGACGGGCCGCCTTATCCAGAATCTCAGGCGGAACGCAAGGGCATTGTCGCCGAAGTCCCAGAAAAGCACATATGGCGGAGGCTCTTTCAGAACCGCCGGATTGGAAGCGGCACACCGGACAAGAAGCTCTTTTACCAGCTCTGTGTCGGAGCCATAGGCGACAGCTACGGATATCTCAGCCCTGCCCCTGGGGTCGCGGTACGTCCAGTTGACTATGTTCTTGTATATGAGGTCCGAGTTCGGAATGAAGATGGTGGAATCGTCATTTGTCTGTACGATAGTGTTGCGGATATTGATCTTCATGACCGTTCCCCGGACGTTCTCCAGCTGGATCTCGTCTCCGGGGTGGATGGACCGGCCGAAGAGGAGTATGAGGCCGCTGAAAAAGTTCTTGATAAGGTCCTGAAGCCCGAAACCGGCGCCGATAGACAAGCCGCCGGCAATGATCGCAAGGTGGGCGACGCTCACCCCGACCAGCTTCAATGAAAGGAGAACGTACAGAGACCAGATGACATAGGTTGATATGGCGTGCAGGGATTTGATGGCCCCTTCCCTTAACGTTCCTGATCCGAGCCGCTCGGATATGAAGGTGATGAGAGCATTGACGAGGACTATGAAAGAGCGGGTGATGAAGAGGAGCGCAACGATGATGACTATCATGGACAGGTTGAGAGAAAGGTAGCCGATGACCATGCGCCATTGTATGATCCTGCTCACGAGGGGCATGCCGCCGATGTAAAGAGTTACCCACAATATGGTAACGGCAAAAAGTCCTAGAAAGATCATCGGGAATGCGACACCTTCGGCGAGGGTGCGCGCGGTGGTTGCATTCTGAGCGCCCCGGGCCCGGATCTTCGCGAGACACCCCGCCAGACCCGCTCCCAGCTCAATGTTGAGCATAATAGCAAACCAGACGGTTGCCAGGAGTACCGCGAGGCTGCCCCATCCGAAAAAGGTGACTGCGGCCAGCGAGATCGACAGCCAGGAGGTTACGGTGAACAGTCTCCTGTCGAGCATATCCTGGTCTCTCCTCTGGAGGATATGCGAATAGATCCCGGCGAGAATGAACAGAAGGGCGATGAGCGGGGAGTACAGGATTGATGTTATATGAAGAAGCTGCAGCAGTATCCCCGCCCCAAATATTATCCAGTATCCCCACAGGGGATTATGTTTGAAGGCTTCAGGATCGCTTGCCGACAGACGGCGAAGCTTCCAGCCGAGGCTGACCAACCCGGCGGCGAGTACGATTTCCGCGAGAAAAGTCAACGTGCTCAGGGGCCCCAGACTGGTCGTAGCGCCTATTATCATGAGCGGCAGGCCAAAGGCCGTGCAGCAGCAAAAGGGGAGAAAGTAACCCGCAAGCGCCGCCGCGGGATATTTTCTTCTCAGGTGCACGATGATGGCCAGGAAACCGGCGAGAATTGCGATGCTGAATATGGTCCCCTTTAAGATGACACTTATGATGGCACTCTTGTTCTGACTGTATGGGATCAGCCAGTAGGCCCCAAAGCCCGCCCAGTTGTTGAGTACGACCCGCGCCGATTTCCAGGCGTCTGCCGTGAAAAGGCTTGGGGAAAACTGGGGCGCGAGGAAGTATTTCTTCCACGCGATTGTGAGGTCATTCTCGATTATGACCTTTCTCGGTTCGAGTCTGGCGAGCAGATGCTCGATCGCATTGGGGATTATATCGATAATACCCTGGGCTCTTTCCACGAGGGCGATGGTCTCTTTCATGTCCATGACATGCCCGGCGGCGGCTTCGCTTACTTCCGGACTCGACTTGTCCGCGGCCAGCCGCTCGTATTCGCCCAGGTGGGTTCGCAGCACCTTTTTCAGGCCCTCGATGGCTTCAAGGTCCGCATTGACGGGCGCTGCAAGCGTCACACACTGATCGTGCGCGATCTTCATCTGCCTGAGAATGTCCCGCATCTCAACGGGATTGCCCTCTTCCATGTTGTACATTATGGAGAGCCGCAGCATTTCCTGAGAGAGCTCCTGGCTCTTCTCGCTGATTTTGCCCATACGCTCCGGTTGTGCCGCAATATAAGTCCTCAGATCCCTTTGCGTTATCTCAATGGCCACCTTCTCTTTTCTAATCATCTCCGCGAAGGACGAATGCTTCTCCTGAGCGAAGACGCCGCCGGCGGGCAACAGGCCGACGAAGAAAACGATGATGATGATCCGCAGAAAAGACGGGTAGGGCCTGGGAACTGAGCGAGTATATTTCATGTAAGCAGCCGGTATCCAAACAATTACACACTACCATGCTTTTTTTCAAGGCAAATATGGGTACTGGAAAATAGTCGCGACCGCTTGATGTGTCGTTAAAATTGAAAAGGATATCCGATCATCATCTGGACTCCCCAATTCTCGTTTGAAACCGCCGTATCGATGCGCACGGTCATGCCTTTGGCCATGGCGCGTATACCCAGGCCCACGTCCCACTGCATCTTCGTGTGAAGGTCGTCGACAGTATATCTGGGCGCCACTCTGCCTGCCTCGACGAAAGGTACTCACTGCAAGGATAATGCACATCGGGCGCCTTCAGTGCTTATCGGGCTCGGGCGGGTGAACTCGCCAGGGTTATCTCGTATTGTCTATCTTCCTCTGGATCGCGTCGATCCTCTCCTGTGAAGGCGGGTGGGTGGAGATGATCGCAGGCGGGTTCTTGCCGCCGGATACACCGAGGAGCATTCGCTGGACGTCGATCATGGCGCGTGGGTTGTAACCGGCCAGGCGCATGATCTCCACCCCTTCGGCATCCGACTCCAGTTCGTTCACCCGTGAGTTCTTGAGAAGCAAAAGGCTTGCACTGATTTCCGACGCCTTGACGAGCAACGCCCCGGAAATACCCCCGTCACCGAGCATCGCCCCCATGATCTGCAGGCCGAACTGGGCCATCATCTGGCGCTGGATCGCCTTCAGGGAATGTTTGTTGACGACATGGCCTATCTCGTGGGCGAGTACGCTCGCGATCTCGTCATCGTTCTTCAGCCTCTGAAGTATTCCCGTCGTGATGTAGATATATCCTCCGGGCGCCGCGAAGGCGTTGACCAGTTCGTCGTTGATGACGGTAAAGGTATATTTCAGGTTCTTTCTTTCCGATTGGGCCGCCAGCCTCTGGCCGATGGCGTTTATTCGCTGGTTCAGCTGCTGGTCCGTCGATATCCTGTACTTACTCCGCAATTGCTGATCCGTGTTCTTCCCGATTTCGATCTCACTGCCTTCGCCGATAAGGACGGGGTCGAATTCCGTGCTGGTGAGCGGGTCTACCGCCTGGGCCTGACCACCCGCCATGATGCTCATGATGACGGTAAAAATAATGAAAAACCTTTTCATATTGTTCCCGGTGCGGATTTTCGTCACTGGCTCCGGCAAATACATGGCTCCCCCAAATCGGTCTGTCACCGTGGATCTGATATACGTAAAAAATAGCACATGAACGGTTCTGTATCAACCGCGCATGCTCCTTCCCGCTTGAAAACTCCATGCGTGAACGATTATAATTGGCGGGTCGAAAACGTAACGATCTCGCCCGGAGACATCTTGACAGAAAGTACATTCTTATGCCAAAAGATGAACATGGAGGATCGGTTATGGGTTTGATCTACAGTCTCTTTCTGGGCGGTGTCACGGCCGGCCTGACGTATTTCTTCGGCTATTCCGTCTGGGTCCTGATCGTCCTCGGTGTTCTCTGGCTTGCGGCGCTGGTCATCTCCTTCGGAACGGGTCACCACGGTTTCGGGGGTCATGGAAACACGGACCTCATGATCGTCTTCGCGGCCCTTTTCATTACGGGAGCGATAGTGGTCCCCAAATACATGGCGCAGACACCCTGTTACCAGGCACGGGAGGCGTTGAAAAAAGTGGCGGAAGCCCAAAACGAATTCAAGTCCCGCAACGGAACCTTCGCCCGCTACACCGGTCTTTTGGACTTCAAGGAGGACCCCGGAGTCTCCGTCCTGGTCATCATGGGAAATGCAGACTTCTTTGTAGCCACCTCATCGCACAGGGCCTGCAAAGAGAAGGATGGATTGCCCAGGGTATTCACCTGGGATTCCCTGAGGGGAGGGATGCAGTGAGGGCGATTATTCCTTGACACACAGGGACAGGATATGAAGAAACCGGGATTTGAAGATTACGCACTTGAGATCAGACCTTTAAATGAAGAAGAAGGCGGAGCAGCCTTACCGAACCAGCGATAAAGGCTGGAAAACTAAAAGGAAGAAATAAGTATGTCAATCTTTCAAGTGGTAGGATGAGTTACGTGAGTGGATCCCAACGCGCCGACAGTTAGCCGGCGTACACTCAGGTTTATTGACGGAACGCAAGTCGCCGTCAGCAATTTGAACGAGATAATGGCGGTGCTTCACTCTGTGGGCAAAGAGGTAAATAAGGAAACCGCAGACGAGATCATTGCCGGATTGGAGGCGATGGGCAATTATATCCCGGCTTCCGAGGTTACCCGCCGGGAATACAGGAACAGCCTGCTCAAGGAATACGAGGAATATGTAGAAAGCCATAAGGATGAATAGGATAATCGTAACTCCAACATTGAGGGGGAATGACGCTATGGCCGATCGGATCATTATTTATGGTACGGACACATGACCTTTCGGTACAAAGGCTCGGGAAGCCTATGGTGATAGAGCCATCTATATCAACGTGCATGAAGACCCCGATAAATTCGATGAAATGCTGAAGTACTCCGGGGGAAAGACGCAGGTTCCCGTCATAGTCGATGGACACAAGGTAACGGTCGGCTTCGTGGGCGATGTGTCCCTGCGCGGGGGCACCCCTATTTTTGGAGGGGGCTGACCGGTGGAAAGGGTCCCTCGGTGAGGGATTGTCGCCTGGCAACCGGAGTATTCAAGGCCATCATTATATCGACTATCAATATATAATACTGCCGTCGCTGATAGCCGTCAGGATGTCACCTGAAGGCCTGCTTTTTTGTTGACAGGACCCGGGGACTGGTATTTATTCTTATATCCGTTTATACAGATCAATATTCCGGGGTGAAACATGGACGATATAGCGCAGATATACAAGGCCCTGTCCGAGCGGATGAGACTTCGAATACTCATGCTTCTCATGCATGGGGAACTGTGCGTGTGCGATCTGATGGCCGTCCTTGAAGAACCTCAGTCAAAGGTGTCGCGTCATGTTGCCTACCTGAAGAATTCTGGGCTGATAAAAGGCAAGAGGGTGGGGACATGGATGCATTATTTCCTGAAAGAACCCCTCGACGGACTGGCGGCCGCGCATGTTAAGTTTCTCAGGAAGGAGCTGTCCGGTCTCGAATGGGTACGGGACGATGTCGAAAAGATGCGGGAGGTAAAGGCCCGTAAGCTTTGCGAAGCGGCCGGGAGCGCTGGAACTGAAAGAACTAAGTCGCACAGGGGAGGAAAATGATGGCAGCAGAGCACCTCACCAGACGTCTTTCATTTCTTGACAGATTCCTGACGTTGTGGATCTTCCTTGCCATGTTTGTCGGAGTCGGTTGGGGCTACTTCTTTCCCGGTGTCGTCGATTTCTGGAATCAATTCCAGAGCGGGACGACCAACGTTCCCATCGCCATAGGCCTTATCCTCATGATGTACCCGCCCCTCGCAAAGGTCAAATACGAGGAATTGGGGGAGGTTTTCAAAAACTATCGGGTCTTGATCCTGTCCCTTATCCAGAACTGGGTGGTGGGTCCCATCCTGATGTTTGTCCTCGCAGTCGTATTCCTGAGGGGTTATCCCGAATACATGGTGGGTCTTATCATGATCGGCCTTGCCCGCTGCATCGC
>DIFE01000088.1:9313-14525 GCA_002418985.1 Deltaproteobacteria bacterium UBA5756
CCATGCTGGGCTTAAAGGGCGTGGTCGTCGATATAACCATTGGCCAGATAGCCAGGAGCGTCTTCATCTACCTCGGAATACCGTTTATCGCGGGAGTGATAACGCGCTTCGTCCTCATCANNACAAGACGTGGTACCACGAGAGGTTCATACCGAAGATCAGCCCTCTTACCCTCATTGCCCTGCTCTTTACGATACTTGTCATGTTTTCCCTGAAGGGCGAATACATCGTGAAGATCCCCATGGATGTGGTGCGCATTGCCGTGCCTCTTCTCATCTATTTTGTTTTCATGTTCCTCGTCTCTTTTTACATGAGCGCGAAGGCAAAGGCACATTACGGCCAGGCGGCCACTTTGTCCTTCACCGCCGCATCGAACAACTTCGAACTTGCGATAGCCGTGGCCGTTGCAGTCTTCGGCATTAACTCCGGACAGGCCTTTGCCGCCGTCATTGGACCCCTCGTCGAGGTGCCGGTACTCATCAATCTTGTCCACCTTTCGCTCTGGATCAAGAAGAAGTATTTTCCCTATGCCGTTGAGACACCCGCCGGTGTCTGTTATATGAGCTGTAAGGATTGACGAATCG
This sequence comes from Deltaproteobacteria bacterium UBA5756, assembly GCA_002418985.1. Classification (GTDB taxonomy): domain Bacteria; phylum Desulfobacterota; class Syntrophorhabdia; order Syntrophorhabdales; family Syntrophorhabdaceae; genus Delta-02. The sequence goes on from DIFE01000088.1 coordinate 9,898, forward strand.
CGCTCGCTGGTGCCTATAGGACGAGGCTATGTGTTAGACTCCGACAGAATGAGGAGGTAAAGCGTTTCTCGTTATCATGATTATTGTATTTGCCTGGACGACCTTTAATTGGTGTTCTTCAGGCTCTAGGCAGAAGATGCCGGCACACGGCAAACAACAGGGAGTTTAGAATGAAAATAAAGACCGTGATCATTTTCGTGATCGTTTCTATTTTGGTGTCATCGGGCATCATGACATCGTCCGGCGTACTTGCGGCTGAGACGAAGGCAGTTCAGAAGGCTGCCACGACCGCCAAACAGCCCGCAGCGGCTCCGGTTGCAGTGAAGTATCCCGCGCTCGTTGATGTGGGTGCCAAACAATGTATACCGTGCAAGATGATGGAGCCTATCCTGGAGGAACTGAAGGCCGAATATGCCGGCAGTCTCCGGGTGGAGTTCATCGACGTACAGGTTGACCCAGATACGGCCACAAAACTGGGCGTAAGGGGTATTCCCACGCAGATATTCTACGACGCGTCGGGAAAGGAACGATACCGCCACATGGGCTATTTTTCGAAGGACGCAATACTTGCGACGTTCAACAAGCTCGGAATCGAACTGGTAAAAAGGGGCCCCGGAAAGAAAACAAAATGATCGAAAATATATTCATAACCTTGACCGGGGCCGTCGAAGGAACGCCCGGCATCGCGCTCGGCGCGTCCTTCCTCTGGGGTGTTTTGAGCCTTGTCCTGAGCCCCTGCCACCTTTCAAGCATCCCTCTCATAGTGGGTTTCATCGATGAGCAGGGACGAATATCCCCAAAGAGGGCCTTTTATACCGCCTTGTTGTTCTCATCGGGCATCATGATAAGCATTGGACTGATAGGGCTTGTCACGGCCTTAGCCGGTCGAATGATGGGCGATGTCGGCCGGTATGGCAACTATTTCGTAGCGGTCATCTTTTTTGCCGTAGGGCTGCATCTTATCGGGATAATCCCCATGCCCTGGTCAGCAGGCCCGGGCAATATAGGCATGAAGAGAAAGGGCCTGATCGCGGCCTTTATCCTCGGAGCAGTGTTCGGCATTGCCCTCGGCCCGTGCACCTTCGCATACATGGCGCCCATGTTGAGCATTACTTTCCAGCTCGCTGCCACGAAAATATGGTATGGGATCATGCTCCTTCTGGCGTATGCCGTAGGCCACTGTTTCATCATCGTCCTCGCCGGCACCTTCACCGAAACCGTCCAGGACTATCTGAATTGGAATGAACGATCTGTTGGAGCCAAGATCGTGAAAATCGTCTGCGGGATTTTGGTTATCTTCGGCGGGGTGTACCTGATATATACCGCCCGGTAACTACTTGGATGGCGTATTTGTCCGATAATAGAGGCCAGGCCTGGTGGTGACCAGACGATGGGGAACCTTCCGGCCACTTGACATTTAGTTTGATTGTTGGTAAATGGGCCAATAGGTCATAAGGAGAGGTCATGATAACCTTTGAAGAAGCAGTAATAAGAAGCAACATCATCAAGGCGATGGCACATCCGGTGAGGCTGCTCATCATAGAATACCTTAAAGAGGGTCCGCAGGCGTTCTCGGAGATCTTCGGCCTTTTCGACCTCGATAAATCGACGGTATCGAAACACCTCCACGTCCTGAAAGAAACGGGGATCGTCACATCGAGGAAGAGTGGGGCAGACATGGTATACACGTTGGAAGTACCCTGTGTAACGGATTTTTTCGGGTGTGTCACCGCCGTGATCGAAAACAACGTACGCAGGCAGCAGGTGTGTCTCTGTAAGAGATAGAGATCGGGGACAGAGGGTGAATACATGAAAGACGTATACAAATTTCTCATACTCCTCGCGGCCTTTATTGCTGCCTATTTCATCCCCTTTGAAAGCGTATCGGTGCAAAAGGCCATCCTGGAATCCTTCTACATGCTCCAGGACTACGCGCAGAAACATGTCCTTCTCTGCCTCGTGCCGGCCTTCTTCATTGCCGGTGCCATCTCCGTCTTCGTCTCCCAGGCATCTGTTATGAAGTACCTTGGGCCGGCGGCGAACAAGTGCCTCTCCTACTCGGTGGCGTCCGTTTCCGGCACCGTTCTGGCCGTCTGCTCCTGCACCGTCCTGCCTCTCTTCGCCGGCATATACCGGATGGGGGCAGGCGTGGGACCCGCCACTTCGTTCCTGTACTCGGGACCCGCCATCAATGTCCTCGCCATCGTCCTGTCCGCGAAGGTCCTGGGGTGGAAGATAGGCCTTGCGCGAGCTGTGGGGGCGGTTTTCTTTGCATACATCATAGGGCTTCTGATGGCGGTCACTTTCCGCAAGGAGGAGGCAGCCAGGCAGGCGGTCTGCATGCCGCAGGAAGAGCCGAAGAGGAAACTCTGGCAAAATGTGGTGTACATGGCCTCCATGATCGGCATCCTCGTCTTCGCCAACTGGGGAAAGCCGATGGAAGAAGCAGGGTTCTGGTACGGCATATATGCCGCAAAGTGGTACGTCACCGGTCTCTTCGGGATCCTTTTCGGCTTTGTCATCGTGAAGTGGTTCGGGGCAAAGATCATCCCCACCATCATAACGGGTGCCGTCGTTCTCATCCTCGCCCTTCTCTTCCCGAAATGGCCGCTTCTACCTTTCTCGGCCGGCATCGCGGGGGTTGTGTGGGTGACGAAGGTCTCGTCGGACGAAACCAGAAGCTGGATAGATTCCACGTGGATGTACGCCCTCATGATAGCACCCCTGCTGCTGGGCGGAGTCGTGGTTGCGGGATTTCTCCTCGGCATGCCGGGGACGGACAACGGGATAATCCCCTCACGGTGGATTTCCTCACTGGTGGGCGGCAACAGTTTCCTTGCCAATTTTTTCGCTTCCATCGTGGGTGCGTTCATGTACTTTGCGACACTGACGGAGGTACCCATCGTTCAGGGACTTCTCGGCTCCGGCATGGGACAGGGTCCGGCCCTCTCCTTGCTTCTCGCAGGGCCCGCTCTTTCCCTGCCGAGCATGATCGTCATCCGGAGTATCCTCGGTACGAAGAAGACCGCTGTTTTCATAGTATACGTTGTAGCGCTCTCCACCCTTGCAGGCATGCTGTACGGATGGATCGTTGGGTAGCGGGCATGATACATAATGATGCGTGATGAAAGACAGGAATTCGATCAGTAAGGAGGTAAAGGAGATGAAGAAGATTCAGATTCTCGGCACAGGCTGTGCCAAGTGTATGAAGCTCACGGAGAACGCCGAGAAAGCGGCCAGGGATACAGGTATCGAGTTTGAGATCCAGAAGGTCCAGAATATCAACGATATCATGAACTATGGTGTTATGATAACCCCGGCTCTGGCCATCGACGGCGTCGTGAAGAGCGTGGGAAAGGTCCTTTCGGTGGAAGAGATCAAGAAATTGTTGTAAAAAACCTGGCGTAACGAAGGCGCACAACTTCGATAAACTGCCGGAAGAGACCAGCGTTGCCATGAAAGCGGTGCTGGAAAAGTTATGAGTCTATAGTGTAGTCTATTCCACCATACTGAGAGGCCAAATGAAACGACTTCTTCTAGTGATCATCATAGCCATGACAACTTTGTCCCTGTACGCTTGCGCTTCCTGTCCCGTGCCTCCGTCTGTTCCGAGAACATATTCCTTCAACATGACACAGGCCGCCGGGCCGCAAAAATAGGAGGGAGTCTGTCATGGGAGACGCTGCAGAAATGAAACTGTTGCAGGAAAGAAGCGTTGCGCGGCAAGCCTCGGTTTGGGCACGGTATCGAAAGACCACCATTAACATCGCCCTTGCCTGTATCGCCGTCGCTCTCGAGGTATATTACAGCATTTGCGCCAGCGCCTGTTCGTATCTCAAGGGAACCATTTTCGGAATCGACCTGCAATATGTCGGAATCGCCTATATGGCCTGCATCATACTTCTGAGCATACTCAAAACCGACACGCTGCTCCTCGTGTTCATTTCTGCTGGTGTGGGAATCGAGTTTTATCTCATCGGTTTTCAGGTATGGCACAACACCTACTGCCCGTACTGCCTGGCCTTTGCGGCGATCGTCTTCATCCTCTTTGCGATGAATTTCAAACGAAACAGGACGACACTCTGTGTTGTTTCGATGGTCGCCGCCCTGATCTTCTTTTCCATCTTCTTCAAGGGTTCTCTTGAGCCCACATACTCCTATACGCATCAAACCAACCCCACAGAGAGGTCTCTTTGCGAATTGCCGGAAACCCTTAGGGCATAATAGTAAGTGCGAGACGTCGCCACAACCCTCTGTGGTGCACAATAGCGCTCATTGTGGCCGGTGCACTGTTGATCTCGGCGCCCCTCATCCTGGTGAAGAAATTTACAGGTCAACATCCGGTTCCAAATGGGAAGGAACTTAGCCGGTGCAATCCCTGCCCATTCAATTCCATCAACAGATCCGCATACGATATCGCGATGGCTGAAGCCCCTTCTCTCTTGACCTCGCCGGAATCAGCCGTATTTCTGCCCCTCAGGATTGTCCCGCGTGCCACCGTTCCCGAAGACCCTCCCGGTTTGTCGCCCCCTCTGCGATGTTAGACATCTTCTCGTTTCCCCTATACGAAGGAAAAACATCACGAGGAGGACAGTACAATGGGATATCTAGTGTCCGTCCGGAAACCC
>DIFE01000045.1:0-3355 GCA_002418985.1 Deltaproteobacteria bacterium UBA5756
CGAACAAGCCCACCTGCGGCGCCCAGCGCGGACATGGCGGCGTCGCCGCACGGGCGGCATGGGAGCAGCAGCTCGACAGCATCGCCGCCGAGCTCAAAATGGATCCCGTGGAGTTCCGGCTCAAGAACATTATGAAGACGGGTGACGTGACCTGCAACGATTTCAACATGTCGAGCCTCGGCATGAAGGAATGCCTCGAGGCGGTCAGAGACGGTTCCGGCTGGAGCAGAAAGAAGAAGAAACTTCCGAAAGGCAAAGGGATAGGCGTGGCCTGCGGGTTCTTCGTGTCCGGAGCCGGGTTTCCCATCTATCGGTCCGAGACGTTCCACTCAACGGCAACGATCAGGCTCACCGAGGACGGCGGCGCGGTGAATCTCTATACCGCCGCGGCGGAGATAGGCCAGGGGTCGGACACGATCCTGGGACAGATCGCCGCGGAGGCACTCGGCGTTTTCCTCTATGACGTGAAGGTTCACTCCGGGGACACCGATTTCGGCGTCGATCTCGGCGCCTATTCGTCACGACAGACTCTCATGTCCGGCCATGCCGTCAAGGCGGCCGCGGAAGACACGAAACGGCAGGTGCTCGAGGCGCTCTCGGAAGTGCTCAATGTTTCTCCGGCGGATCTTGACATCGCCAAAGGAGTGGTCGTTTTCAAGAAGGGAAAACCGGATTTTTCCCGGTTGCGGACTGCCTACGCAAAAGAGCACCGCGGGTGGAAGGACATTCCTTCCGAAGAGGAACTCACCTTCAGGGAGGCGGCGCGTATTGCTTTTCTCACGCGGGGTGTTATAATCGGTAATGGCGCCTACAAGCCGGGCGAACTGGGGGGCAAGTACAAGGGCGCCGCGGTGGGGACATCGCCGGCATACGGATGCTCCGCACAGGTAGTGGAAGTGACGGTGGACATGGAGACGGGAAAGGTCACCGTGGACGCCATGACGGACGCTCATGACTGCGGTTTCGCCATCAACCGTACAAACGTGGAAGGGCAGATGCAGGGGTCTCTTTCGATGGGACTCGGCGAGGCCCTGTTTGAGGAGGTCAAGTTCGACGGGAAGGGCCGGGTTCTCAACGCCTCTCTCGGGGAGTACCGGATCGCCACGGCCCTGGATATGCCCAATGTCAGGACCATCATAGTGGAGAGCGATGAGCCGAACGGGCCTTTCGGGGCCAAGGAAGTAGGAGAAGGAGCGATAATGCCCACCATCCCCGCCATTCTCAACGCTATTTACGATGCCGTGGGGGTGAGGATCAACGAACTGCCCATCACCTCGGAACGGCTGCATGCTGCAATGAAGGAGAAGCAGAAGAAATAGGAGGACGACGTACATGTCTGTGCTGTTCACGCAGAGCTGGGACATAAGCCAGGGGAAGGACCTTGAATACTCACAGTTCATCGTCGATACCTATTTACCTGAAATGGCCGAGATGGGTCTTATACCCGTTGGCGGGTATTATGTCGAGGTCGGTTTCGGCCCCCGCATAGTTGCCGTGTTCAGTGTCAACGAAACGGAGGAGGTCCTGAAGACCATAGCGGCAAAGAGGTTCAAGGACCTTCTCAGTCGGCTCAAGGTGATCGTCGTCAATTACCGGGGCTCCATCCTGGAGCCCACGGGCGCCGTCAAGCGGGGCAAATACACCATCCAGAAGGGTGTCTGGAAGGTCAACCAGTACTATGACCTGAAACCGGGTGTGAAAAAGGCCTATGCCGATTTCGTCATCAACGAGCACATCCCTACGATGAACAAGATCAGCTTCGTTGAGGTGACGGGAGGCTGGAACGTTCTCATCGGCGGCATGAGCGAGATCATCGCCGAGTTCACCTTCAAGGACGCAATGGATGTCGGCAGACTCCTGATGAACGAAGATTACAGACGCATCACCCAAAAGCTCCGCACCGAATATGCCACCAACTACGCAAGCCGGGTGCTGAGAAGCACGGAGAGGTTTGACGAACCGAGGTGGTTTAAGTAAAGACAGGCAATAGGTTCCGGGTACGAGGTCATAGGGAAGAACCAAGAATTCATTTTTTCTCCGCTACCGATTACCCGGTATCTATTACCTGCCTTTTTTCCCGATTACCCATTACCTGTTCTGTTGGTACGTTTATTGCACGATTATCCGTCGATGTCCAATACCTTTAAGGATACCGATAGATGATCGTGAACAGGCTGGAGACGGATAAGATACGGGAAATAAAGGCTGCTTGCGCATGTTTGTTCTCTGAGGCAGCGGCTACGAATGAACAGTTTCTGGAGACACTCAGCGTCGATATGGTGAAAAGGGCCTATCGGCGCAACGCCAGAGTACACCATCCTGACATGAAGACCGGGACGGACGTCAAGGATGTGACATCGGAACGCTTCCTGGCGATACAGCAATCCTACGAAGTGCTGGTCAATTACCTCGAGGATATGAACCCGGCAAACGATGCTATTCTTTCCCACGGAAAGATCATCGCCGTAGGGGGCGCGAAGGGCGGCATCGGTAAGAGTGTGATTACGGCGAACCTGGGTATCTATCTGGCGTCACGGGGGCTTAAAACTGTCCTGGTAGATCTCGACCTGGGGGGTTCCAACCTTCACCTCTATCTCGGTTATCGGTCCATTCTGCAGAGCACAATCAACGACTTCCTCAAGAAGAGGGTCAATTCCCTCGCCGATGTGATGATCCAGAGCCCGCATGGACCGATCCTTGTCGGCGGCGACAGTTCGGAACTGGGCTCGGCAAACATCGATTTCATGAAGAAAATGAAGCTCATCAAGGCGATTAACGCCATAGAGGCGGATTGCGTCGTCCTCGACCTGGGGGGCGATACATCCTACAATATTCTGGATTTCTTCCTCCAGGCCGACCATGGCATTGTAGTGACCACCCGCGATTCCGCGTCCTATATCGGTGCGTATCATTTCCTCAAGGCCGCCATGTACCGCAAACTGAACAGGCTCACCGGCATGGAATCGCGCGCCGGCGAGGAAAAGAATACGATGCTGGAAAGGTACATCCGGGAATCCACCATGTCGGAGGACGGACACGGCGCAAAGACCGTCAACGAACTTGTGGCCTCGATCAGGGAAGACCACCCCCAGTATCTGTCCGCGGTGATGAAAGCGGTCTGGGGTTTCAACCCCTATCTCGTCGTCAACAGGGTCCCCCACGGAATCGGCCCGGAAGAAGTGGCCGGCAAGATACAAAATGTAGCCAGGAGGTGGCTTGCCAGGGACGTCAAACTTCTGGGCAGCATCGGCCGCCATCCCGATGTAGAGAGAAGCGCCATCGACCTCGTTCCAGCCATAATCCGCTATCCAAGGGGCGCATTCGCCATGGAAATAGCCGCCATAGCCAACAGACT
>DIFE01000045.1:3385-11600 GCA_002418985.1 Deltaproteobacteria bacterium UBA5756
TCCCGGACTTGATCCGTGATCCGGGGCTGTCCCGCGACCTGTCTTTCCGGCTTGACAGACTGGCGCGAACGGCATTAAGTTTATGAACTTGGAGGAGATACGGTGAGAATAGGTGGTTTTGAGTTAATTGATCCGGTTCCGGAATTGAATGAGCCTTATGTGCTCGCCACATTGCGGCCATGGATAGACGTAAACAATGTTGGGAGTCTGATCCTGAAGGAACTGGAGAGGCAATTCACGGCTTTTGAACTGGGAAAGCTCGCCAGACCCGGACGTTTTTATGACTTTACCCGATACCGGCCCACTATCGACATTGAAGGCGGCATTAACGAAATGACGATCCCCAATACCACGGTCCATTATGCACGAAGACGAGGCCAGAATGACCTGGTGTTCCTCAATCTGCTGGAGCCTCAGGCCAACGCGGATATTTACGTGGATTCTGTTGTAAAGCTTTTGACGACGTTGAAAACGAGCAAATACATTCTCCTGGGGAGCATGTACGATATAGTACCCCACACGAGACCTCTGCTGGTCAGCGGATATGGAATGGGCGAGCGGGCGCTGCAGGATGTCCGGATGGCGGGTGCCATGCCCATCACACACCACGGCCCCTCAACTTTTGCGAACCTTATCACCAAAAGAGCCGCCGAATCGGGCATCGACGCAACCGTTTTCATCGTTTCCCTGCCCCAGTACGTTGTGATGGAAGAGGACCATGTGGGAAAGGTCAGGCTGCTGGAGGTGCTCAATATGCTCTATAACATTCCCATCGATAAGGACGACTTTGAAAAAGCCATGCGCCAGCGTGATCTCATTACCGAGAAATTGAAGGACTCCCCGGAGATCACCGATATCCTGGCCCAGCTTGAAAACACTTACGACATGCGGGTCCAGGCAATGCAAAAGGAAGGGATCTTCCAGCTTGGCTCCGACATGGAAGAGATGTTCTGGAAGACGATGGAAAAGAACATCGGAAAGGCGTAACGAAGCTTAAAAACTCCTCCCCCGGTTCCGGCTTTCGCCGGAAGGACGGATAAAATTTCTTGAAACAATAAAACCCTGAAACCTCCTTTCATGGGGGGCAGGAAGGTGCAATGTGGGGCAAGTTTCCACGACACGAGCATCAGGTTTCCTCGTGTCGTGATCTGCCGAACCCCGGTGATAGCGCAGTTGAGAGGCGGGAGCCATATGGTACCGGTATTGCTAGACTTTCTATGAACCTGGGGCAACGGGGCCGATCACGCGGAGGGCCAATGTTTGAAAAAAGGATCAGGCTTTTCAAGGTCTTCGGTTTTGAGGTGGGCATAGACCCGAGTTGGGCCGTCCTTGCGATACTGATCGCCTGGTCCTTGTCAATGGGGCTTTTCCCCGCGCGGTACAGGGGCCTTTCAACAAAGACATACTGGATCATGGGGGCAGTCGGGACCCTGGGGCTTTTCTTTTCCATCGTCTTCCATGAGATGTCCCACTCGCTTGTGGCGAGAAGATATGGCATCGGTATCGGAGGGATCACCCTGTTCATATTCGGCGGAATGGCCCAGATGGTTGACGAACCACCGCGCCCGAAAGCCGAGTTCGTCATGGCCATAGCCGGTCCCATATCGAGCATTCTTCTCAGCCTGGCATTCTACGTCGCTGTTTCCATCGGTCTTGTATCCGGGGTGCCGGAACCGGTCGCCGGGGTCCTCATGTATCTGGCCATGATCAACGGCCTTTTGGCCGCCTTCAATCTTCTGCCCGCTTTTCCTCTGGATGGCGGGCGGATTCTGCGCTCGGCGCTGTGGGCGTGGAGGAAAGACCTGAAGTGGGCGACCCGGGTTTCCTCCAGGATCGGGTCGGCGTTCGGAGTCTTCCTTATCCTTCTGGGGGTCTTCGAGTTTTTCCGGGGGAATTTTATCGGAGGCTTGTGGTGGTTCCTGATCGGTATGTTCCTGCGCGGGTCAGCCAGATCCGCCTATGAGCAGCTGCTTCTGCGCAAGGCCCTTGAGGGAGAGCCCGTGGAGCGTTTCATGAATACCGAACCCGTCACGGTGAATCCGTCGCTTCCGGTAGCAGATCTCGTGCACGACTATGTTTACAGGTACCATTACAAGATGTTCCCCGTTGTGGAAGAGTCAGGACGGCTTGTAGGCTGTGTGACGACCAGGCAGGTAAAGCATGTACCCCGTGAAGACTGGAGCCGAAGAAAGGTCGCGGAGATATCCTCGGCCTGTTCTGAGGAAAATGTCGTTGCTCCTGAGACGGATGCAATGAAAGCCCTTTCCCTCATGACCCGGACGGGGTCGAGTCGCTTTATGGTCGCTACCGGGAATCGTCTCGTCGGGATACTCGCTCTCAAGGATATGTTGAAATTCCTTTCCCTTAAGGTCGAACTGGAAGAGACCTGAACCGGGACAAAAAATGATCGCAAATTTATGAGGTTCGGAACTGTTTGCCAACGGACGGATCGGAAGAAACTCCGGATCTCAGCGATCGGACAGACAATTGCCGGGTACCGCGGCAGTCCTGAAAAACGAAAAGGCCCCGGGAGAAATAGTGATGGAAGTGGCTTCTATATAGTTGACAGCAGCAGATTGGTTGCTTATAATGGCTGAACGGGATCAGGCAATATTTGATCTCGCTTTGTTATTTAACCCTTGGTCTGTTCGAACCGAAAAAAACTGCATGTTCCGATTGGGCTCACTGTGGATTGATATGAAAGAACAGGACGAAAAGAAACTACCGCTTGGGCACGAAAACGAGGCGCCTTACGAAAAGGGCGGACCTGCACGGACCGCTGTCTTTCCGTCTCGGGGCCGGTCGAACATCTCGCCGTTTTTTGCCTTTATAGGCGGGTGGGCGATTCGCATGATCGGGAATTTCGGAGCGATAGCCGTCTTCTTCTTCCTGGCCTTCATCAATATCTTCCGGTCAAAACAGATACGCGAGATCACGAACCAGGTTTATTACATCGGGGCGAAGTCGTCGCTCATAGTGATACTCGTAGCTCTTTTCACCGGTATGGTGCTGGGCCTGCAGCTTTTTTACACCCTGGTGAAATTCGGTTCCGTGGGCGCCCTTGGCTCCGCCATCTCCCTATCTCTTGTACGGGAGCTGGGACCGGTCCTGACGGCTATCATGATAGCTGCACGGGCGGGCTCCGCCATGGCAGCGGAGATCGGGATCCTTCGCAATTCCGAGCAGATAGATGCTCTGTACACGATGGGCATCGACCCGGTGCGTTACCTCATCAGCCCGAGGATCGCTGCCTCCATAATCAGTTTTCCCCTGCTCACCGCCTTTTTCGATCTCGTAGGCATCATCGGGGGTTACCTGACGGGTGTTGTCCTCCTGGGGACAAACGCAGGTACATATTTTTACCGTGTGCAATCTTCCCTGGGTATGGTAGATATCCGGGGCGGCTTCATAAAGTCTCTGGTTTTTGGCGCCATCGTTTCCTGCATCTGCTGCTTTCAGGGTTATTTTTGTCATATGAGGAATGATGGATTCGGAGCCAGGTCTGTGGGTATGGCCACCGTATCGGCCGTCGTGATCTCCTGTGTATTGATTCTTGTCTCCGATTATGTGGTAACTTCATTCCTGATGTAAGGACATTTATGGAAACACCTCTCATAGAATTCAGGAACGTTACGAAGCGGTTTAATGGAAAGACCGTGCTCGATAATATCAATCTCAGTATATATGAAAACCAGGTCACCACCATCATCGGAAAAAGCGGCACCGGAAAGAGCGTGCTCCTCAAACACATCATCGGGCTTCTCAAACCCGATGAAGGCACCATTCTGTTCCAGGGTAAGCCCGTCAACAAAATGAAAAAGGCCGAATGGGAAGCTCACAGGCGCAAGGTAGCCTACCTGTTCCAGAACAATGCCCTCCTTGATTCGATGACGGTTCTGGACAACGTGGCGTTTCCTTTGCGGCAGACGACGAATCTGAGCAAGGCGGAGATAGAAAAACGGTCCATGAAAAGGATTGACGACCTGGAACTTGCGGAAGCTGTCGGAAAGTTCCCGTCGGAGCTCTCCGGCGGCATGCAGAAACGCGTCGCGCTGGCGCGAGCGCTCGTTACGGACCCCCGGATCGTTCTTTTCGACGAACCGACGACGGGTCAGGATCCCATCCGGAAGAACATGATCCTGAGCATGATCATCCATTACAGGAAAAAATACGGCTTCACCGCCGTGATGATAAGCCACGACATTCCCGATGTTTTCTTCATCTCGGACCGGGTGATCATACTCTGGGAGGGAGGCGTGGGTTTCGAGGGGCCCTATGAAGAGGCGCTCAAGCAGAACGTCCCTATGATTGACGAGTTTCTGCGCAGCCTGGACGGGTTTCAGGATCAACTGACGGGCCTGCTTTCACGAGAGGCCTTCAAGATGCACTATTCAGCAATGCTCGGAGCCGCGGTCACGGAAACAAAGTACTCAGCGGCCCTTTTCGGCGTCCGGCTCAACATTCTCTACGAGGCCCTGGGGGCGCAGGCGGCAGTTGCCGTTCTCAAGGCGCTCGGAGAATATGCCAACCGGTACTTCAATTCCATCGGGGGTTTCTCCGCACGCCACAGCAGGGATGAAATTCTGACCATATTCCCTCACAAGAATCTGGCAGAGGCCCGCAAACTCGTAGAGGGCTTTTCGCATGAGCTGGAGAATGGCGTGGTGGATCACATCAGGAACATCGCCTGGAAAAATTCCGACGCCGCCACATGTTTTGACATCGACATTCGTGCCGGGGTGATAGAGATCTCTCCCGAGGATTCTATCGAAGAGATAATCCAGAAGGGTCGCGCGGAGCAGGAGATCATTTCAACACACCGATGCGACCTGGGAGGTAAAGTGCAATGAAAAAATATTCCATGGAGACGGCGGTAGGTATCTTCATAGTGGTCGGTCTTATATGTGTGGGTTACATGACCGTGAAACTCGGTAATGTAACCCTCTTTGGGGACAAATCCTACCCGCTTTTCGCCCGGTTTACCTCTGTCACGGGACTGAGGGTGGGAAGCTCCGTCGAGGTGTACGGGATCCAGGTGGGCAGTGTGACGAGCCTGTCGATCGACCAGGAGAAACAAATGGGTATAGTGGGGATGAAGATCGACAAGGGCACGGCAGTCTACGATGACGCATCTGCAACTATTAAGAGTGCGGGGCTTATCGGCGATAAATATGTAAAGCTGGACCCGGGTGGATCGGGGGAGGCGCTGAAACCCCGGGGAATGATCACACAGACCTCTGTGCCGGCGGACATTGAGGACCTTATCGGCAAATATGCCTTCGGAGATGTGAAAAAGGAGCCCGGAGGGGCCCCGGAGGGATCCGCCAAATGATCGAGGAGGACAAAGTGAGAAGAATACTGGCCGGTTTGCTCATATTCATTGTATCCGTGATTCCGGTCCTGGCCCTTGCAGGTCCGGCTCTGGATACTGTGAAAACCAATGCCAACGTCGTGCTGGATGTGCTCGGAGACCCCAAGCTCAAGGGAGAGTCGGGAAAGAAGGTCAAAGAGCAGAAGGTCGAGGCTGCGGCCGACAAGCTCTTTGATTACGTCGAGCTTTCCAAAAGGACCCTGGGCCTCAACTGGAACAAGCTCAGCATGGAGCAGCGCAAGGAGTTTGTAGACCTCTTCAAGACGCTCCTTAGAAATACCTATATCGACAAGATCACTGCTTACACCAATCAGAAGGTGACCTTTACGAAAGAAATGAGCCTCTCGGAAAATACCATGGAAGTACAGAGCGTGGTCGTATCGTCGAGCGCACAGACACCCATCAATTACAGGGTAATAAAGAAAAACAATGATTGGAAAGTGTATGATGTCGTCATTGAGGGGGTCAGCCTGGTGAGCAACTATCGCACACAGTTCAGGGAAGTCCTCGCCAATAATCCACCACAGGCCCTGATCGATACTCTGCGCAAGAGGACCGGGAAATAATGAGGCATCGCTTTGCCACGCTGCGGGTCACATGGATAACCTCTTCGAGGCGTGCCGCCGGTCTGTTCCTGGTGCTGTTTCTGTTCCTGGGGTGTCCATCACTTCGCGCCGAATCCGCTATTTCGGAACCGGGCAGCATCAGGATAAGAAATCTTCAGGCTGCCGGGAATCAGTCCCGAGAACCCGCCGCTGCCGTTCGGGAAGCCGGCGGATTGACATCAAGAAATCTTCAAACGGCCCGGAATGAGGTCGAAAGGCCCGCTCAATCCCCCGGGACAGGTGAGGTGAAATCATCCGATGAGTATGGGGACGTGACCCCCGATGAAGTCGGCGATGCCGGTACCTCGGGAGCGAAACCATCCGACGAATACGGTGACGTCGTCGCCGACGGCCCGGTCGAAGGATACCGGCAGATTGCCGATCCCATCAAACCCTTCAATGTGGCGATGTATCACTTTAACGACAAGCTCTATTTCTACGCGTGGAAACCGGTTTCCACGGGCTACAAATATGTTCTGCCCGAAGAGGTGAGGGGTCTCATCAGCAGCTTCTATGAAAATCTGAAGGCTCCCGGCCGAATCATAAATAATCTTCTGCAGGGCAAGCCGTCAGAGGCCGGGGTCGAGTTCGCCAGTTTTCTCATCAATTCCACCGTCGGAATCGGCGGACTGAGAAACTGCGCCCAGGAATGCTTCGGCCTGAGGGGCCGGTATGCCGATTTCGGTCAGACCTTGGGCAAATACGGCGTAGGTTTTGGTTTCTATCTGGTCCTGCCTTTTCTCGGCCCGTCCAGCGTGCGCGATGGCATCGGTTTTGCCGTAGACTGGACCATGAGGCCGCAAACGTACCTCAGCCCGGACTTCTTCAGCTACGAGAGCGTCGGGCTTTTCACCCACGAAAAAATAAACAGCACATCATTCCATATCGGTGAATACGAGGCCCTCGAAGAGGCCTCCATCGACCCCTATGTGTCCATGCGCGATATCTACATCCAGTACCGCACGAATTTGATCGAAAAGCGGTAGCGCAGGTTCCGGGCTTTAAACGACCGCACTTCGTTCAAAGATATCCCACGTTCTTTTGTCCCTTCACCGAAGCTGCTGCGAGCGAAGACTCAAACAGACCCCGCGGGGCAGGGTAGGCGGGTTGTGACGGCTGACCGGTGTTCGCGGATTCGATGTATTTATCAGGGGCTGTAAAGCTTAAGAGGTTACTGGAAGATCCCCCGTAACCTGAGGAGATCCTGAGCGTCCGCGTCCCCCAGTTGAGCCGCGGCACGAAAATCAGCGATCGCTGGCAGGGCCATTCCCAACTCTTCCCGGGATAATCCACGATTGAAATAAGCCTCTGCCAGGTCGGGTGCCAGTTCGATGGCCTGTGTATGATCCTCGATCGCCTTGTTGTATTCTCCCAGGTTGTGCCACACCTTTCCCCGGTTTACGTATGTTTCCGCATATTCGGGGTGAAAACCGATGAAGATGTTGTAATCATCTATCGCCTCTTTGTTCATGCCGGCGGCCGCATAGGCATCCGCCCTGATAACACGGACCCACAGGAATGTCGGTTTCAGTTCGAGGAGCCTTGTGTAGTCGGCTATTGCCTCCATGTATCTGCCCGCCAGGATTAGGGCGGCACCGCGCCGGCCCCGAAGGAGGGGATCCGTGGGGGACAGGGCGATGGCGCTGTCGTAGTCTGCGACCTCCCTTTCGTGGTCGCCCATACCTCCGTATACGTTTGCGCGGCTGATGTAGGTTTCGGTGCGGGATGGATCGAGCTCAACGGCCTTTGTGTAGCATTCCGCCGCCTTTTGAAGTTCGCCGGTTTCCTTGAACACATCCCCCAGGTCCAGAAAGGCTTGGGTGAATTCTGAATCCAGCTGGGTCGCCATCAGATAATTCTTCAGAGCCAGTTCCATATTGCCAAGCTCACGACATGCGTCGCCCTTGCGATGATACGCCAGGGCAAATTCAGGGTTTCGGAAGTCAGCCATTATATGTCTAACTTTACTAGGAAAACGCCGTCGCTGCAACCTTAATGAAGAGAATACGGGTGATGGGTGATGGGTGATGGGTGATAGGTGATGGGTCACATCTGTCCAAAATAATATAAAGGTCAACCTCTTTCCGGACAGTCACAAACTAACGCATAGTTCCCTATGTTCCTCCCCCGTCATTCCACCACCACCTTCCTCCGTCATTCCACCACCACCACCACTACCTTCCTCCGTCATTCCGGCGAAGGCCAGAACCCAGGAGAGATCATGGATAAGGAACCACCG
>DIFE01000148.1 GCA_002418985.1 Deltaproteobacteria bacterium UBA5756
CGGCTCAAAGAGGCCAAGGATTTTGCAGAGCTTAACGCCGCCCTGAGCGATGCGAAGGCAGATGCGGGATTGACCCTCGAAGAGAGACGGGACCTGTCCGATCTTTACCAGACGGAGGCGAAGAGGTTGAAACAGAAACCCCAGGCAGAACCGGCCCAGGCCGAGCAGCCCCCCGAGGCCTCGCAGGAGCAGGAGAAACAGGAAGAGACAAAGGAAGAATCCACGCGCCAGGCAGAGAGAAAGCCTGGCTTTTAGGGAAGTCGTCGCTGGATACCGACGATGCAGCGGCGATGGTCCGTATCGGTATCGGGAGAGGCGCGGGCCTGTGGGAAGGCCGGAAAGACATCCGGTTATCAAACAGCGCCAAATGTTAAGGAGAAGAAGATGCCCGAAGATAAAGTTTTAACTTACGACGAGTGGATAGCGGAAGGGACGCGACGTTTCGGCCCCGACAAGATGGGGTGGAAGTTCATTTGCCCCTCGTGCGGGTATGTGGCAAGCGTAGCGGACTGGAGGAACGCGGGCGACGAAAAGGGCAGCATGACGGCTTTTTCCTGTATCGGCAGATTGACCGGAAGCGAAAAACAGATGTTTGACAAGACTGGCGGCCCCTGCAACTACGCTGGTGGCGGTCTTTTCGGGCTGAACCCCATGAAGGTAATGCAGGACGGCGTGATACACAGCCTGTTTGATTTTGCGGAGGCCTGAGACAGATGAACTTCACCCCCATCGCATCATCATCTAAAGGCAACGCCTACCTCGTTTCATCCCCGGGCGCAGCCCCGGTTCTCCTCGAGGCCGGTATCCCGATCAAGGCGCTCCGAGAAAAGCTCTGGAACCATGGCGTAAGGCTCTCCGATCTGGCGGGGTGTCTGGTGTCGCACGAACACGGGGACCACGCAAAGTCGGTCAAGGATCTGTTGAAGGCGGGGGTGGATTGCTATATGTCCATGGGTACGGCGAAGGCCCTGGGAGTAGAGAAACATCATCGTGTATTCGATGTAAACGGTGATGACCTCCCCTTTGCCTTTGTTGACAGACCCTTCGAATGGAACGTAATTCCATTTTCTCTGGAGCACGATGCCGCGGAATCGCTGGGGTTCTTTATATTCGCCCCGGACGGTGACCGGCTAGCGTTCATTCCAGATACGGCCTATGTCAAAGATCGGTTCTCAGGAATTACTACCCTGGCGATCGAATGTAACCATGTCGCCGACATCCTCTCCGACAACATCCAGGAGGGGAACATCCCATCAGTGGTAGGCAGACGGGTGAGGCGCAATCACATGAGCCTGGACAGCGTGATCGGCATGCTCAGGGCAAACGATCTTTCGCGCTGCCGGGAAATATGGCTGTTACATCTGAGCGATGGGAATTCGGATGAGGCCCGCATGATCCGGACGGTTCAGGAGCAAACGGGAATACCGTGTAGAGCAGCGGCAAATTAAAACAAGGAGGCAGCATGTCGCGTGCGAATTACCAGGTAGTCGAGACAACGCCCGAAGCAGTTGTCCTACGGGACATCGGGCCCTGGAACAAGTTTATGACGATCACGAACGCCGCCGAGGAAGTAGTCGAAGAACTTGCCGACCGCGGAATTCTGAAAGACGGCCAGCGCCTATTCTACTACGATTCAGAAAATGAGCTTACCGAACTCGTGCACAAAGACGGCCAATTTATGACGTTCGCGCCGGCGTAAAAGGAGGACCCATGCCAGCAAACAAAGCAAAAGCAGTGCCCGGCCCGGAGACGGAACCGGTAACCTGGCAGGATACCATCACGTACCTGCCGGTCAATAAGATCGCCTCAAACCCTCAGAACCCGCGGGAGTTTGGGAAGCATGTGCTGGATGCGGATGCCAGCGACGCATTCGCAGAGTTAATATCGTCCATCCAGAAACACGGCGTCCTGCAGCCCATCATTGTCCGGCAAACAGGCCAGGAGAACTACGAACTCGTAGCCGGTGAAAGGAGATGGAGGGCGGCACAGACCGCAGGCCTTGAAACCATCCCCGCGATCGTGAAGGACCTCGACGAGGATCAGGCTTTCGAGGTTATGACCGTAGAAAACCTCCTCAGGGAGGATCTCACCGAGGCCGAGGAGGCAAGGAGCTTCGCGGCCTATGTCGACGCCAAGGGTGACGGCGCCATCGAGGACCTGGCGCAGCGCTCCGGGATCAGCCCGAGGTATATCCGCCGGCGCGTCCAGGTCATGCGGCTGCCGGAGAAGATCCTGAAGGAATGGGAAGACGGAAAGATCGCTTTCGGCGTGCTCGAGCAGTTGCTCCGACTGGATCCGGATAAGGTCGAAGAGTTTCACGAGAAGCATATGAAAAATGAGTGGGATCTCCGCGTCGACCGCGTCAAAAGCAATATCGACGGCATGGCGATCCCCCTGAGCGGCGCTCTCTTCAAAACCAAAGAGGCAGGCTGCGTATCCTGCCCTGCCAACAGCAAGGTTCAGGTGTCGTTATTTGGCGACGACTTCTCCGAAAAAAAGGTCAACTGTCTGAACCCCGTCTGCTTCGTCGAGAAGCAGAGGACATTCCTCACGGAGAACTGGCCGGCCACAAAGCTCGCGAAGGAATACGGCACCAACGGCTTCACGTTCCACGAAGAGATCGGCTACGATAAGTACGAATCTTTCTACACGGGCAAACAGCCGTGGGAGAAGTGTAAGGACTGTTCGTCCTTCGTCACGATACTCTACCGCCATTCCGGACAGACATTTCACAACAAGGCCTGCACGGCCCCCGCGTGTTTCAGGTCACAGTCCAAGACCAAGGAGACAGGCAACGACCCGAAACCGTCGAAGAACCTGGGCCCCGAGTTCCAGGACATATTTTACCGTGAGAGGATCCCCCATGTTGCCGATATAGCTCTCCCCTTAGATGACGCCCGTCACCTGCGCATCGTCGCCCTGGCTCTCATCACCAACAGCGAGCGCACCCGGGACATGTTCTCTAAAGATATGGGCATAGCGCACCAGTACGCATGGGAAGGCGCCGGGAAGATTTGGAAGAAGCTCGAGGGGTTGAACGTTGAGGAACTCACCACCTGGATCAGGAGAGTCTCCCTCTATCTCACTCTCGACGACATGCAAATCGGCGGCGGCCTCAGTCACAAGCACCTCGTGGCCAAACATTTGGGCATCGACCTGAAAACGGAGTGGCGGCTCCACGACGACTACCTCAAGCGCAAGACGATCCCCGAGATCCTCGCCCTGTGCAAGGAACTGAAGATCCTCGACGATCCCAAGGCCAAAGAATTCGCCGCGGGGACCCTGAAGATGAAGGGCGACAAGTACGAGAACCTCAAGAAGAAAGACCTCATCCGCCTGATCCTCGAAAGTGGCGTGGACCTCGCCGGCCGGGTACCGAAAGAAATCCTGAAAATAGGAAAGGAGAACTGACCGTGTTCGATGACACCGAAACCGTTGAGGTAGACATCATCTGCACCTATATCAGGTCCAGCGATCGCGCCATCCTCATCGAGGTCGATGGTGAACAGGACTGGATACCTAAAAGCCAGATCATCGATGCGAGCGTCGACCTTGATGATCTTGAAAAGGGCGACCCGGTCACCATCACCATTCCCGAGTGGCTCGCAGAAGAAAAAGTACTCATATAAAAGGGGGTAATCAGTGCCAACAATAGGACAGAAAACCGTAGAAGCAGTATCAGATAAATTCCGGGCCCTGCTCATGGAGCATAAGGCCGACCTCGATAAGGCCTGGCTGGCTTGCGATAAGACGCTTTCCATTCCCGTCAGTCTCAAATTCAAACTCGGTCCCGGAAGCGGAGACATGGAGTACAGCGTCTCCCTGGACATTATCACCGACCGGGTCAAAACGTCCGGCTCCGGAGTCGTCAACGAACGTCAGGACGAACTCTTTCCACGCAAAGAAACACCGAAAGCACGAAAGGGCACTCTCCGCTGGTTCGCTATGCCGGATTGTATGCTGGCCGTCTATAAACAGGGAGGATACGCATGAAAAACAAGCTCATCGACCTCAATAACCATCTTTTCGCCGAGATTGAGCGCCTCTCCGACGAGAGCACCACGGGCGACGCCCTCAAGACGGAGATCGCCCGGGCAGAGGCCGTTACAAAGGTCGCCAGGGAGATAATCAACAACGCGCACCTGGCGCTGAAGGCCGAGATCGCAATGGGCGAACGAGAGATCCGCGAAATGCCGCCGATGCTGGCAAAGACCAATGCGGCGTAACCAGTACACAGATCAACAGTTGCGGTTCCTGAAAGCCGGGTATCGGAAAATGCGCATTCCCGAGCTGACGGCCGCCTTCAACACGAGATTCGGCACGGACAAATCCGAGGTGGCGATCAAGTCGGCGCTGACAAACCATGACTACACCTGCGGCCGTCCGACGGGCGGTGTCACGGGCACCTATCTTATCTTCTCCCGGGAGCAGGCGGCTTTCATCGAGGAGAATTACACAAGCCTCTCCCAGGGAGAACTGACCGCGGCGGTCAACGAGACCTTCGGCACAGAGTTTACGGCTGGCCAGATACGCTCCTTCGTGCATAACCACGGCGTAAAGTCAGGCAGGACGGGACGCTACGAAAACGGACATCAGTCCTGGAACGCAGGCACAAAAGGCCTCACCCACCGCAACAGGACCACCTTCAAAAAGGGTAACGTCCCGCCGAACAGAAAGCCGGTCGGCACCGAGCGCATAGACTCGAAGGACGGGTACATCCTGGTCAAGATCAACGAGACCGACCCCTATACCGGATTCCCGACAAGGTACAAACTCAAACATATAGTTATATGGGAACAGGCCCACGGTCCGGTACCGAAAGGCATGGCCGTTATCTTCCGGGACGGGAACAAAATGAACTGTGTCCTGGAGAACCTGGCGCTGGTGACCCGGGCGGAACTGTTGCGGCTGAACCAAATGGGGTATGCAGAAACCCCCGAGGAACTGAAACCGAGCGTGTTCGCGCTGGCAAAGCTGGAAGTGAAGGTATTCGGAAAGAATAAGGAAGCCCATGCCTGAACCCCGTCCCCTCATCAACCACATCACCTGGATCGGCCCGGACGGCAAGTGGCACAGTCGCGGCTTTCTTCCCCTGTACGATCACATACTCAAATGGGACACGGACGTTAAGTGCCCCGAAGACTGTCGCCTCGCTCCACGCTGTCACCCTATGGTGCAAGGAGATCGGGACGGCGTATGGAGTGTCCAATACAAGCTCTGCACGCTGACGGTGATCAAGGCAGGGCTGATTAAGGAAAAGGAGCTGATATGACCCCACAGAAACAGACCATATTCGGCAAGCAAAACGGAAATTGCTTCGCCACCTGTGTAGCTTCCCTCCTAGACCTTCCCTTATCAGAGGTCCCCAACTTCTGTGCGGAGGAGAACGACGACTGGTTTGCCCTATTACAGCAGTGGCTTGGAGAGAGAGGGCTGTTTGCTATTGAATTGAAGATGGTGAGCGAACCCTTTCTTTGTCCGGTTCCCGATGGAACCCTTGCAATCTTGACCGGGATGGGAGCACGAGGCTTGCTTCACAGTGTCATAGGCAGTTATCGGCTACGGGCTGAACAGCATGTGTGGGAGCACGTTCACGACCCGCACCCTGACGATACATTCATCGATGATGTCCAGAACATTACGTTTATTGTGAGGGCGGCTGTCTCGGATACGGGGACAGCATAATTGGTGTTTGAGGAATAATCAACAGGACCATGACCGACGAAGACCTTAAAGAGATAAGCCGCAAGCTCGACATGATCATCCGTCATTTTAACATCGACGGCCGTGGCAAGCTGCCCGTGTCGATCAAGCAGGAAGCCAGCGAACGGGTAATCAAACTCCTGGAACGAAGGGATA
>DIFE01000041.1 GCA_002418985.1 Deltaproteobacteria bacterium UBA5756
TGGACAGCAGTGGGTGATGGGTAATGGGAAAGACAGGCCCGGCTCCCGCTTTTCTATAACCTATCACCCATCACCTATCTTCTATCTTTTTACCTTTGCCATTATTTTGCTTTTTTCTTACAATAGACCCATGATGACAAGATTGAAGAAGGATTCTCCCGACGGAAGGCTGGCCTCCTTTTTGATCGATCAGAGGCTCATATCCGAGGAACAGCTCGACAAGGCACGTGAGGTACTGAAGAACAGCGGGGGTTACCTCAGCGAGGTTCTGGTAAGCAAAGGGCTGATGGCGGAAGATGACGTGGCCTTCTCGCTCTCGCAGGAGTTCGGTGTGCCGCTCCTTTCCTCCCAGAACGGTTCCATGAAGCCCTCTGACGATCAGGAACTCCAAAAGCTCATACCGAAGCAGTTCGCGCTGAGGAACATCATTCTTCCCCGCACCCGCGAAAACGGCGTTTTCACCTGCGTGATGTTCAATCCTCTCGACGTGATGCTCATCGACGAGCTCAGAAAGATCACCGGATGCGATGTCAGTACCGTCGTCGCCACCAAGTCGGACATACTACGGGCCATCGAGGAATTCTACGACACAACGGTCCTCTCGCGAAAATATTATCGCCAGCAAAACGCTATAAACAGCCTCGAACTGGGAGGGCCCGACGCGCGGGAGGATTCCGGCGGTCTCGAAGGCATCGTCGCCCGGGCAAAAGCAGCCCCGGTGGTGAAACTTGTGGACCTCATGCTCTGGCAGGCCATCGACAAACGCGCCTCGGACATTCACATCGAGCCTTTCGAGGACCATGTTTCCTTACGATATCGCATCGACGGGAAACTTTATGAAATGTCGTCGCCCGCGAAACACCTTCACCTTCCCATGGTTTCGCGGATCAAGATCCTCTCCGGTCTCGACATTGCCGAGAAGCGTCTTCCCCAGGACGGGACCTTCATGGTGAAACTCAAGGACCGTGCGATCGATCTTCGCGTCTCCGTTATACCTACCATTTATGGTGAAAAGGTCGTGCTCCGGATCCTCGACAGGACGGGTGTGGTTCTTGAACTGGGCGAAATGGGCTTCGAAGAGGAAGCTCTCGCCAGGCTTCGAGCGGCCATCTTCAGTCCTTACGGCG
The DNA here is from genome assembly GCA_002418985.1 of Deltaproteobacteria bacterium UBA5756. Taxonomy (GTDB): domain Bacteria; phylum Desulfobacterota; class Syntrophorhabdia; order Syntrophorhabdales; family Syntrophorhabdaceae; genus Delta-02. Next base: position 1,128 of record DIFE01000041.1, read on the forward strand.
TCGTCTTCCTCACCGGCCCCACGGGCAGCGGCAAATCGACGACGCTCTATGCCATCCTGCAGGAGATCAAGTCTTCAGAGAAAAACATCGTTACCGTGGAAGACCCTGTTGAATACAGGCTGTCAGGCATCAATCAGGTACAGGTCAAACCGGAGATCGGGCTCACGTTCGCATCGGCCCTGAGAAGCTTCTTGAGACAGGATCCCGATATAATGCTTGTCGGCGAGGTCCGTGACCTGGAGACTGCGGAAATCTGTGTGCGGTCGGCGTTGACCGGCCACCTTGTTCTGTCCACCCTACACACTAACGATGCGCCATCGGCCGTCACGAGACTCATCGATATAGGCGTCGAACCCTTTCTGCTCGCACCGACGCTGCTGGCGGTTGTCGGCCAGAGACTTGTCAGGAAGCTCTGCCCCGAGTGCAGGGAAGAGTACAAACCCACCAGGAAGGACCTCGGTTCCGTGAAGCTGAACGCCGAAACGATCTACCGGGCCAAAGGCTGCCCCGCATGCAACAATACGGGGTACCGGGGAAGGACCCTGATTGCCGAGATCATGTCCTCATCCGAGGATCTGAAATCGCTCATAACCCACAATGTCTCCTACCAGAATATGCGCGAACTGGCGAGAAAACTCGGCATGAACACGCTCTACGAATCGGGCTTGAAAAAAGTCGAAAGAGGCATAACAAGCCTCGAGGAAGTCATGAGCGTGACCTTTGGAATATAAACCCCAAACCCGAAACTGTCTCAGTCCACTTTGACTATCTCGTAGGTTCGCTGGCCACCGGGGGCGTTGAAGTTTACCTCGTCGCCGACACATTTTCCCATGAGCGCCCTGCCGAGCGGCGAAGTGATCGATATGGTGTTCTTCTTGATGTCCGATTCGTAGGGTCCCACGACACGGTACAGGGACTCTTCGTCGGTGTCCAGGTTGACAAGCGTCACGGTACAGCCGAACCCGACCGTCTCGCCATCCCCCTTCCTCACGTCGACGATCTCGGAATTTCTCAGCTGTTCTTCGATTTCGGCAACTCTCTGCTGAAGGAACTGGAATTCTTCCCTGGCGGCGTCATATTCGGCGTTCTCCGAAAGATCGCCATGCTCCCGCGCTTCCTCGATGGCCTTCAGGATCTGCGGCCGCTTCACACTGAGCATATTCTCATGCTCCCTCTTTAATGCTTCATGGCCTTCCCGCGTAATTGGTACTTTCATTGGCGCTCCGATTTATTTTGCGATGGATTCAAAGACTACCTGAGCCCGGCCAAATTATCAACAGATTTATGTCAGCATCTACCCGAACCCTTCTGGCAGCCTCTTCTGCGCCAGTTTCCGGGGCGAGCGAGAGCCAAAGACAGGCCAACGGAGACAAGGAAAAAAACCTTGACAAACTATAGAGTTACCAGTATAAATGACTAAAGTGGTAAAAGGTGTAAAAAGGTGGGAGATTGTTCTCAGGACGGTATGAATACTCTATCGATGACAAGAGCAGGGTGAGCATCCCGGCGAGGTTCAGGGAAGGCCTTTCGCTGAACCACGACCTGCGGCTCATTCTCACCAACCTGGACGGCTGCATAGTCGCCTATCCTTACCAGGAATGGCTGAGCATACAGGAAAAGGTCTCCGCATCCGGACCCATTCGAAAAGAAGCACGAGCCTTCCTCCGCTACTTCTACTCCGGAGCATCGGAGTGCCCGATAGATAAGCTCGGCAGGATACTTATTCCCCAGGCCCTGAAAGCCGATGCGCATATCCAGAAGAACGTCGTCATAATCGGGGTGGGAAAGAAGATCGAGGTCTGGGCGAAAGAAAAATGGGAGGAACTGGTAAAAATGGCCACCGCCGATCCCGATCAGATCGCTGATATTGTATCGGAACTCGGTCTTTGAGCGGCCTTACGCATATAGCCGTTCTTCCCAAGGAAGTACTTGAAAACCTGATCAGCACCGAATGCAGGGTCTTTGTCGATGCAACCGTCGGCGGAGCCGGACATGCTCTCGGGGTGCTGGACAGAAACAGAAAACTACATTTTATTGGTATCGATAGAGATCAGGAAGCACTCGACCGGGCGGGGAAGACCCTTGAAAGGTATAGCGACCGGGTAACACTGCTGAAGGGGAACTTCAGGGACTTGAAGGAAATGCTGCACGGGATCGGGGTGTCGTCTATGGACGGTATTCTCTTTGACCTCGGTATTTCAAGTTACCAGTTGGCCGGCAGCAGGGGCTTCAGCTTCAAAGACGATGAGGAACTCGACATGAGAATGGATACCAGGGATGTCCTCACAGCATACGAGATCGTCAACTCCTATCGCCAGGACGAGATCGCCCGGATCCTTTATGAATACGGCGAAGAATGGCAATCCCGAAAGATAGCGAAGGCCATCTTCGACAGGCGAAAAAAGGACAGGATCCGCACGGCACGGGAGCTTGCCGACGTCATCCTCGCCGTCAAGAAGAAGACGGGGAAGATACATCCGGCCACGAAGACCTTCCAGGCATTGAGGATCGCCGTCAATGACGAACTCGCAAGCCTCGCAGGAGGCATGGACGCCGCTGTGGACCTTCTTTCCCCTGGCGGCCGTATAGGCGTCATAACCTTTCATTCCCTCGAAGACAGGATGGTCAAGCAGCGTTTTCGCAGCGATGAAGCTCTGACGGTGCTGACACGCAAGGCCATCAAACCGGGCATCGAGGAGATAAGGAGCAACCCGCGTTCGCGGAGCGCCAAGCTTCGTGTTGCAGAAAAAATCTGACGGGGGCGTTATGCAGAGAACAAGGAAAATATATATCGAGTCGTCGGGTGATACGTTGTTCACGAGCGTCCGGCCTATTCTCTTTCTGGGGTTCATCGTTGTCTTTGTTCTCGTTGTCAGCTTCCTGCTGGTCAACGAACATAATCGTGCCAGGCAGGAACTCATCGAAACGCTGAGCCTCGAGCGGCAATTGTGGGAAACGCACCTGAAACTGAAGGCGGAGATGGCGGGTATCACGCAGTCGAGACTCCTCGCGCTTAAAGCGAAGGAGCGCCTGGGACTTTCGAAACCGAAGGATGAAGAGGTTCTCGTTCTGAAATGAACAAACAGGCGATCAGGAAGGCCTTTTTTGTGTGCGCGTCCATAGGGGTCGTGTACGCCGCATTGGCTTTCAATATTCAGGACAGGTTTTCCATGAAAAGGACCTTTAACTCACCCGTGAGGAAAGCTCCGAAAAGCCTGAGCGTGGCCGTGGCGAACGCCCGGGATGCTGTGACCCCGCAGGGGACGGCCATCACCTCCAGTTCTTCCATCGAGCCTTCCAGCCTCATCACCGTCCCTATTATCGCCTACGCGATCCGTGAAGGGCTCATTGAAAAAGATGGTATGATCCTGGTGAAGAAAACGGACGACGCTTCGAACGTGTATCTGAAGAAACCCTTCGATATCCTGAAGGACAAGGACCCCGATGGCCTTAAAACCCTGTCCCGGATCATCGGCAAGAAAAATATAGAAACCTTTCTGAACAGGGAAGGGATAAAGCTGCCCGACAGGTCGCTGCCTTTCGACGCCATGGCGGGAACAGGGTACAGCATCGAAAAGAACGCACTCGTAGCCCTGTACAATAAATACGTGGGTGAGGGGTTCGATCCCCTCATGCCTTACGTCGCGGGCGGATTCGAGGTCGTAAGAAAGGGCGGCGGATTCGATATCGGCAAGGTCCGGGAAGACAGGCAGGCACAAACGGCGCAGGATGGCAGCACCTGGACGATGCCGAACCTCACGGGGCTTTCGATGAAAGCGGCCCTTGACAAAATCTCCTCCAGGACGGAGGCGGTCAAGATTCACGGCTCGGGTGTTGTTGCCGATCAATATCCAAAACCACAGGAAAAGGTCCAGAAGGAAACCCGGTGCATTCTTTACGGGAGGTCCTACCAGCGGTGAAACTGAGTGAGCTCATAAGAAACATCAACAAGATCGCCGTGGCCGGCGACGCCTCTGTCGAGATAACGGGCATCACCAAGGATTCCCGCGATGTTTCCGAGGGATCCCTCTTTTTCGCGACCTCCGCAAGCAGCGCCTATATCGATGACGCCCTGAGAAAGGGCGCACGGGCGATTGTAACCGACGGCGTGATAGACCGTCCCTTCGCGTGCACCATTCGTGTACGGAACGTTGCAGCCGCGCTGGGACAGGCCGCATCGAAATTCTTCGGCCACCCGTCGCGCAGGATGCATATCACCGGCATCACGGGAACAAACGGCAAGACGACGACGACCTACCTTATCGAGTCCATCCTCGAAGCCGCGGGGGAAAAACCCGGTGTCATCGGCACCATTTCCTACCGTTACGGCGGAAGGACCTTCAAGGCAGCGAATACCACCCCGGGGGCCAGCGAGACGAACGCCCTTCTTCAGGACATGATGAAGGCGGGGACCACCCATGTCGTCATGGAGGTATCCTCTCATGCACTCCATCAGGCGCGCGTCGAAGGCATCGACTTCGACATCGCCCTATTTACGAACCTTACCCACGATCATCTCGATTATCACGGGGACTTCGAAAGTTACGGGGCCGCAAAAAGGCTTCTCTTCGAAGACTACCTCGCACGAAGCCATAAAAAGAAGAAGTACGCCGTCATGAATATCGACGATCCCTCGATCAGGGAGTTTGTCACCGCTCAACCGGTGACTATGCTCTCCTACAGCACACGGGGTTTCGCGGATGCATGCCTTTCGAGCTACTCGGAAAGCATCGACGGCCTGACACTCACCATATCCCTACCGGGGAAAAAGATCCCCATTGTCTCACCTTTAATCGGCATGTTCAATGCCTCCAACATCCTTGCCGCATCATTGTCAGGTCATGTAATGGGCATACCGCACCACGTGATCAAAGAGGGTATCGAAAAACTCGGCTGCGTCCCGGGAAGACTGGAACGAGTGGCAAACGACAGGGGTATCTCTATCTTTGTCGATTACGCTCATACCCCCGACGCGCTCGAGAGCGTGCTGGCCCTTCTTGGAAAGCTCAAGAAAGGGAGGCTTATTGCGGTTTTCGGTTGTGGGGGCAACAGGGATGCCGCAAAAAGGCCCCTTATGGGCGCAATAGCATCGCGTCTTGCCGATGAGGCCATTGTCACGTCCGACAATCCGCGCGGCGAAGACCCGGGACGGATCATTGAGGACATTACGAAGGGCCTGGACCGCAAACGGTTCCGGATCATCGAGAACAGGCGCGACGCGATCTTTCACGCCATTCGGATGGCGAAACCGGACGATGTCGTGCTTGTGGCAGGCAAGGGACATGAGGATTACCAGATCATCGGCGACACCACCTTGCATTTCAGCGACCGGGAAGTAATCGGGGAGTCTCTTCATGTGGCGACTTGAGGATGTTGTGAAGGCGGTCGGAGGAACGGTTCTGAAAAAGGAAAGGGAGGTCTTCACGGGCATCTCGACGGATTCCCGCACAATTCAGAGCGGGGAGCTTTTCGTCCCCATCCTCGGCAAGTCTTTTGACGGTCATGCCTTCATCGCCGGGGCGCTCACACGATCGCGGGGCGGCACGCTTTGCAGGAACGATCATCCTGTGCCGCTTGCCGACGCGGAAGGGACGGTCATTCTCGTCGAGGACACCAACCAGGCGCTTCTCGACCTGGCCCACTTCAAGCGGGACAGTCTTTCAGGCAGGTTCATCTCCATTACGGGAAGCAACGGCAAGACGACAACCAAAGAAATCCTCGCCGCCATGATGAAGAAACGCTACCGCGTCCATTACAATGAGAAGAACCTCAACAATCTCATCGGCGTACCCATGAGCATTCTGGCCATCACCGACGACCCCGACATATGCATTCTCGAGCTGGGAACGAACATGCCCGGAGAGATACGCAAGCTCGCCGTCACGACAAACCCCGACGCGTCGCTCGTTACCAATGTTAATCCCTCTCATCTCGAAGGCCTCTTGTCGCTTGAGGGCATCCTTGAGGAAAAGCTCGACCTCTTCCGGTATACGAAAAAGACAGGGAAGATATTCGTCAATGCGGACGATCCCGGCATAGCCGGACGGTATCGTAACCCGGGCAGGGATACCGTCACATTCGCCATCGATAATGATGCCGACTTTCATCTGACCATCGACAAAGACCTGGGCTGGGAAGGCGCGGCGATCTCGATCGCCTCTTCCGCGGGGACGATAAAGGCGCAAACGACCCTTCTCGGCAGGCACAACCTTTATAATATCCTTGCCGCGGCCGCAATAGCCTCGACCATCGGGGTGGACGGGTTCCTGATCGCACAGGCGATCGCCGAGTTCCGGTCATATGACAAGAGATTCCAGCCCGTGAGAACCTCAAAGGGTTATATCCTTATCGACGATACGTACAATGCGAATCCATCCTCTATGAAGTGGGCCATACGGACCCTTGCCGGTCTTCCGGCAGCGGGAAAGAAGGTCGCCGTGCTCGGGGGGATGAAAGAGCTGGGAGACGACAGCGCCCGCTACCACAGGGAGCTGGGGGCGTATCTCAAGGCCGCCGGCATCGGACTTATCGTGCTTCTCGGCGAAGAGACGAAAGAGACCTTCGCGGAGCTTGGCGACACCCGGGCGGAACATTTTGACGGGAAAGAAAGCCTCATCGGGTATCTGGCTTCGCACCTTGACTCAGGCGACACGATCCTGGTGAAAGGATCGCGGGCTTTCAAAATGGAGGAAATCGTGGAGGCACTGGGGTAATGCTGTACTATCTCCTCTACCAGCTGCACCTGAAGGCTTCGGTATTTAACGTATTCCGTTACATAACCTTCAGGGCCGTGCTGTCCATACTCTCCGCGCTTATCATCAGTTTCATCCTCACGCCTTACGTGATCAGGAAATTCCACGAATGGAAGATAAGCAGCGGCAAACGTGAAGACGTGCCCGACCGCCATGAGGCAAAAAAAGAGACACCAACGATGGGAGGATTCGTTATTCTCATCGCCACCATCATTCCGACGCTCCTCTGGGCGGACCTGAGCAACTATTATATATGGGTGGTGACCTTTTCACTTCTCTCCTTTGGCGCCATCGGTTTCATGGATGATGTAAAGAAACTGCGCGGCCTGACCGGTAAAGGCATATCGGGACGGACAAAGCTCTCCCTGCAGATATTCTTCGGCCTGTGCATCGGCGCGCTCATCTTCTTCAAGTATGGTTTCGTCACACAGCTTACGGTGCCTTTTTTCAAGAATGTCCGCCCCGATCTGGGGGTCTTTTACATCGCACTGTGCATCTTCATCATCGCGGGCACCTCGAACGCCGTGAACCTGACGGACGGCCTCGACGGGCTGGCCATCGGTCCCGTCCTTACCGTCTGCTCGACTTTCATGCTCTTTTCCTATCTCGTGGGCAACGTAATCTTTGCGCAATACCTCCAGATATTCTACGTGAAGGGCGCAGGCGAGCTGACCGTCCTGTGCGGGGCCATGCTCGGCGCGGGCATCGGTTTTCTCTGGTACAACGCCCACCCCGCGGAACTTTTCATGGGCGATACCGGGTCGCTCTCCCTGGGCGCGGCACTCGCGACCATCGCCGTCATCATCAAACAGGAATTTCTCCTCGTTATCGCCGGAGGTATCTTCGTCCTGGAAACGCTCTCCGTCATCATCCAGGTCTACTCCTTCAAACTCCGGGGCAAGAGGGTCTTCAGAATGGCGCCCATCCACCATCATTTCGAACTGAAGGGATGGAACGAGGAAAAGATAGTGGTACGGTTCTGGATCATCTCCGTGATACTGGGACTTTTGGCCTTAAGCACATTGAAATTGAGGTAAGATGGACATACCTGACAGCATATTGATCGTCGGACTCGGTGCCTCGGGAATAGCCGCGGCCCGGTTTCTCTCCCGGTTGGGGAAAAGGATCGGACTCGCCGACGAAAAGAGCGAAGCCGCTCTTGATAGCGCCCTCAAAAGCCTTGACGGCATCGCCTTCACCGGCCATTTCGGACCCCATCGCGATGAAGATTTCACGGCCTATCCCATGATCGTCCTCTCCCCCGGCGTCGACAGTGAACTTCCCGTGCTGCAGCGGGCAAGGAAATCCGGTGTGCGGGTCATCGGAGAGATGGAACTTGCCTCCTCCTTTATAAACGAACCTGTCATAGCGATAACCGGCACCAATGGCAAGACGACTACCACAAGCCTTATCGGCGCGATCTTCGAAAAGGCCTTCGGACCGGTCTTTGTCGGGGGCAACATAGGCAATCCTCTCATCAATTACGTCGCTGACGGGAGAAAGAACTCCCACGTCATCGTCGAAGTGAGCAGTTTCCAGCTTGAAACCATCGAAACCTTCAAACCTGCGACGGCGCTGCTTCTCAATATCACCGAGGACCACCTCGACCGCTATCGCGGCTACGATGAATACAAAGAGGCAAAATACCGCATCTTCGACAACCAGACGGAAACGGATTTCGCCGTCATCAAGAAGGGGCTTGCGGTCGCCATGAAGGGAACCCCGAAGGTTCTTCAGTTCTCGGTAACCGACGAACTCGATGAGGGCGCATTCTCTAAAGACGGCAGGCTCTATGTCCGTCTCGACGGCCAGGAGGCTTCCTGGCCGAGGGACCTGTCGCCACTGGTCGGTGTCCACAATACGGAGAACATCCTTGCGGCCATCCTTGCGGCCCGCATCCACCACATAGACCCGAAGATTATCGGAGAGGCCCTAAAGACCTTCAGGGGACTCTCCCACAGGGTTGAGTTCGTCCGCACCGTTCGGGGCGTCTCGTTTTACAACGACTCCAAGGCAACCAACGTGGACGCCACAAAAAGAGCCCTGGAGGGCATGGCCGGCGGCATCATCCTCATCGCGGGAGGGAAAGACAAAGGCGGCAGCTACAGGGTAATACGCGAAGAGAGCGGTAAGATAAAGGCCCTCATAGCCATCGGCGAAGCAAAAGACAAGATCGCCTCCGAACTTGGCGACGTCATCCCGGCCTACCGCGAGGCGGACATGACGGCCGCCGTATACCGGGCGTTCGCCGAGGCCGGCGATGGAGACATTGTGCTCCTGTCTCCCATGTGCAGCAGTTATGATATGTTCAGGGACTACAAGGACAGAGGGAACACTTTCAGGAGGATAGTGGAGGCGCTGTGAAAAAGATCCTCATCGCCATATTGTCGCTCTTGCTTGTATACAGCTTCTTCCGGGAGTATACCCTCGTGAAGGTCCTTATCATCGTCGCCGGGGCGGCCGCGGGTTACGGCATCTTCCGGCTCCCCCAACGGTCCCTCGAGGCAATGAAGTACCCCTTCATCGTCCTCAGTTTCATGGTTACCGTCCTTTTCTTCTTCTATCCAAAGCTCGTGCTTCCCGACGCGGCCCACACGGCCATCGTCTTTCTCTCTCTCTATGCCTTCATCTTCTACCTCATCGGCATGGAGGAAAAAGGCCAGGATTTCTTTAAAGAGGTTATGGCCCTTTCGATCCTTTTCTTTTCGTCGGGTTTCAACCTTTTCATTACGGGAAGACTCATTTTCATGATCTCATTCGCCCTGGCACTCATCCTGTATCTCTTCATCATTGGCAGGCACCGCATCATTCCCTTTATAACGGCATATGCAATCATCGCCTCCTTCATGGTGTACCGGCAGGGCGCGGCGATCCTGGGCGGCGGCCCCGCCGGTCTTTCAGAGATCAACAAATACATACTCCTCGGAGCGTCCTTCGCCCTTCTGGCGACAAGCTTCGCCCTCGTCATGAAAAAGAGTGCTTTTTCGACCACATTGCCTTTTTTTGGTTTTCTTTATGTCGCGATGGACATCCTCATGGTCGTAGGGGTCAAATTCTCCGCCGGGCTCCTCTACCAGCCGGTGCTTTTCCTCGCCGTCATTATCCCCTTTGCGGGAACGATGATGAAGACCGAAGGAGGGAAATCATGAGGCTTGTCATATCCGCGGGCGGAACAGGGGGGCACATCTTTCCGGGCATAGCCGTCGGCGAAGCGCTCATGGCAAAGAGTGCTCAAAACAGCGCTGTCTTTATCGGGACGCCCTACGGTCTTGAAGGAAAGTTCATACCCGATGCGGGTTTCAGGCTCCACCTTATCGAGGCCCACCAGTTCCTGGGACGCTCTCCCATCCATAAGGCGATCACTCTTTTGAGAATAGCCAAAGGCATCGTCATGTCCCTTACGATCCTCAAGCGGGAAAAACCTGACGCTATTCTCGGCATGGGCGGTTTCACATCGGTACCGGTCATCCTGGCGGGAAGGATGCGCGGCATCCCCTGCTTCATCCACGAACAGAATGTCCAGCCCGGGCTCGCAAACAAGCTCCTGGCGAAGATAACCCGCAAAGTGTTCGTCAGCTTTGAAGAAACCGGGAAATATCTCCCTGCCGGGCGGGCAGTTCACAGCGGCAATCCCTTGCGTCAGAAACTGAAAAAACTCGAAGGCCTCAAAGAGGCCGGTTCATTCGGCATATTCGTCTTCGGCGGTTCACGGGGCGCGAAAAGCATCAACGGTGCCGTCGTTTCCCTTCTGCCCTTCCTTGAGAAGCACAAGAACATTATCGTCTATCATCAGACAGGCGGCGACGATTTTGAGAGGATACGCGAGGCCTATTCGTCGAGCGGAGTAGCCCACGAGGTATTTCCCTTCACGAACGAAATGGAGAGATACTACGCCCTCTCTGACGTCGTCATCTCCCGGGCGGGCGCCACGACGATCTTTGAGCTCGCCTTTTTCCGCAAGGCTGCCATACTTATCCCCTACCCCTATTCGGCCGGCAACCATCAGTGGCAGAATGCAGCCCACGTCGAGGCGGGCGGGGGATGCTACCTTATCAGCAATGACGAGGCGACAGGCGACAGGCTCTTCGGGGTCATCGCCGAGCTGATGGAAGACAGGGCCCTGATAAAGGAAATGGGCGACAACCTGGGAAAGATATTCGTGGAAGATGCCGCATCGCGTATCATCGGAGGAATAGAACATGGTCTTTCATAAAATAGAACGCGTCCATTTTGTCGGCATCGGCGGCATCGGAATGAGCGGCATCGCCGAGGTCCTCATCAATCTCGGTTTCAAGGTCACCGGCTCCGACGTGCGCAGGACGGACATAAGCGAGCGCCTCGAATCCCTTGGCGCCACTATCTTCCAGGGCCACAGCGAGGAGAACATCATCGATTCCGATGTCGTCGTCGTCTCCTCCGCGGTCAGGCCCGATAACCCCGAGGTGAAAAAGGCCAGGGAGCTTTTCATCCCCGTGATCCAGCGCGCCGAGATGCTCGCCGAGCTGATGCGGATGAAATATTCGGTGGCCGTTGCCGGTGCACACGGAAAAACTACGACAACATCCCTCGTCTCCTCCATCCTCGGTCACGCCGGATTTGACCCGACGTGTGTCATCGGGGGAAGGCTCAACAGCCTGGGAAGCAACGCAAAGCTGGGAGACAGTAAGTACCTGGTTGCCGAAGCTGACGAGAGCGACGGCACTTTCCTGCTCCTTTTCCCCACCATTGCCGTGGCGACGAACATCGACCTCGAGCACCTCGATTTCTATAAGGACATAAACGAGATCAAGGCGGCCTTCCTTGCCTTTCTCAACAAAGTACCCTTCTACGGCGTCAACATCATATGTATAGACAACGCGAACATTCAGAGCATCATCCCCATGCTCAAGCGCCGCTACATGACCTATGGCCTCTCGAAACAGGCCGACCTCAGGGCCGACAATATCTCCTATGAAGGTTTTCTCACAAGGTTCAGAGTCATATATAAAGGTTACGACCTGGGCGAGATAGAGCTGACCCTTCCGGGTATACACAACGTCGTTAACGCCCTGGCAGCCTGCGGCGTGGCTATCGAACTCGACGTACCCTTCCGCACCATCCAGGAGGCGCTCAAGAATTTCTCGGGCATTCACAGAAGGCTGGAGATAAAGTACGACGGGGAGATAAAGCTCATAGACGACTACGGGCATCATCCGACAGAGATAAAGGCGACCCTTTCGGCCATCAGAAGGATGTGGAAGGACCGGATCATCGTAGCCTTCCAGCCTCACCGGTATACGAGGACGCGGGGGCTGATGGAAGAGTTCGCCACATCTTTCAACGAAGCTGACATCCTCATCCTCACCGAGATCTACGCGGCGTCGGAAGACCCGATAGAGGGAATCAGCGGGTCAAATCTGGCCGAAAAGATACGCATGAGCGGGCACAAGAACGTGATCTTCGCACCGACGAGGGAAGATGTGGTGCAGAAGATCGTCGAGAATGCAAGGGCAGGAGATATCGTTCTCACTTTAGGTGCGGGCGACCTTTACAGGATCGATGAGAAACTGGTAAGCGCATGGACTGGAAAGGTATAAAGGGGGCTGTATTGAGAGAGGTACCCATGAAACGGTATACCTCGATGCGGGTCGGCGGGCCGGCGGAACTGCTTCTCTATCCCGTCGACAGGGCCGACATTTCGGCAATGGTCCGTCGCCTTAACGACGGCGCCGTCCCCTGCCGTTTCCTGGGCAACGGCACGAATATCATCGTCAGCGACGAAGGGATACGGGAGGCGCTGATAAGGATAACGAAAATGAACCGCCTCCATTTCCAGAAAACCCCTGATGGTGCCATCGCCGAAGTGGGTGGAGGGTATTCCCTGAAGAGGTTCATAAAGGAATGCGCAAAACGGGGCCTCGGAGGCCTTGAAAAACTATACTGGATACCCGGCAGCGTCGGCGGCGGGATCAGGATGAACGCCGGAAGCTTCGGCCGGTCGATATCGGATACCCTTACCGGGATCGATCTCCTGAACGAGCGCGGCGAGATCATCGAAAAAGAGGTGCGGCCCGAAGATTTCGGCTACCGTGCTTCACCTGTCGGCCGGTATGAATGCGTCATCAGCGGCAGATTCCGCCTCAAGGCCGTCGATGTGAAAGAGCTTGAAAAGGATATGGACCACGTCTATCAGGAGAGAAGAAAAAACCATCCCATGGAATACCCTTCGGCAGGATCGGTCTTCAAGAGTGTGAGCGGTCAGTCGGCCTGGTGGTTCGTCGAAAAGGCAGGTCTGAGAGGATACCGCATAGGCGATGCCTGCGTCTCCGAGAAACACACCAACTTCATCGTAAATCTCGGGCACGCAAAGGCCCGGGATATAGCGGCCCTCATCGAAAAGGTAAAGGAAGAGGTCTTCTCAAAGCTCGGGGTCAAACTTGAAGAAGAGGTGGAACTCTGGGGGTTCAATGGATAAGAAAACCGTGAAGAATATAAAGATCGGCGTCCTTCTGGGAGGACGGTCCTCGGAGAGGGAAATATCCCTGAAGAGCGGCGCCGCCGTGCTGGAAAGCCTGGTGAGATCGGGATACAACGCCGTCGCCATCGATGCAAAGGAACGCCTTGTCGACAAATTGAAAAAAGAGAAGATCGATGCGGCATTCATAGTCCTCCATGGCAGATGGGGCGAAGACGGCACCGTCCAGGGTCTTCTCGAGATTATGGGCATACCCTACACGGGCCCCGGGGTCCTCGGTTCATCGGCGGCCATGGACAAGGCCGTCATGAAGTTCATCCTGCAAGCGACGGGCATCCCGACCCCGGCCTACGCCATAGCGGGGGCCGGCGACAGGATCGGTCTCAAGCCGCCCTTCGTGGTCAAGCCGGCAAACGAGGGCTCGACGATCGGGATATCAATGGTCCACAAGAAGAAAGACATCCCGGCAGCCATGGAAATGGCCTCGAAATACGACAGGAAGATCGTTATCGAAGAGTTCGTCTCCGGACAGGAAATCACCGTTGCCATTGTCAACGGAAGGGCGCTTCCCGTCATCGAGGTGCGGCCGCTGTCCGGTTTTTATGATTTCGAGGCAAAGTATACCAGGGGGATGACGGAATATATCGTCCCCGCCAAAATATCACGGACCGTGGCGAAAAAGGCCCAGACCATCGCCATGGACGTATACCGGAACTTCGACCTTTCGGGATGTGTGCGTACGGATATGCTTATCAGGGACGGGATACCCCTTGTCATCGATATCAATACGTCGCCCGGCATGACGGAAACATCTCTCGTCCCCAAGGCCTGGGCGTATGAAGGAAGGACATTCGATGAACTTATTGAGGAGATCCTGGCAGGAGCGTCGCTGAAAACATGAAAAAGTTCTTGTACATACTCTTCATCGGGCCGGTGTGCATCCTTTCGATGCTCTCGATCGCCTACCTGTTCTCGCGGGAGGAGCCGCTCTTCTTCCTGCAAAACATCAAGGTGAACGGTTTAAGCCAGCTCGGCGACAAGGAAACAATGGCCAAGATCACGCCGTACCTGACGGAAAGCATCTTCAAGGTTGACGTTGCGAAGGTCCGCGAAGCCCTTACGTCCCATCCGTTCGTCAAAGAGGTGAGCGTCAAAAGGGTGTATCCTTTTTCTCTGCTTATCGACGTGAAGGAGAAGAAGCCTTCCGCTCTGTGGGTCGCCCCGGATGGAGCCGTGTACGTCCTTGACGAACAGGGCGAGCCGTACCGTTTTCTCGGAAAAGATGACGTCAGGGGGCTTTATCTCATCAGCGCCCGGGACCGGTCGGACGTGAAGAATGTATTTAATGAGACGAACACCTTTATAAAGGACGGTACGCTGAAAAAGGGACAGCTCTCCGAGGTATCCTACCGGCAAGGCGACCTGACCATCTTCGGGTTCGAGGATGGAGTGGAGATCATCCTCGGCAAGGAAGATCACAAAGCAAGACTCAAAAAGGCCCTGACGGTCCTTCGGGACGCGGATAAGCGCGGCCTTGTCATAAAATGCATCGATGCGCGCTTCGAAAGGGGCGCCATAATTCAGGAAAGGAAGGGGTGAGCCGGGTGAAGGACGACGAACAGCTGCTTGTGGGGCTTGACATTGGGACGACAAAGATCTGCGTGGTCGTCGGAAAGACGTCGGACGACAACGTCAACATCGTCGGCATCGGTTCACACCCGTCAACGGGCCTGCGCAAGGGAGTTGTCGTCAATATGGACAGCACCGTCAATTCCATCAAGAAGGCCGTCGAGGAAGCGGAACTCATGGCCGGCATCAAGATCGACTCCTGCCTTGCCGGCATCGGCGGGGCCCATATAAAGAGCTTCAATAGCAACGGTGTTGTGGCGATTAAAGACAGGGAGGTACGCCCCGATGACATAGACAGGGCAATCGACGCCGCAAAAGCGGTGGCGATCCCTGCCGACAGGGAACTCATTCATGTCATCCCGCAGGAATTCATCGTCGACGACCAGGACGGGATCAGGGACCCCGTGGGGATAACAGGGGTAAGGCTTGAGGTCAAGGCCCACATTGTGACGGGCAGCATCTCCTCCGCCCAGAACATCATCAAATGCTGTAAACTGGCGGGGCTCAACGTCGACGACGTCATACTCTGCCAGCTTGCCTCGGCGGAGGCGGTCCTCACGGCGGAGGAAAAGGAGATCGGGGTCGCCGTCGTCGACATCGGCGGAGGTACGAGTGACATCGCCGTCTACGCCAACGGCGCGATAAAACACACATCCGTCCTGCCTTTCGGCGGGAACAACATAACGAACGACATTGCCATCGGGCTCCGTACGCCTATCGATGATGCGGAAAAGATCAAGAAGAAATACGGCTGCGCGATGGCGAGCCTTGTCGGTCAAAACGAAACCATCGAGGTGCCGAGCGTCGGCGGGCGAAAACCACGAACGCTTCAGCGCAAAACCCTCGCGGACATTATAGAGCCGAGGGTCGAGGAGGTGGCCTCACTTATCTACGAGGAGATCAAAAAATCGGGGCTCGAAAAGCTCCTGGCCTCGGGCGTGGTGCTCACGGGCGGGTGCTCCAACCTCGACGGCCTGCCGGAGCTGGCTGAAAACATTTTTAATCTTCCGGCGCGCAAGGGGGACCCCATAGGCGTGGGCGGTCTTATCGATGTTGTAAACAACCCCGCATATGCCACAGCGGTGGGGCTTTTGCTTTTCGGTTTCAAGGAAGGTCGAGGGAAGAAGCGTGGGTTTGATGCTTCACGGTCGATGAAGAAACTCTTCAGCAACCAGAAGCTGCTCACGAAGATGAAAGACTGGTTTAAAGAAATATTCTAGGAGGTGCGAGGTGAGCGGAATGTTCTACATGGACGAGAGCAACGGATTTTCGGCAAAACTCATTGTGGTCGGCGTTGGAGGAGGTGGCTGCAACGCGCTCAACAACATGGTGGAAGCGGGCGTTCAGGGCGTTGAATTCATCGCCGTCAACACCGACATCAAGTCATTGAGTACGTGCAAGTCGCCCGTCAAGATCCAGATCGGCACGAAGCTGACGGAGGGGCTCGGTGCAGGGGCCAATCCCGAGGTGGGCAAGAAGGCCGCCCTTGAGGATGTCGACAAGATCAAGGACCATCTCAAGGGTGCACACATGGTCTTCATTACCTGCGGGCTCGGCGGAGGCACGGGAACGGGTGCGTCCCCGGTTATCGCCGAGATAGCGAGGGAGGTAGGCGCCCTCACCGTGGCCATAACCACGAAGCCTTTTGCCTTCGAAGGAAAAGACAGGATGACCCAGTCGGAGAACGGCGTCATTCAGTTGAAATCGCGCGTCGACTCTCTCATAACGATACCGAACCAGCGGCTACTTTCCATCGGCGGCAAGCACATGACGATCATGGAGGCCTTCCTCAAGGCCGATGAGGTCCTTCTCAATGCCGTGCGAAGCATATCCGACCTTATCGTCGGGTCCGGCCATGTCGTCGTCGATTTCGCCGACGTGAAGACGATCATGAGCGAACGCGGGATGGCTATCATGGGCATCGGCGAATCGCAGGGAGAAAGCAGGGCCCGCGATGCGGCACAAAAGGCCATATCGAGCCCGCTGCTCGAAGACATCTCCATCCACGGCGCCCGCGGCGTCCTCATCAATGTCACCGGCAACACCGACATGACCCTGATGGAAGTCAGCGAGGCCTCGACCCTCATCCAGGAACAGGCCCATGAAGACGCGAAGATCATCTGGGGACTTGTCTACGATGAGTCCATGCAGGATACCATCAGGATCACCGTCATCGCCACCGGATTCGAAGAGCGGGTGGTAATCGACGAAGACAAGACGGAGCCTTTCCCCAGGGGCAAGCTCTTCGACGAGGAAAACGTCCCGTCCTTCATGAAGAAGAAGGTCGCCATCGATTACAAGGTAGACTATAAGGAAATCAGGCAAAAGAGCGACACCATCGACATCGATGACGATCGCTACGACATTCCGACATTTCTCAGGAAGCAGGCAGACTAACCTCCTGAAAAGAGGGGTGGCGAACAAGCTCTCGTCCCGCCACCCCTCACCTCTAAAAAACACCATCCTCTAACATCTCTCGCTCCTCGTATGTCGGATTAATTCTCTTTCGTCATCGCGGCTTAAGGCCCTTGCCCCTTCCTTTCTGTTTTTCTCATCACCCATCACCCGATTTATGCTAATGTAATTATTGCAAATGGCCCAAAAACGCACACACAGGGAAGGCCAGCGGACAGACTACCTTTCCGGGGAAAAAGGCACCATCCGGAAGAAATGGGGAGGCAGGATACCCGTCCTTGTCGTCTTTCCCAATTCCTATCATGTCGGAATGTCCAATCTCGCCACCCATATTCTCTACAAGACATTGAACGATCGCGATGATGTGGTCTGCGAGAGGCTTTTCTACGAAGAAGGCAGACCGCTTGTCTCCCTCGAGAGCTCGCGGCCTGTTTCCTCATTCGAGATCGTATTCTTCACACTATCCTTCGAACTGGACTACCCCAATATCCTGAAGATACTTGAGGGATCGTCGGTACCCCTCTTCGCGAGGGAACGCTCCGGGGAATACCCCCTCATCGTCGCCGGCGGGATCTGCGTCATCTCCAACCCGGAACCCGTTTCTCCATTCTTCGATCTCATGGTAATGGGGGACATCGAGGCCACCATCCCGTCCCTCATGGAACGCTTCACTGCCGGGCGCACCTCCGGAAGGGACAGCATCATAGGTGAACTCGAAACCCTCCCCTTTGTCTATAACCCCGCCGCGCTGTCCGTCCGGTACGGCGAAGACGGACAGGTCAAGGGCTTTGAGCCCGCCGATTTCGCGGTCACCGTCGAGCGATACAAGGGAGAGACCCTGGCCACGTCGGTCATCACCACACCGAATACCGAGTTTGCCGATATGGTCCTTGTCGAAGGGACTCGCGGCTGCCCTTCGCGGTGTTCCTTCTGTCTCCTCGGCAATCTCTACGGATTCAGGTCGGAAGACATCGAGTCCGCCATAGGCGATGTTAAAGATGTGGGGATCGTCGGGGGCGGCATCTCCTTCCATCCGCGAATCGTCGAAATAGTCAGGAATCTCCGTTCCCGGGGTATCGGCGTTCACCTGCCGTCGCTTCGTCTCGACGAGGTCCCCCTGACCCTCATCGACCTCATCAAGGACAACGTCAAGACCCTCACCTTCGGCGTCGAGGCGGCAACACAGCCCCTGCGTCGACTCCTCGGCAAGCCCATGACGGACGACGAAGTAATTGCACGCATCGACGCCATTATGGCCCTCAAGTCCTTCAATCTCAAGCTCTATTTCATGATCGGCCTTCATAGAGAAACGCAGGATGATATCGACCGCATACCGGAGTTCCTCCAAAGGATTCGCCATGCCATGATAAAACACGGCGCCCCCCGGGGTGCCCTGGGCAACATCACCGTTCACGTCAGCCCCTTCGTACCCAAGCCCGCAACCCCCTTTCAATGGCTCCCCATGGCGGACATGGACGAGCTGAAACAGAAGATATCCCATCTGCGCCACGCCTTCGGAAAGATGGATAACACATTCTTCACCCACGATTCCGTCAAGTTCAGCTTTCTCCAGGCCGCCCTTTCCCGCGGCGACCGTCGCATGTCCGACATCGTGATCCGTCTGGCCCGCGGCGAGAGCCTCACCCGCATCTTCCGCGAAAGCTCCCTCAACCTCAACTTCTACGCCCTGCGCGAACGTCCCCATGACGAGATCTTCCCCTGGGACTTCATCCGCGGCACAACTGCAAAAGAGAAACTCTTGAAGAGGCTCACCTTATCCCATTAAAACCATAGAGGATTCCGGCCGTTCGGGCAGTAGATCGAACAACAGGCTTGATACCTCTGAAGAACTTGGCTATACTTGTATAGCAGAAGGAGGAAAAATGCTTGCGATAAGACTTTCACCGGACATCGAAAAGCGCCTTGAGAACCTGGCGAAGAAAACAGGGAGAACAAAAACCTTTTATGCCAGGGCCGCGATCGTCGAATACATCGAAGATCTCGAGGACATTTACCTGGCCGAAGAAAGATTAGAGGATATCCGAACCGGCAGGAGCAAGACCATCCCACTTAGAGAAATCATGGACCGGTATGCCCTGGAACGTTGAGTTTTCCAGGGCGGCTGAGCGCGAGTTGGATAAACTCGACCCCCAACATGCCCGTAAACTCCTCGTCTTTCTCAGAGACAGGCTTGCCCGGCTTGACGATCCACGAAGTCTCGGGGAATCCCTCAAGGGGCCCAGGTTTGGCGAGTTCTGGAGATACCGCGTTGGCGATTACAGGATCATCGTTCGCATAGAAGATGAAAAACTGATTATACTGGTTGTGCGAATAGGTCACCGCCGGGAGGTATACGAGCGGTGATCCGTATATCCATTGCCATTTGCTTTACACTGCAACACGCCATTGACTTTTCGCACTGCTTACTATAGGATTTGGCATAATTTCCGTTCCAAATTTAAGGGGGTATGAACAATGTCCAATCTCAATAAAGTATTGCTCATGGGCCGGCTCGGAGCTGACCCGGAGCTTCGGTATACCACTGACGGCACACCCGTTGCGACCTTTCGCATGGCCACATCGGAATCATACAAGGACAAGTCCGGCGTCAAGCAGGAACGGACGGAATGGCACAGCATCGTCGCCTGGCGCAAGCTCGCCGAGATCGCCGGTGAATACCTCAAGAAGGGACGGCTCGTCTACATCGAGGGCAGGATACAGTCGCGTGAATACGAAGGGCGCGACGGTGTAAAGCGCAAAGTCTACGAGATCGTAGCCTCGGACATGAAGATGCTTCCCACCGGTCAGGGTCAGAGTCAGGGTTACAGCCAGGGCCAGGGCCAGGGCCAGGGTCAGGACGACCGGAAAAGTTTCGGCGCTCCCAAGAGCCACGTTGAAGACGACTTCGTACCCGAAATGGAAGACGATGTTCCGATGTAAATCAGGTTCAGAGTTCCAGCAAGTACAAGAATCCTGGATACGCCGGGTTATTCGTAGAAATTGTCGCTGTCCAGCATTGGGTAGTGTTTTTTGTTGGATGTCCAGAGTTTGAGGTTTTTCGTGACTGCCGTCGCGGCGATGAAAGCGTCGGCAAGTGTCACCTTATGGGACTTACCGTAGTCATTCATATACCTGCCGGCCACCCTTCCGGTTTCATCGTTAAGATCTACTGACCTCAAAGAAGTAAGGAACGTCTCGACCTTCTGAATTTCCTTCGGCCTGACGCCCGCGTATATTTCGGCAATCTGAACCGCGGTTACAAAAACATTGCCCTGTGCGTCACGGACCATTTTTTCGAACCGCTCTATCCAGGTCTCTTGCCCTCTGAGAACCCATATCAGCACATCGGTGTCTATGATGATCATATTTTTCTGTCTCTCCGCACGGTGCGCACATATGCGTCAACATCCATCTCTTTGTCTTTCCAAACACCGTATACCTTCGAGGCACTCTGGATTATCCTGTCCGTATTACCGGGCATGGAACTGCGAATATTCTCCCTTATGATATCCGATATTGTCTTTTTTCTGGTCTCGCTTTCATGCCGCAGGTAATCATACAAGGTCTCATCGAGATATATCTGGGTTCTGCGCATTTCGCCTCCTCATGATGTATACGTACATTATATCAGAACAAATCTCATTCGACAATAGTGCTATTGGGAGTTGATGTCAGATTAATCTTCAGGTATCATCGGGTATCCGGCGGTAAACCGACTCCTGGGGTTTCGCCCGTGCCAGTTGTGCCCCCCGTTTCGGTTGCTGGCGTCGGCGCATTCTCCGGGGTGCTGTCGCCAGGGGTGGCTACGACCTCTTCATAGTCGGGAACGACGATGCCCCTTCTTACCATGATAGTGTAAATGATCTTCGCTCGCCGTTCCACGTACCGCGACGTTCCGTCCACGCGGTAGCGCCTCGGGTTGGGGAGGGCCGCCGCAAGCTTCGCCGCCTCCTCGGCGGTGAGGGCGGACGCAGGTTTACCGAAGTGACGCCGCGATGCGGCCTCGGCGCCGAAGATGCCCTCGCCCCATTCAACCACATTAAGGTAGAGTTCCAGTATCCTTCGCTTGGAGAGCGTCCGTTCCAGCCTCCAGGTGATTATGGCTTCCTTCAGCTTGCGGACCGGGTTCTTTGCGGGGGTCAGGTAGAGGTTCTTTGTGAGCTGCTGGCTGATGGTGCTCCCGCCCAGCTTGAACTTGCCTGATTCCAGGTTCTTTTCAAACGCCTTTTGGATGGCTTCCTTGTCGAAGCCGTGGTGCTTCCAGAATTTGTCGTCTTCCGCTATCAGCACTGCCTTCATCAGGTAGGGAGATATGGATTTGAGCGGGACCCACCGCGATTGTATCTTCACTTTCTTGCCCCTGGCCCGATATTCGTCTTCGCGGTATTCCATAAAGGAGGTCTTGCCGGGGTTCTGCTTCTTGAGCTTCGATACGTCGGGGTAAACGAGGTAGAATCCCGTGAACCCCAGAATGACCAGGAGAACGAGGATAATGGATATCTTGATCAACCGGAAGAATCTTCCCGGCCTTTTTTTCTTTGTGGTTTTTCTTGCCAATGCGTTTGCGCCCTTTTTTTCTTATCATATCCCCGGGCTCATTGAAAGATTCCTTTGTGCTCCCGGGGCCAATTTATTTTGAAAAGACACCGTTACCTGTTGTATAGTTTCAATGATTTGTAAGCGATAGAAGGCAATGAACGAGGTGTATCGTGGATTACGGTGATTACGAAGGCGTGATGGGTCTGGAGGTCCATGCCCATCTTCTTACAAACAGCAAGATCTTCTGCGGCTGCTCGACCCAATTCGGTGCAGAACCGAACAGCCATACCTGTCCCACCTGCATGGGCCTGCCCGGAGCGCTCCCGGTCCTCAACAGGAAGGTTGTGGAGTTTGCCATAAAGCTCGGACTGGCGCTTCACTGCTCCATCAGCCCGACGAGTGTCTTCGCCAGAAAGAACTATTTTTATCCCGACCTGCCGAAGGGGTATCAGATATCACAGTACGAAGAGCCCATCTGCAATAACGGATGGCTTGATATCGTCATGGACGGAGAAACAAAACGTATCCGTATCCTGCGCATCCACATGGAAGAGGATGCGGGCAAGCTCGTCCACGAACGCACCATCGAGACAAGCAGCTACAGCATGGTCGACTACAACCGTTCGAGCACCCCGCTCCTCGAGATCGTGAGCGAACCCGACCTGAGGACCCCGGAAGAAGCGACGGCATATCTCAAGGCGCTGCGCGACATTCTCATGTATCTCGAAATATGCGACGGCAACATGGAGGAAGGGAGCTTTCGCTGCGACGCCAATGTGTCGGTGCGCAAGAAGGGAGACGATGTCCTGGGCACCCGGGCAGAACTCAAGAACCTGAACTCTTTCCGTTACATCGAGAGATCCCTCGATTACGAGATTGCCCGTCAGATCGCGCTTATCAAGAAAGGTGGGAGCGTCGTCCAGGAGACGCGCCTCTTCAACGCGGACCAGGGCGTCACCTATTCCATGCGCGGCAAGGAAGAGGCGCACGATTACCGTTATTTTCCCGAACCGGACCTTCTTCCCGTGACCGTGGACGACGCCTGGGTTCAAGATGTCAGGAACACCCTGCCCGAGCTTCCCATGGAAAAAATGGAACGCTTCATGACGCAATACGGCCTGCCCCGGTACGACGTGGAGATCCTCGCATCCGACAGGGAACTGGCTCGCTACTTCGAGGACGTCCTCGCACTCTTCCCCGAGGCGAAGACGGTAAGCAACTTCATCATGACGGAACTCCTGAGGGAACTGAAAGACGGGAACATCTCTCCGAAGGATTCTCCCGTCAAGCCCGACCAACTCGCCGAGCTTCTCACCCTCATAAAGGACGGCACCATCAGCAATAAGATCGGCAAGGAGATATTCCCCGAGATCTACCGTACCCGGGTCTCCCCCCGTGAATACGTAAAGGAAAAAGGCCTGCTCCAGATTTCCGACGAGGGTGCCATCGTCGGCATCATCGATGCCGTCATCGCCCGTTCTCCGAAGGAAGTGGCCGACTTCAAGGCCGGCAAGGAAAAGCTCCTCGGCTTCTTCGTCGGACAGGCAATGAAAGAGACGAAGGGCAAGGCCAACCCGGCGCTCCTCAACGAACTCCTTTTGAAAAAGTTGAAGGGGTGACAGCCTCTTGATACGCTTGGTTTTGTCTTCATTTCGTCCGTCTTTCCGGCGAAGGCCGGAATCCAGGAGAGATGTCGAGATAGAGATGTCTCTGCATCCTGGGTCAAGTCCGGGATGACGACAAGAGAGTACTTTCGGGGACGGCAAGACGGACAGACCATGTTGTCAGGCAAAGGGATTCAGATACCCGATCACAAATTAAGAAAGAGGTGAAAGCATGACCGATCATATTTACTGGAAGAATGGCGCTCTTTACCTTCTCGATCAAAGGGAACTGCCCTTCAGGAAGACGTACGTAAAATGCACGACCGCCAAGGATGTCATCACGGCCATCAATAATATGACGGTTCGGGGCGCGCCGCTCCTCGGCATCGTTGCCGCCTACGGCATGGTATTGGGAGTGAATGAAAAGAAGGCGGCGAAAAAACCCGTCGGCAGGGCTGACATCGCCCGCATCGCCAAAAAACTTGGCGATACCCGACCCACGGCGGTGAACCTTTTCTGGGCCCTCAAGAGAATGACGGAAGCCTTCGAGAGCTATGCCGGGGATACGGACATCGTGGACGATCTGCTTGGCGAGGCTCTCGCCATCCATGTGGAAGATATAGAGAACAACAGGATGCTTTCCCTCTACGGCGCGGAACTTATCGAGAACGGCGACACGATCATGACCCACTGCAACGCCGGGGCTCTCGCGACGGGCGGCTACGGCACGGCGCTCGGCGTCATCCGGGCGGCCCACGAATCGGGCAAAAAGATAAAGGTCATTGCGACGGAGACACGGCCCTACATGCAGGGATCGCGCCTCACCGTCTGGGAACTCATGCAGGAAGGCATCCCCGTCGAGCTTGTCCCCGAGAATCATGCCGGATTTCTCTGCTCCAGCGGCGTTGTAAACAAAATCGTCACCGGCGCCGACAGAATAGCCGCAAACGGCGACACGGCGAATAAGATCGGCACCTTCATGATCGCGCTGGCTGCGAACGCATACAAGATACCATTCTATATTGCCGCCCCCGTATCGACCTTCGATAAAGCCACTGAAGACGGTACTCATATCGCCATCGAGGAACGCAGCGCGAGGGAAGTGAAATACCTGGACGACAAACTTCTGACCGTCAAGGACGCTAAGGCCCGTTATTTTGCCTTCGACGTCACCCCCCAAAAGTACATCAGCGGATTCATCACGGAAAAAGGTATCATCGAGAAGCCTTTTAAAAAGTATATAAAGATGCTTTAGCCGATGGGCTTGGGAATGGGCGCGATCACGCTTGTCACCGATTTCGGAGTGAAAGACCCCTATGTGGGCATCATGAAAGGGGTCATCCTTACGATCCATCCGGGCGCGGCTATTGTTGACATAACCCACGAGGTAGAACCCCAGGACGTACGCGAAGCAGCTTTCCTTGTCGATGACTACTGGCGGTATTTTCCCCCGGGGACGGTCCACGTCGTCGTCGTCGACCCCACCGTCGGAAGCGACAGAAGGCCCATCATCGTGTCAACAAAGGGTCATCATTTCGTCGGGCCTGACAACGGCGTTTTCACGCTCGTCGCGGACAGCGCCTCGGAAATCCACGTCATCGAGAACCGCAATTTCATGCTTCCGGCGATCAGTTCCACCTTTCATGGCCGCGACATCTTTTCTCCTGCCGCGGCCCGGCTTTGTCTTGGTTTCTCCCCCGATGCATTCGGCCGGAAAATAACCGACCCCGTCCTTATCGGGGACCTTCATCCCGTTGCGGACGGCAATGTTCTCGCCGGAGAAGTTGTACGTTTCGATCGTTTCGGCAACGCCATCACCAATATAAAGGCTGAGACCCTCCGCTCCTTTGTTAAAGACGAAACCTTCGAAATAAGAACGGGCGGCATGTCATTCACGACGATCAACAAGAGCTACTATGAGGGTGAGTTCGCCTGCCTGGCGGGCAGTTCCGGATACCTGGAATTCGCGGTTTTTCGGGGAAACTTCAGGGAAGAAACGGGGGCAAAGAAAAGAGATCCCGTGACTGTCAGGGTTCCATAAGGCCGAGGGCACCTTTAAGTTTCTGCGTGGCGATCTGGATGAATTGTCCCGCCTCGTCGATCTCTTTGGATACGGTATCGAGACCGCCTGTCGCCGCAACCCTGGCCCATTTCCGGTAGTTCTCCGCGAGATATTCGTTGTTCTCTATGAGCTGTTTCAAGACAATGCGTAAGCGGTTCGCTTCTTCCATTTATTGTCTCCTTTGTCCGGCCCTGTTGAGAAAAAGAGCCTTATCTATCTGCAAATCGGCCCGCCATTGGGATCGACATAAAGAAGCTCCCAGCCGAACCTCGTCTGGTCGTCCATCCTGACATAGGGCCCCGAAAGCCTGGCATAGTTGTCGGCGTCCCCGTGTACGGCATACAGGGCCTCGTACCGATCCTTTCCGTCGCTCCAGCGGACCTTCACATGAGATATTCTGTCACTCGTGACAGGTATTATGGAACCTTCCGCCGGGAACCGGGAAGAACCCACACATCGCAGGACCTCCAGCTTATCGCCGTTAATCCTGATCCTCGCCGAGCCGGAATAGGTATCATCGCTTCCCGGTTTCTTGCCGATAAGACTATAATTCCCCTCAAGGAAACCGGGAAGATCACTGTCGGTACCCTGCCCGCCTGCCCCTGAGATTCCACAGAGAAACAGCAGCAGGAAACCAGCCAGAACCTGGATCAAAGTCAGACTACGTTTCATCCTGCAGAAGACTCCCCGCCTCGATCTCCAGTGCGTCCTGGGCGCTCAGCTCGTCGATTTTCCTCAGCGGTTTTTCGAGCATGTTGGTCCGTGTGGTCGCGAGGATATCGTATTCTTTTTTTGCCGCATCGATCCGGTCACCCATGGCCTTGAACTTATCCTTGTACAGCTTCCACTGCTTCGAAAACTCGCTGAGGAGCTTGAGTATCTCCGACGCCGTGCGTTCCAGGTTGACGTTCTCGATGGTCTGGCGGATGACGGCGAGGACCGCGTAGAGCGTAAAAGGCGAGCAGAGGATGACCTTTTGCCTCAGGGCCTCGTCCATGATCGTCGCGTCGGATTCCTGGATGAAGCCGTAGACCTGCTCGTTGGGGATGAACACGATGACGTAGTCCACGGTGTTCTCCGCGGGATTTATGTACTCCCGGGTCGTCACCTGCTTTATCATGACCTTCGTGTTCTTGAGAAGTTCGTCGCGGTAACGCTTCTTGTCGTGTTCCGCCTCCGCGTCAAGATAGTGGGTGAAGTTGTCGAGGGGGAACTTGACATCCATGTTCACTCTCAGGTTGTTGGGCAGGAGAAAGGTAAAGTCGGGCCTTCCCGGTGCGTTCTCCAGGGTCGTCTGCTTGACGTAGTTGATCCCTTCCACCATCCCCACAAGGCGAATAATGTCCTCAGCCATGCGCTCGCCCCATTCGCCCCGCTTCTTGGAACTTGCCAGCGCCCGGCCGAGGTGCTCCGTCGTGTCCTTGAGTTTCGTCGTGACTTCTTCGTGCTTCTTGATAAGGGTGGTCACCTCGGTGATACGCTCGCCGCTCACCTTGCCCACATCTTCGATCCGCCTCTGGACCTCGGTCAGGGTCTTGCCGATGGAATCGATATTCCTGTCGATAAGGTCCTTCTTGCCTTCAAGCTCCTTTTTCCCTTCCGCGGTCTGGGACTTGAGTTTCTCTTCGGCAAGCTTCATGAAATCGTCGGCATATTTTTTGAATTCGTTCGTATTGTTCGCAAGAGCATCGAGCGAAAGGGCTTTGAAGGTTTCGCTGAGCTCGGTCCGAAAGGCCTCCAGGCGTTCCATCTCTTCCTTCAGGCGCAGCTCCGATGCCGCGCACTTTGCGACCGCCTCTACCCTGGCGTTGCTCTCCGCGGCAAGCTGGGCCCGCAGCCGCTCCGATTCTTCCTGGCCCTGCTGGCATTGCTGCCTCACCTCGTTCACGATCGCCTCGGCAGACCCGGCCCTCGCCTCCAGCTGTCCCTGTAACCCGCGAGAGCGGTAGGATACGATGAGCGAGAAGACAATACCACCCAGCGCAACCCCGGCAAGAAAGATGATGACTGCCGCGAGAGGGCTCACCATATGACCTCCGGGCCGAGGGCCCAGACGATAAGCCACCTGTCGTTGCCCGCCGGTTTCAGGCATATGGCTCCGGCCGGCTTGAAATCGACGATTCGCCTGTCGGCATCACCAAGAACGAGAAGCCCCAGGAGCCTGTCAAGAAAAGGAAGGTGGCCGACAATGGCCGTATCCTCATCCATGGCATTGATCCGTTCCACCCACGGCGCAGGGTCGTCGTTGGGCGCGAGGCCCTGTTCCTCAGCGATACCCTTCTTCGGTCTGATGGACTCGGTAAAGACCTGGGCCGTTTGGGCCGCCCTCTTCTTCGTGCTGTGGAGTATGACGTCAAACTGCGTATCCATGAATGACAGGAATTCGCCCATCCTGCGGGCGCTCCTCAGCCCGTTGTCGGTGAGGCCCCGTTCGGGATCTTCATCCTCCCGCTTCGCCTCACCATGGCGCACGAGATAAAGCAGCATTTATACCTCTTCTTTTTTGGATTCCCCGAACGCATCGCCGCCGGGATTACATTATAATCTATTTCTTCCCTACAGGCATTATATAAAGGGTCTTTTCATTCGCCGGCATGCTTACCGCCTTGCCCACCGCTTCAGCATCAAATCCCGCCATGACAACGGTTCCAAGACCAAGCGACACACCCTGCAGGTACACGTTCTGCGCCGCGTGGCCCGCCTCGAAATACATCCAGTTCGTGTTCGCAGCCGCCTTGTCCTGCGCCCCTGCAATGAGAAGCACCGCCGGTGCCTTCTGTATCGGCGATTGGCCGGCCGCCTTGTACAGCTTGCCCTTGATATCCCCCTCGGCAACCACCGCAAGGGCGTGGCCAGCCGGAACATAGCGATACATCCCCGCCTTGAGCCCCGTTACGTTCCCGGCAAAAAGATAGACGGTGAGGAAATACTGCGCGCGGGCCGAGGGAGCGGTCCGGAGTCCCCGGCCGGCCTCCGTTACGCCCTGCGCCGCGAAGAGCATCTGGGAAACCTCTGCCATGCTCAGAGGGCTGTCTTTATACACCCTCACCGACCGCCTTTCCTTCAAGGCCTTTTCAACTGACACGTTCCCATCATACTTAGGTTCCGGCAGCTTTATCTGCGCCCCCGATGCCGCGCCCTGGCTATAACCCGCGCTCACCGACACAAAAAGAAAACAAACGGCAACGAGCAAATAAACGATTGTCTTCATAAAGCACCTCCCCGCACGATATCAATATTACCCTCACATGGTAATAACTTTTCCCGTCCTTTGCAACTTCTAAGGGATGCTTGGCACGGCGCAATTGCCATTGACAATTCAACCCCGGGCTGTTATAACACTAACCTAACGGGGCTGTAGCTCAGCTGGGAGAGTGCTTGACTGGCAGTCAAGAGGTCGAGGGTTCGATCCCCTTCAGCTCCACCAATTCTTTCAACACTTAGGCCATCTCCTTGATGGCCTTTTTTGTTGAATGTGAAGATACTGCGAAAAAAACCTTTTCCGCTCCCGGCACGCAAAGGACTGTAATCGTGATCGCAGACTGAAGGAGAGCCTGAAGAAGAAATCTCCGGCAAAAAGGGACAAGGAATGAAGGGTATCTCTTTTTTTAACTAAAACAGGGGTGGGTCATTTTTGCTTTCTCACAGTGGGTCACTTTTAGGTTGTCATTGCCAGTCACTGCCGCCCAGGTACTTTGAAAGGTTCCTGCAGCCCCTTATGGGTCACCCGGACTGCGGCACCGCCTACACCTTGAGGTCTGATGTCTTCGCCAGAGACTTCCGATATTCCTTCATGACCATCCTGCCTCCCCCTATCCGAAGAAAAACGAAAGATTGTCTCACGCCCGTTCCACCCTTATGGGGCTCCACTGGAGGCAATGAAGAAAGCGTGGGAGGAAGCCTTAGAAGAATGCGTCCAGATCCGGAGAAGACGCGGATCAGGCCGCACTTGCATCCCGCTACGCGGGAGAAAGACAATAATCTCGGATGTGGATGTAATATTCCCTGTCCGTGCACTACCTTCTTTCCAATTGAAATATTTAAGGACGTCCCTCACCCTTCCCATAACCATCGAAACCAATTCATCCCTGCGCCTGCAGCTGTAAAGGATTTTGCGTGTGAATCTCCGTCAATCCGCGATGTTGATTTGACAGTATTCCTGCCAATGTCCTTGCCCGGCGCGGGGCCTTGGTGAATAACGCGAAGGGAATCAGGGGTTGAGTTATTTACTTATTGACGAACGTCCCCTGCCTGCCCCTGACAGATGATGGACTTGTAACG